>DATCLC010000039.1:0-13382 GCA_036564135.1 Solirubrobacterales bacterium
CCAAGCTCAGGCTCGCGCTCGCCCAGGTCAACGCCACCGTGGGCGACCTGGAGGGCAACGCCGCGAAGGTCCGCGAGTGGATCGAGCGCGCCCGCGCCGAGGGCGCGCAGCTCGTGCTCTTCCCGGAGCTGGTCATCCCCGGCTACCCGGCCGAGGACCTGTACCTGAAGCGGCATTTTCTGGCCGCGAACGTCTCCGCCGTCGAGCGGCTCGCCGCCGAGATCCACGGGGTCACGGCGCTGGTCGGCTTCGCCGAGCCGACCGCGACGGCGGGGGTGCGCCACCCCGACGCGCCGGCGCCCAAGCTCGCCTACAACTCGCTCGCCGTCCTCGCCGACGGCGCCATCCGCGCCGTGTACCGCAAGCAGCGGCTGCCCAACTACGCGGTGTTCGACGAGGAGCGCTACTTCATGCGCGGCGGCGAGCCCCGCGTGGAGGAGATCGGCGGCGTTCCGGTAGGCCTGACGATCTGCGAGGACGTCTGGGAGCCGGGCGCACCGGCGTCCGACGAGGTCGCTGCCGGCGCGCGCCTGATCGCGAACCCTTCCGCCTCCCCCTATCACCGCGGCAAGGCGCGCGGCCGCGAGCGCATGTTCGCCGACCGGGCCCGCGCCTACGGGGTGCCGTTCGCGTTCTGCAACCTCGTCGGCGGGCAGGATGAGCTCGTCTTCGACGGGGCGAGCTTCGTCGTCGACGAGCGCGGCGAGATCGTCGCGCGCGCCAGGCAGTTCGAGGAGGACCTGGTCTTGGTCGACCTCGGCGAGGACGGTTCCGCCGGCCGCGTCGAGCCCCTCCTCGACGACATCGAGGAGGTGTACGCGGCGCTCGTCCTGGGCCTGCGCGACTACGTCGAGAAGAACGGCTTCCGGCACGCCGTGGTCGCGCTCTCCGGCGGGATCGACTCGGCGCTCGTCGCGCAGATCGCCGCGGACGCGCTCGGGCCCGAGCGGCTCACCTGCGTCGTCATGCCGTCGCCGCACTCGAGCGAGGGCACGCAGGCCGATGCCCGGGCGATCGCGGCGAACCTCGGGGTGGAGCTGATCGAGATTCCGATCGAGCCCTTGATGCGCGCCTACGACGCCGCCCTCGGCGACCGCGTGCGCGGCGGCGTCGCCGCGGAGAACCTGCAGGCTCGGATCCGCGGCAACCTGGTCATGGCGCTCTCCAACGCGCACGGCTGGCTCGTGCTCACCACCGGCAACAAGAGCGAGCTGTCGGTCGGCTACGCCACGCTCTACGGCGACATGGCGGGCGGCTTCGCCGTGATCAAGGACGTGCCGAAGACGCTTGTCTACGAGCTCGTCCGCTACCGCAACGCCCGGGGCCCCTCCCCCACCGTGCCCGAGTCGGTCCTCGAACGCGCGCCCTCGGCCGAGCTGCGGCCGGACCAGCGCGACGAGGACTCGCTGCCTCCCTACGCCACGCTCGACCGGATCCTCGCCGAGTACGTGGAGGCCGACCGCTCGCGCGACGAGATCGTCGCCGAGGGGCTCGACCCGGAGCTCGTCGACGAGGTGCTGCGCATGGTGGACCGCTCCGAGTACAAGCGCCGCCAGGCGCCGCCGGGGATCAGGATCACTCCCAAGGCGTTCGGCCGCGACCGCCGCCTGCCGATCACGAACCGCTTCCGCGGCTAGCGTCGCGGGCGGATCGCGATCGTCATCCGCACCAGCGCGCAGACGCGGCCCCGATCGTCGGTCATCTCGACGTCCCAGATCCAGGTCGTGCGCCCGCCGTGCACGCGACGCGCAACCGCATGGACCGTGCCGTCGGCGACCGAGCGCAAGAAGGTCGCGTTGTTCGACATCCCGAGGCCGACCATGCCGTCCCGCCAGACGCCGCTCACTGTGCCCAGCGAGCACATGCTCTCGGCGACGAGCGCGTAGACGCCGCCGTGGACGATGCCCGCGGGCTGGCGCACGACGTCGGCAACCGGGAACGAGGCACGAACGAGCTCCGGCGTGACCTCCTCGAAGCGCACGCCAAGGGCGCCCGCCGGGCCGTCCCCGCCAGCTACGGCGCGCCAGTCGAATTCCGTCGGGTCCGTGCTCATCGGACCGGCGAGACTACCGCGAACCGTCGCTGGCGCCGGCGCCCGCGCCTCACCAGACGCGGCGCGAGCGCCGCGGTCAGGGGTTGCGCAACCAGCGCGTCGACGACGAGGCCCGTCGCCACGAGCGTCCCGAACTGGCGCGCGACGTAGTGATCGACCCAAAGCAGGGCGGCGCAGGCCAGGCCCGCGACGAGCGTGCCGAGCACGGCGGGCCGGCCGACCTCCCGCCCGAGGAGCTTGCGGGCAGCGGCGTGCGGCACGGGCCCCGCCTCGGCGGCGAGCGCGCAGGCGCGGGCGGTCCGCGCGGCACTCACCGCGAGCACCGCGCACAGCCCGGATGCCAGGGCGCTGTTCTCGACGCCGCCGAGGGGCGCGTCGAAGGGGTCCGAGCCGACCCACCCGTCCGCGAGCGCCACAGCGACCCCGAGCCCCGCGCAGGCGGGAAGCAGCGTGACGGGGGCGAGGAGCAGCGCGCGCGGCGCACGCAGGGCCGCGGCTGGAACGGCGCAGCAGATCGCGAGGGCGAGACCCGCGGCGAGCGGCAGGTCAGTCGCGAGCGAGCCTGCCCCGTCGGCGGCGAAGGCGTGCGAATCGGCGCCGAGCGCCGGCGCGGCGAGCGCGAGCCCCAGCGCCGCGAGAGCGCACAGCGCGAGCGCGCGGGCGCGGGCGCCGAGCCTGGGTAGCGTCCGCGGCCACGCCGGGACCCGCGGCCGGTTGGAGGCCGCGCCGGAGCGAGCGGTGAGCCCCACAGGGCCGAAGAGCAGGGCGCCCGCGAGCGCGAGCAGCGCAGCGCACGCGCAGCCCGCCGCGAGCGAGCCGCCCTGACCCAGCGGCAGCGCGAGGACCGCCAGCGGCGCCGTGGCGGCGGCCGCTGCGCCGATCGCTGCGGACCCCGCGAAGCCGGTGAGCGCGAGGCGGGCGCCCTCGCTGCCGGCGCCAAGCGCCTGCGCATCGCGGTACCGGGCGCGGAGCGCTCCGATCAGCTCGAACCCGAGGGCCAGTGCGACCGGCGCCGCGGCGGCGATTGCGAGCAGGGAGACGTCGGCGAGCAGCGCGGCACTGCGCAGCGCCGCAAGCGTGCCGAGCAGCGCGAGCGCCGCGACGCCGAGGGCCGCGCACGCGCCCGCGGCGCCGAGCGCGAGCGCCGCGATCAGCGCTGCCGCGGCGAGCGCGGGCAGCTCGGCCCGCCAGAGGTCGCCGCCAAGCTCGTGTCTGGCGTCGGCGATCGCGGCCGCCTCGCCGCGCAGGTCGAAGCGCAACGGACCCGGATCGAGATTCGCGCGCAACCGGGCGGCCGTCTCCTGCATCGCCCGCGGTCCCGGGTCGGACGGGACGATGGCGAACGCGAGCGCGCCGTCGGCCTGCGGGGCGGCCTGGACGCTGGCGACGTTGGGGTCCGTCTCGAGCTGCGCCTGGATCGCCTCCAGGGCGACGTCGCGGACGCGGTCGCCCACCCCGTCCGGCGTCGTGACGAGCACGGTCGCGCCCGCGCCGGGCACCTCGCCCTCGGGGACCAGCGATCCCACCGGGAGCTCCTGCGGTGCGGTGCGCGCCACGCCGAAGGCGACGGCCACCAGACCGAGCCCGATCGCGACTGCAAACGAGGGTTGACGGCGCGCGAAGCCCGCCCAGCGCTCGATCACGCCCTGAAGCTAGCGCTGCCGATTTGGCGGCGAGCCGGTTCGACCAGGCCCTCGGAACCGGCGACCGGTGGCCGGCGACCTTTGCCCTACCCGCGCCCCCGTGGGGCGCTACCCCGTACGCTTTCCGCACCATGCCGCTCACCGCCGACCAGGCCGCGGTGCTGGAGCTGATCCTCCAGCGCGGGCACAGCTACGCCGATCTCGCCGGCCTCCTCGATATCGACGAGGAGGAGGTGCGCGCGCGGGCGCGCGCCGGGCTGCGCGAGCTGGGCGGCGCCGATCCCGACCGGCGCGCCGGGCTCACGGACTACCTGCTCGGGCAGGCCGACCCGATCGGCCGGGCGGATGCCGTGCGGCACCTGCGCTCCGACGCCGAGGACCTCGAGCTCGCGCGCACGCTGGTCGCCCGCCTGCGTGAGATCGCGCCCGAGGCCGAGCTGCCCAGGCTGCCGGGCGAGGCCCCGCCGCCCCCCGACGCGGCGCCCGCGGCGAAGCGGGAGCCCTGGAGCCCGCGACAGCGGCTGCTCGCCGCGCTGGCGGCGGGCGCGGTCGTGATCGTTGTCGGCGTGCTCGCCGCCACGGGGGTCTTCTCGGGAGACGACGACTCCGCGAGCGGCACCACGACGACCGCGGCCGCCGAGGAGGAGCTCGGCGGCGAGGAGATCACCTCGGTCCCGCTTGAGCCCGCGGGCAGCGGCGACGCTTCCGGGACGGCGGCGGTCGGGATCACCGACGACGATCAGGCGTACCTCGACCTCTCGATCGAGAACCTCGAGCCGCCCGCGCGCGGCCAGGTGTACGTCGTGTGGTTCCTGTTCGACCGCGAGCGCGGCTACCCCCTCTCCCCCATCGTCCCCGAGAACGACGGCTCCTTCCAGGACCGGTTCTCGATCCCGAGCGACGCCCTGGCGCTGGTCGCGACGAGCCGCTTCATCAACGTCTCCGTCGGCAGGGTCGGCGAGGTGCGCCGCACGATCGAGCGCGCGGTCCAGGAGGAGGAGCTCGTCGTGCAGAAGGCCGGCGAGACCGTGCTCGAGGGTGAGATCCCCGCGGCGCGGGGCGGCGGGCGCCGCCGCAGCTAGCTAGGCCGGCAGGAGCTTGCCGGGGTTCATGACCCCGGCCGGATCGAGGCGCTGCTTGAGCGCGCGCAGCGCCTCCAAGCCGACCCAGCCCACCTCGGCGTCCATGTAGGGGGCGTGGTCGCGGCCGACCGCGTGGTGGTGCGTGATCGTGCCGCCGGCCGTCATGATCGCCTCGCTGGCCGCGCGCTTCGCGGCCGCCCACTGCTCGAGCTCGGCGCCCGGGCGTGCCCTGGCGAGGAAGGTGAAATAGAGCGAGGCGCCGTCGCGGTAGGCGTGCGAGAGGTGACAGAAGACGATCGGCGGGGTGCCGCCGTCGCGCAGGGCCGACGTGAGCGCGTCGCGCACCGCCCGGTAGAGAGCCTGGTACTTCGACCAGGAGTGGGCGGTCTCGAGCGTCTCCACGAGGTAGCCGTGGTCGAGCAGCTCATCGCGCAGGTACGGCCCGCGGAAGCGGCCGTGCTCCCAGGCGCGGCCCGGGGCGCTGCCGAGCGAGACGACGCCGTGGGCGCGCAGCACCCGCGCCGCGATGGCGCGCCGGCGCTCGACGGCCTCGCGCTCGCCCTCCCAGCCAAGGATCAGCATGGCCCCGTCGGCGACCCGCCGCAGGCGCAGGTAAGCGCCCAGGACCTTGAGCGCCGTTCCGTCGCCCGCGAGCATCAGGTTCACCCGGGTCTCCTCCTCGTCGGAGACCCTGGTCACGTCGGGCAGCGCGTCGGCCTGGGCGAGCGCGCGTACCGCCTCGCACCCGGTTTCGAAATCGCGCGCGATCCAGCCCTCGTAACGCCGCGCCTCGGGCGCCGGGCGCACGCGCACGGTGACGTCGGTGAGCACCCCCAGAGTGCCCTCGGACCCGAGCGCGACCTCGCGCAGCGACGGGCCCGCCGCGGTGTGCGGGGTGGTCAGCGTGCGCAGCGGGCCGACCGGCGTCACCAGCTCGAGCGCGGTGACGAGCTCGTCGAAGCGCCCGTAGCCGCAGGAGGCCTGCCCGGCGGAGCGCGTCGCGGCGAAGCCGCCGATGGTCGCGAACTCGAACGACTGCGGGAAGTGGCCGAGGGTGAGCCCGTGCTGGGCAAGCGCGGCTTCCGCCTCGGGGCCGCGCAGGCCCGCACCGAGGGTCGCCGTGAGCGACCGGCGATCGACCTCGCAGCGGCGCAGGCGGCGCAAATCCAGGGCGATCACGCGCTCGTGCGGCCCGGCCTCGGGCGCGACGCCGCCCACCACGCTGGTCCCGCCCCCGAACGGCACGACGGCGACCCCCGTCTCGGCGCAGGCCCGGATGATCGCGGCGACCTGCTCGGCGCTCGAGGGCAGAAGCACGGCGTCCGGCGCGCCCTCGGGGCGCCCCGCGCGCATGCGGATCAGGTCCGGGTAGCCCTTGCCGGCCGCCCGACGCACGCGCTGCTCGTGCGCGGCGAGCGGGCCCGGCTCGCCGGCGGCGGCCGTGACGGCCTCGGGCAACGGGCGCGGCTCGGGCACGGCGACTTCCTCGAGCTCGACGCGCGGGCTGGGCTCCCCCGGCCCGAGCTCGTCGCGCAGCACCGCGAGCGCGCTCTCCGGGAGGGGGACGCGCACGCCGGGGTCCCCCCACCCCCACCACTTCATCGCTCCGCCGGCCTCGGCGGCGCTCATCCTGGCTCCCCGACCAGCGCCAGCTCGATGCCGGCGAGCGCCTCGTCGAGGCGGCGTGCGGCGGCGCCGCGCAGCATCGGGGCGCCCAGGCGGGCGAACCCGCGCAGCGTCTCCTCGGCGGTCATGCGCACGTCGGTCGAGTCACCCGCCGCGTGCTCGAGCTCGATCGCAAGCGACGACGACTTGAGGATCCGCTCGAAGGGCGTGTCGGCGACCTCCTGGCGCCACTCGAAGCGGCGGGGCTCGACGCTCGCCGCGCAGCGGTAGTCGGCGCGCACGGGTACGCCCCGCTCGGTCTCGAGCACCGTGGTCCAGCGCATGCGCTTGCCCGAACCGCGGACGTCCTCGACGCGCGTCGCGCGCGGCCACCAGCGCGGCAGGTTGTGCGGGTCCGCGATCAGCTTCCATACGCTCTCGCGCGGGGCGGCGATCACGCGGCTGCGGGCGACCCTGGGCACGGTGGGCGCGAGCGCCCTCAGGCGTCGCCCTTCAGCCGCCGCAGGTGCCGGACGAGCATGAGCTGCTTGAGGTGCCCGCACACGGCGGCGAGGCTCTCCAGGTTCTCGACGGCCTCGCGGCGGCGGGCCTGGCTGCGCGAGCGCAGCGCCGCGCCGAGGAGCTGCTCGAGCAGGGCGGCCTCGCGGTCGGCGGAGGTGCGGAAGACGCGCAGGTTGCGCCCGGCGACGCCGTAGCGCGCCAGCTCGGCGGCCGCGCGCACGATCTCTAGGTCGGTCTCGTCGAAGACGACGCGTCCGTCGCGCCGCTCACCCTCGACGACGCCGTACTCGGCGAGCTCGCGGAGGAACTCGCGGCTCACGCCGGCCTGCTCGATGAGCTCCTCCGCGGACATCGTGCGCACGTCGGCGTCCACCGTGATCGCCCGGCGGCGCTGCCCGGCCTCCGCGGCCGGTCGCGAGCTGGTGTTCAGCGCACCCGAGGCGAGCTCCTGGCGGATCACCCGCAGCGGCAGGAACTCGTCCCGCTGCATGCGCAGAATCGTGCGCAGCCGCTCGACGTCCGCCTGGCTGTAGAGGCGGTACCCGCCCGGCGTGCGCCGGGGCGAGAGCAGCTTCTGGTCCTCGAGGTACCGGATCTTCGAGATCGAGATGTCCTCGAACTCCTGGCTGAGGATCTTCGCGACCGCGCCGATCGTCAGCGCCTTGCGGGGACGCGAGGCCGACTCGGCCTTGCGGTTGCCGCCGCTCTCCTGTCCGCTCGCGCCCGCCTCGTTGCGTGTAGCCACGGGCACCGCCCTCAGCGCTCCAGGTAGCTCAGCTTGTACTTGCCGATCTGGATCTCGTCGCCGTCCTGGAGGAGGTGCGACTCGATGCGGCGCCTGTTCACGTAGGTGCCGTTCAGCGACCCGAGATCGTCGATGTAGAAGCCGTCCTGACGGCGGACGATCAGTGCGTGGTTCCGCGACACCGTGACGTCGTCGAGGAAGACGCCGGCGTCCGGGGTGCGCCCGATGGAGATCCGATCACCCGTGATCGGGAAGCTCTCCCCCGCGCGCCCGCCGCCCGAGCGGATGACGAGCGCCGCGCCGGTGCGGTCGACCTCGGCGTCGATGTCCACGGGCTGGAAGTCGCCCGTCTCGTCGACCTTGTAGGTCATCGTCGTGGGCTCGTCGGCGCCCTCCGGGCGGGCGAGGTACGCGCCGCACTTCTGGCAGTAGTTCGCGCCCTCGGGGTTGACGAAGCCGCACTCGGGGCAGTGGATCGCCATCTCAGCCCCCCTCGGTGCGGTCGGCGTCGGAGACCTTGCCCACGAGGATGTCCGTGAGCGCCTGCACGTCGGCGCCGGTGATCACCGAGTCGCCGTCCTCGCGCCTGTGCTTGAGCCGATTGACGAGCTCGGCGCGCAGAATGTCGATCTTCCCGTGCAGGATGCGGCGCCGGTACGAGACCTCGCGCTCCTCCTCGGTGAGCTTCTCGATCGTCGCCTTCAGCTCCTCGTCGCTCATCGAGGCGATGTCGGGGAAGGTCTCGTCGTAGTCGGTCAAAGCTTTCCTCTCCCTCTGACGTGGGGGCTGCTGGCGCCTGTTGGCGATTATAGGGCTGCCCTGAAAACGTCAAGTTGAGCTTGATGGTTTGCAGCGGGCCGCCCACTGGGCCCGGTTTTCAGGGGCGGTTGATCGCCGGTTTTGCCCCGCAGGCGTCAGGCGGAGGACGCGCGCGCGTCGATCACGCACTCGACCCCGTCACGCTCGAAGAGGGTGACGCCGAAGGTCGCGGGCGCACCGGCGAGGATCCGCTCCGGGTCGAGGGGCAGCGGCTCGAGCTCGAGCTCCGCCGCCGCGAGGCTCAGCGCGGGAACGAAACCGCGGGTCATCGCGGCTGAAGCGCACGGAGCTGCCGCAGGCCGGCGCGCACGTAGAACCAGGTGGCGGCGATGGCCACGACCACCCCTGCGAGGAACAGCGCCACCGTCACCCACCAGTCGATCGCAAGCGACCAGAAGATCCCCGCAAAGATCAGGAAGACGCCCACGCGGCCGACCCAGTTGATCTCGATGTCGATGCCGCGGCGCAGCGCAAGACGGCCGAGGACCAGCATCGTGATCTCGCGTGCCGCGAGCACCAGCAGGGCCCAGCGCGGCAGGAGCTCGAAGTGCCAGCAGACGACGGCGCCGGCGAGGACCGTGAGGCGGTCGACGACCGGGTCGAGCAGCGCCCCCATGCGCGAGTACTGGCCGGTCGCGCGTGCCAAGAATCCATCGAGGTAGTCGCCGAGGGCGATCCACAGGTAGATCAGGGCCGCCGTCGTCGAGCGCCCGTCGTCCGACTCGAAGGCGAGCACGAGGAAGACGGGCAGCGAGGCGAGCCGCAGGTACCCGATCAGGTTGGGCAGCGTGAAGGGGCGCAGCGGCTGTCCACGCCGGGTCTCGACCGGGGCCCTGCCGGAGCGGTCGATCCCCGCCAGGCGCCGGAAGCCGCGGGCGCGCGGCGTTCGCGGTCGGCCGGGCGCGGGGGCGCTCATCCCTACTCGATGCCGGCGAGGATCTCGCGCACTGCCTGGGCCGCGTCGGCCAGCGGGATCTCGTGCTCGGCGCCCGTGCGGCGCTCCTGCGCCTCGAGCTTGCCCTCGGCCAGGCCGCGCCGCCCGATCACCACGCGCAGCGGGCACCCGACGAGCTCGGCGTCGGTGAGCTTCTCACCGGCGCCCGCGTCGCGGTCGTCGAGGAGGACCTCGACGCCGGAGGAGCGGAGCTCCTCGTACAGGCGCTCAGCCTCGGCGTGGGTCTCGTCCCCGGACTTGCCGAGCGGCACGACGACCACCTCCCACGGGGCGAGCGCGCGCGGCCAGACGATGCCCTTGTCGTCGGCGTGCTGCTCGACCGCCGCGGCGACGATCCGGGCGGGCCCGATCCCGTAGCAGCCCATGACGATCGGCCGCTCGACGCCCTCCTCGTCTAGGTAGGTGGCGCCGAAGGGCTCCGAGTAGCGCGTGCCGAGCTTGAAGATGTTGCCGACCTCGATCGCGGGCTCGATCGTGATCTCTTGGCCGTCGGGGGTCCGATCGCCGGCCTCGACCACGCGCACGTCGAGCTCCTCGTACTGGAAGTCGCGGCCGGGCTCGACGCCGACCAGGTGCGCATCGGGCTTGTTCGCGCCGCAGGCGTAGCCGGCCCCCTGGATCGCCGCGTCCTTGATGATCGGGACCTCGGCGCCAACGGGCCCGATGTAGCCCGCGGGGCCGATCCTCTCCGCGATCTCCTCCGGGGTCGCCGGGCGGAAGTTGGCGCCGAGCGCGTTGCGCAGCTTGATCTCGTTGAGGCGGTGGTCGCCGCGCACCAGGACGAGCACCATCCCGCGCCCGTCGACGATCACCGGCAGCGCCTTGATCAAGGCGCCGGCGGGCACGCCGAGCGCGCCGGAGACCTCCTCCACCGTGGTCAGGCCGGGCGTGGAGACCTCCTTGGGCTCGGGCAGCGGGTCGGGCAGGTCGACGGGCTGCGGCTCGGCGGTGGCGACCTCGACGTTGGCCGCGTAGCCGGCCGCGAGCGCCACCTCGTTCTCCCCCGCCGGGCAGGGCGCCATGTACTCGTGGGCGCCGGAGCCGCCCATCATCCCCACGTCGGACTCGCACTCGTACCAGCGCAGCCCGCAGCGGTCGAAGATGTTCGCGTAGGCCCTGCGGTTCGCCTCGTAGGAGCGCTCCAGCCCCTCCTCGTCGCGGTCGAACGAGTAGGCGTCCTTCATCGTGAACTCGCGCGTGCGCAGCACGCCGGCGCGCGGCCGCGGCTCGTCCCGCTCCTTGACCTGAAGCTGGTAGAGCAGCATCGGCAGCTCGCGGTAGGAGCGGACCTCGCGGGCGACGTGGAAGGTGACGGCCTCCTCGTGGGTCATGGCGAGCACGTGGGGTGCGCCCTTGCGGTCGTCGAGCTTCATGAGCTCCTCGATTTCGTAGCGCCCGCTGCGCCGCCAGAGCTCGGCCGGCTGAAGGACCGGCATCAGCATCTCCTGGCCGCCGATCGCGTCCATCTCCTCGCGGATGATGGTCTCGACCTTGCGCACCACCCGGTTGCCTGCCGGCAGCCAGGTCCACAGGCCGGAGCCGAGCTGCCGGATCAGCCCGGCGCGGACCATGAGCCGGTGCGAGAGCGCCTCCGCATCGGCGGGATCGTCACGAAGCGTTGGAAGCAGATACGTCGAGAGCCTGGACATCGCCGGGCCAGCCTACTGAGGCTCGCGGTGCGCTTGCGCGCAGACTCGGGGTCCGCGCTCAGGTGCGCGTGAAGCGGCGGCCGGCGGTCGGCGATGTCTCCTCGTCGAGGCGCACGCGCTTGCCCCGCATCGCGCCGTTGGGGGCCGTCATGTCCTCGGCGACGCGGGCCGCCTCGGCCTCCATCGCGGCCAGCTTCTCGGGGGTGAGATCGCCCGCGTTCTCCTCCTCGATCTTGCGCAGCCACTCGGCGCCCTCGGCCCGCTCCTGGGCGTCGGCGACGACCTCGCCGCCGCGCTTCACGGACTTGTCGATCTCCTCGAAGAGCGCGTCGACGAGCTCCTCCTGCTTCACCTTCCGGAGGGGCTCGCCGTGGGCGAAGATCAGACCCTCGTTCTTGGCGCCGGTGATGCCGAAGTCCGCGTGCGAGGCCTCGCCGATGCCGTTCACGGCGCAGCCCAGCACGGCGACCTCGATCGGGTCGTCGTAGGCCTCGAGGCGCTGCTCGATCTCGGCGACCACGGTGTCCATGTCGAACTGCAGCCGGCCGCAGGTCGGGCAGGCGATCAGCACCGGCCCGCGCTCGCGCAGCTGGAGCGCCTTGAGGATCTCCCAGGCGACCTTGACCTCCTCCTCCGCGTGGAAGGTGGAGAGCGAGATGCGGATCGTGTCGCCGATCCCGTCCGCGAGCAGCGTGCCCAGGCCGACCGCCGACTTGAGCGAGCCCGACCACTTCGTGCCCGCCTCGGTGATGCCGAGGTGGATCGGGTACGGGATGCGCTCGGCGAGCTTGCGGTTGGCGGCGATCGTGTTGGGGACGTTGGTCGACTTGATCGAGACCTTGAAGTTCGTGAAGTCGAGCTCCTCCATCAGCTCGACGAACTCGACCGCGGCGGTCACCAGCGCCTCGACCGGGTCCTCGCGCTCGAGCTCGTGCAGGTGCTTGGGCAGCGACCCGGAGTTCACGCCGATGCGCATCGGCACGCCCGCCTCGTTGGCACGCTTGGCGACCTGCTCAACCTTGTCGCGCCCGCCGATGTTCCCCGGGTTGATCCGGATGCAGTGCGCGCCGGCGTCGATCGCCTTCAGCGCGAGCGTGTAGTTGAAGTGGATGTCGGCGATCACCGGGATCGGCGACTCGCGGACGATCGTTTTGAGCGCCTCGACGTCCTTGTCCCGCGGGACGGCGCAGCGGATGAGGTCCGCGCCCGCGTCCGCGGCCTTGCGGATCTGCTCCAGGGTCGCCTCGACGTTCGCCGTCTCCGTCTTGGTCATCGTCTGGACGGCCACCGGAGCGCCACCGCCGATGGGCACGCCGCCGACGTTGATCTGCCGCTGGGAAGCCACGTGCCTATTGTGACAGCGCCCCGCTTCGACCACGCGGAGCGTGGTCGCCTTTACGCGTGCCCGGACGAGGTGTTACGAGAGGCGCACGGGGACGATGGCGGGCCGTGCGCCGGCCGCCTCACCCCGCGTACAGCGCTTCGATCTCGGCCGCGTACTTCTCCTCGATCGGGCGGCGCTTGAGCTTCATCGTCGGCGTGAGCTCGTCGCCGCCCGGAACCCACTCGTTCGGCAGGATCGTGAACTTCTTGACCTGCTCGACGCGCGCGAGCTTCGCGTTCGCGGCTTTCACGGCCTCCTGCACGGCGACACGCACGCGCTCGTCGCCCGCGAGCTCCGCGATCGAGGCGCCCTCGATCCCCTGCTGCGCGGCCCAGACGGGCGCGAAGTCGGGGTCGAGGACGATCAGCGCGACGTTGTAGGGGCGCCGGTCGCCGATCGCGACCGCCTGGCCGATCAGCGGGCTCGCCGCCTTGAGGTGCGACTCGATGTTCGCCGGCGACATGTTCTTGCCTGCGGCATTGATGATCAGCTCCTTCTTGCGGTCGACGATCCGCAGGTAACCGTCCTCGTCGAGCTCGCCGATGTCCCCGGTGACCAGCCAGCCGTCCTCGAGGATCACCTCGGCCGTCTTCTCGGGCAGGTTGCGATAGCCGACCATGTTGAACGGCGAGCGCACCAGGACCTCCCCGTCCTCGGCGAGCTTCACCTCGGCGCCGGGGATCGGCGGCCCCACGGTCCCGATCTTGATCCGTCCCGGGCGGTTACAGGTGATCACGCCGCAGGTCTCCGACATCCCCCATAGCTCGCCGATCGGCACGCCGATCGCGTGGAAGAACTCCAGCACCTCGACGGGCGACGGCGCCGCGCCCACGTTGACGGCGACGAGCTCGTCGAGGCCGAGGTTCCTGCGGAGCCCCGCGAACATCGCCTCGTCCGCCTGCGCGGCCGCGGCGGCGATCTCCTC
>DATCLC010000040.1:0-2442 GCA_036564135.1 Solirubrobacterales bacterium
ATGGTCTCGGCGACCCCGGGCGAGTTCGAGCGCACCAAGTCCTCGCGCATCGTCGAGCAGATCGTCCGCCCGACCGGCATCGTCGATCCCGAGGTCGAGGTCCGCGAGACCCGCAACCAGATCGACGATCTGATGAACGAGATCAGGCGCACCGTCGACCGCGGCGAGCGCACGCTGGTCACCACGCTCACCAAGAAGATGGCCGAGGATTTGACCGGCTACCTCCTCGAGCACGGCTTCCGCGTGCGCTACCTGCACTCGGAGATCGACACGCTCGAGCGCATCCAGATCGTCCGCGACCTGCGCCTCGGCGAGTACGACGTGCTGGTCGGCGTGAACCTTCTGCGTGAGGGCCTCGACCTGCCCGAGGTCTCGCTCGTAGCGATCCTCGACGCGGACAAGGAGGGGTTCCTCCGCGGCGAGACCTCGCTCATCCAGACGATCGGCCGCGCCGCGCGCAACGTCCGCGGCCGCGTGCTCATGTACGCGGACCGCGAGACCCAGGCGATGCGCGCCGCGATCCAGGAGACCGAGCGCCGCCGAAAGATCCAGCTCGCCTACAACGCCGAGCACGGGATCACGCCGGAGACCGTGCAGAAGGGGATCTCCGACATCTCGGAGTTCCTCTCGCTCGACTCGAAGACCTCGCCCGCGCGCCGCCGCCGGGTGCGCGGCGCCGACGGCGAGGAGTTCTCGACGCCCGAGGAGCTCGAGAAGCTGATCGTCGAGCTCGAGGAGGAGATGATGGCCGCCGCCGAGGACCTGCGCTTCGAGGAGGCGGCGCGCATCCGCGACGAGCTCAAGGAGCTGCGCCGCGACCTCGATGGCCTGCGCGCCGGCGCCTGAGGCGCCGGGGCAACGGCCGGTCCGGGCGGTATCTTCCCAGGGCGGAAAGCAGGGACGCTTTCGCATGGTGCGGCTTGGACGACCGACACTGTGGGGATTGCTTGCGCTGGCCGCGGCGTGGCTGGGCCTCGCGGCGAGCGCGCACGGCGCCGACCGCTTCGACGTGCTCGAGGTGAACGCGCGCGGCCCGCTGCAGCCCGTGAAGGGCAGCGACGGGCGCCGGCACCTCGTCTACGAGCTGCGCCTGCAGAACCTCTCGGCCCAGTTCGCGGTCGAGGTCGAGCGCGTCGACATCGTCGACGCCAAGCGCGGCCGCACGGTCGCGTCGCTCGCGGGCGCGGCGCTCGCCGAGGACATGAACCTGGGCGACCCGTTCGCAGCCATCGGGACCACCGTGCTCGAGCCCGCCCAGGCGGCGACCGTCTGGCTACATCCGTCGTTCGCGGGGCGCGTGCCGCGCGCGATCAGGCACGTGATCCACGTGGCGCCGGCGACGGGCGTCGATCCCGCCGCCTTCGACCTGCGCTACGGCCGCCGCGTGGCGACCGGGCGCCAGCGCGTCGACACCCGGCCGCCGCTGCTCGTGCGCTCGCCGCTGCGCGGCAGGCGCTACGTCGCGATCAGCGGCTGCTGCACGAGCCGCCACGCGCGCTCGGCCCTCGCGGTCGGCGCCCACCAGCGGGTCTCGCAGCGCTTCGCCGTCGACTGGGTCCGGGTCGACGCCGGCGGGCTCCCGCACCGAGGCGACGGGTCGAAGCTCCGCCAGCACCACATCTACGGCGAGCCGATCCACGCCGCCGCGCCCGGCCGCGTCGTGCGCGCCGTCGACCGCTTCCCCGACACCCCGCCCGGCGAGCGCACCGATGAGACCGTGACGCCGCGCCGTGCGGCCGGCAACCACGTGATCATCCGGCACGGCCCGGGGCGGTTCGCGCTCTACGCCCACATCAAGCCCGGGACGGTCAAGGTGAAGCCGGGCCAGCGGGTGCGCGCCGGCCAGGTGATCGGGCGCGTCGGCAGCTCGGGCAACTCCGACGCCCCGCACCTGCACTTCCACCTGGCGGACCGCCCGTCGCCGCTCGCCGCGGAGGGCGTGCCGTACCGCTACCGCCGCTACCGGCTGCAGGGACGCGTGAACGACGCCGACGAGGTCGTGTGGTTCGCGCGCGAGCGCAAGCGGCGCGCGAGCCTGCCGCTCGGCGACACCGTCGCGGCGTTCCCGTGAGCGCCTAGGCGCCGCCCGGCCCGGCGCCCGGCGGGCCCGCCGCCCCCGGGACCTCGAGCTCGCCCGCCGCGCGCACGCCCCGGTCGCGCTCCATCGGCTTCACCCAGAGCTCCTCGATCAGGATCACGATCGCCGAGAGGATCGGCACGGCGACGAACAGGCCGATGAAGCCGAACAGCTGGCCGACGACGATCACGCCGATCGCGATCAGGGCGGGGTGGAGCTTCACCCGCTGGGCCATGATCAGCGGGATGATCACGTTGCCCTCGATCTGCTGGACGATGATGTAGATGCCCAGCGCGAGCAGCGCCTTCGTGGGCGAGTCGGCGAGCGCGAACAGGGTGACGGGGATCGCGCCCAGCACGGCGCCG
>DATCLC010000041.1:0-8413 GCA_036564135.1 Solirubrobacterales bacterium
CATCTGCATGGCCCGCGACGAGCTGCTCGACCGCCGCCCGTCGTGGGGCGCCGGGAGGCGCAACACCACGACGCTCTCGCTCGAGCCGCTCGCGTCCGAGGACACGCGGCGGCTGGTCGCCGCGCTCATCGGCGAGGGCGGGGACGTGCTCGACGCCGCCACCGTCGCGCAGGTCGCGGAGCGCTCGGGCGGCAACCCGCTCTTCGCCGAGGAGATGATCAACCGGATCCTCGAGGGCGGCGGCTCCGGCGCGCCTCTTCCCGAGACGGTCCACGCGGTGCTCGCGGCGCGGCTCGACGCGCTCCCGGAGACGGAGCGCAGGCTGCTCCAGCACGCCTCGGTCGTGGGCCAGCGCTTCTGGGCGGGGGCGGTCGCCGAGGCGGTCGGCGACCCGGAGGAGCTCGAGCGCGCGATCGCGGCGCTCGCCGACAAGGGGCTGATCGTCCCGAGCGACGGCAGCCGCCTCGCGGGCGAGAGCGAGTACGCGTTCAAGCACGTGCTGATCCGCGACGTCGCCTACTCCACGTTGCCCAAGGCCGTGCGGGCGCGCAAACACGCCGAGATCGGCGAGTTCATCAAGCGGCGCGCCGCCGACCGCTCCGAGGGCGTGGTCGGCATGGTCGCCGAGCACCTCGCGCGCGCCGCCTCGATCGGCACCGACGCCCGCCTCGACCCGGACGAGCTCCACCGCATCCACGATCGCGCCCATCGCGCGCTCGAGGCCGCAGGCGACGCCGCCGCCGCGCTCTACTCGAACAACGAGGCGCTCGGCCACTACGAGACCGCGCTCACCCTGGACGGGGAGCACTGCACCCACCCCGAGGTCCGCGCCCGCATCGCCGAGAAGCTGGGCGACGTGGCGCTGCGCCTCGGGCGCATCGACCGGGCCGTCGAGCTCTGGGAGGAGTGCCTGGACTACCACCGCGGCCAGGAGGATCTGGAGCGCGTGGGCGATCTGCATCGCAAGATCGGCGCCGGCCTCTGGCACAAGGGCGACCGCGAAGGCTCGGTCGCCCACTACCAGCGTGGGATCAACATGCTCAAGGACGGCCCGCCCTCGCTCGCGCTCGTGCGCCTCTACGAGGAGGCCGCGACGCTCTACATGCACACCGGCCAGAACATGGTCGCGATCTACACCTCGGAGAAGGCGCTGCGCCTCGCCGAGCGCCTCGGCGAGGCGGCCGCGGCCTCGCGTGCACACGGGATCTTCGGCCGCGTGTTCGGCCGCATCGGCGACCTCCCGCAGGCACGCTCGAACCTCGAGCGGTCCGTCGAGCTCGCGCGCGAGTCGGACCCCGCCGAGGCGATCCGCGCGCTGCTCGCCCTCGGCTACCACCTCGAGACCTCGGAGGCGGACTACGACGCCGCCGCCGACGCCTACGGGGAGGCGCTCGAGATCGCCGAGCGGATCGGCGACGTGCCCTCGCAGGTCGAGCTGCACGGGGCGCTCGCGATGCTCGCGCTGCACCGCTCGTGGTGGCCGGAGGTCGAGGCGGGCGCCGAGCGCTCCGCGGAGCTGATCGAGCGCGAGGGCCTGATCGGCAAGGTCTGCTTCCCGAACTTCCTGCGCGGCGCGCTCGCGTGGCGCGACGGCGACCTCGACGCCGCCGCGCGCAGCCTGCGCCGGGCGGCGACGCTAGCCGACGACGCGGGGCGCTCGGAGGTCGCCTTCGCGGCCCTGCGGTGGCTCGTGACCGTGCTCGGCGACCGCTCCGACTACGCCGACGCCGACCAGGCGCTCGCGATGGCGCTCGACATCTGCGAGCGCGCCGGCCTGGTCGCCCAGTCGGTGGAGGCGACGGCGGCCCGCGCCGTCAACTACGCGCTCTGGGGTCGCTTCGAGCAGGCCGAGGCGCTCGCCGACGAGGCCGCCAGCGTCGCCCAGCGCGTGCCCTACCCGGTGGGCGAGGCGAGCGCGCTCGAGGCGCGCGCGGCGGTCGCCCGCGACCCGCAGGCGCTCGAGCGGGCGCGCGAGGAGTGGCTGCGGCTCGGCCGGCCGCTCGACGCGCAGCGGGTCGAGCGGCTGGCCGCGACGCTCGCCGCCGCGTAGAGCGCGGCGGGGGCCCGCCTTAGGCGAGCCCCTCCTTCTCGTACTCGCGCAGAAAGCCCTCGAAGAGGCGCAGGTGCCCCTGCTCGTCGTGGAGGATGTCGATGACCATGTCCTGGGTGACCGGGTCGATGCCCTCCGTCACCTCGATGATTCGCGAGTAGTGCTCGATCGCGCCGCGCTCGGCGTCGATCACGCCCTTGATGACGTGGACGACGTCGACCTGGTCGCTGGGCGGCTGCAGGGAGGCCTGCTCGGCGACGAAGCGCTCCGAGCCCGGCACCACGCCGTAGAGCTCCTTGATGCGCGCGGCGAACCGCTGCGCGTGCCCGAGCTCCTCCTGGATGTCCTGCTCCAGGGACTCCTTGATCTCCTGGGCGCGGACGCCGTCCGGGTTGACCGAGTTGGCGATGTAGTTCATCACCGTCTCGATCTCCATCCAGTACGCCTTCGTGAGGAGCTCGACTACCTCGTCGCGCTTCGCGCGGTTCTCCTCGGCGAGGATGTCGCTTCCTACAGATGCCGTTGCCATCTCATCTCCTTTTCGCCAGCTGGGGTTTCGGCGCTGCGGCCGACAGAGGGATGTTTCCCTTTGTACCCCGGCTGTAACGGCAACGCAATGCCGCGAGGCCCGAGACGTACAATCGCCGCGTGCCGCGCGCCCGCGCCAGCGACGGAACCGAGCTCTACTGGGAGGAGACCGGTGCGGGCCGCGACGTGGTGCTGGTCCCGTACTGGTCGCTCCACCCGATGGTGTTCGGGCCGATCACCGCGGAACTCGCGCGCGACCACCGCGTCGTCCGCTACGACGAGCGCGGGACCGGCGCCTCCAATCGCGTGGGTCCCTACAACCCCGAGACCGGCGCCCTCGATCTCGAGGCCGTCGCGGAGGACGCGGGCCTCGAGCGCGCGGTCGCGATCTGCCTGGTCGACGCGAGCCACCGGGCGGTGCGGGTGGCCGACCGCCGGCCCGAGCTGATCGAGCACGTGGTCTGCCTGGGCGGCGCCCCGCTCACCCGCGACATGTTCGCAGGCACCGACGCGATGGTCGGCTCGCGGAGCGTCGTCGACGCGCTGATGCACATGGTCGGCACGGACTATCGGGGCGCCCTGCGCTCGATCCTCGAGTCGACGAACCCGCAGATGGGCGCCGACGAGCTGCGCGAGCGGGTCCGCCTGCAAGCCGAGCACGTGCCGCGGGAGGCGGCGCACGAGCGCCTGCTTGCCTGGGGCTCGGACGAGCATGCGATCGAGGCGGGGCGGGCGCTCGGGTCGCGGCTTTCGATCCTCACCGGGGAGGACGTGGGCGGCGGCGGCTGGTTCCCCGGGCCCGACGTCATGGAGCCGATCCTCGCCCGGCACTTCCCCGAGGCGCGCATCGAGCGCATCGCCAAGGGCCTCGTCTCCGCCCCCGAGCTGACCGCGCGCTTCGTGCGCGAGCTGGCCCCGGCGGCGCGCTGAGCTAGCCGGCCGCGAGCAGCCGCTCTCGCAGCTCCCGCGCGCTCAGCCCGCGGGCGCGCACGACCTTGTCGCGCGAGCGCTCGCCGCGGACGATCTCGACGTCCCCCTTCGGCACGCCCGCCGCCCGCGCGACGAGCTTGCGAACCGCCTCGTTGGCCTTGCCCTCGGCGGGCGGCGCGTTCACGCGCACGACGATCGCGCCCGCGCGCTCGCCGGCGACGCCCGCGCGCGACGCGCGCGGCTGGACACGGATCGCAACGCCCTCCTCAGCCACGGCCAGGCCGCATTTTGCGGGATCCGGGGACCTGCGCCGCAACTTCCGCCGATTGTGAGTGTTTGCTAACGGAACGATGGGTATTTTCAAACCAATCACTAACGAAAGCCACAGAAATCGGGACGACGGCGAGCGCGCGCGCCTGGGGTTGGGGTTGGCCGAGACCCTGCTCGGGGTCGGGCTGGCCGCGCTCGCCGCGACCGCGCTGATCGCAGCGCTCACGGGCGTGGCCTCGCTCGCGGCCACCGCGCATGCCCAGGAAACCGCGCAGCCCGGGGGCGCGAGCGCCGAGGGCCTCGCGGCCGACGGCGGGGCGCCCTCGGCGCAGGCCTCCGAGACACAGGCCGCAGCGAAGCGCCTGGTGCTGCGCCGCGCCGGCGTAAAGCCCCGCATCGTCCGCTACGCCGGCACCAAGCCCGCGATCTTCCGCTTCGAGTTCAAGGGCAAGCGCAAGCGCGACGTCCAGGTGCAGGTCGTCCACCGCGCCGAGGACGGCAAGAAGACGGTGACCAAGCGCTGGAACCGCGACGACCTCGCGCCGAACACCGTCCACCAGGTCAAGTGGAGGCCGCGGAAGGCGAACGGCAAGCCGGTCCCCAACGGCCGCTACTTCTTCCGCGTGCGCGAGCAGGGCGGGAAGTTCGCCGACGCCGGCAAGGCGAAGGGCAACCACAGGCTGAAGTCCTACAGCCACATCTTCCCCGTCCGCGGACCCCACAGCTACGGGGACGGGATCGGCGCGGGGCGCGGCCACCGCGGGCAGGACGTGTTCGCCAAGTGCGGCACCAAGCTGGTCGCGGCGCGCGCCGGGGTCGTCAAGTACCGCGCCTTCCAGGGCTCGGGCGCCGGCCACTACGTCGTGATCAGGGGCCGCAAGAGCGGCATGGACTACGCGTACATGCACCTGCGCAAGCGGGCCAAGGTGAAGCCCGGGCAGAAAGTGCGCACCGGCCAGATGATCGGCCGTGTGGGCGCCACCGGGAATGCCACCGGCTGCCACCTGCACTTCGAGCTGTGGTCGAAGCCGGGCTGGTACTCCGGCGGCAGCCACATGCGCGCCGTAACGAAGAAGCTGCGGCTCTGGGACCGCTGGGGCTAGAGCGCCCCGGTCAGGCGGTGCCGGGCGCCGGCCCGCTCGGGCCCGGCGCCTGGCCCTGCCCGGGGCCGGCGATGTCGGCGCTGGTGATCAGGCTGCGCCGGTAGTCCATCCACTCGCGCAGCGCGATCTGGATCGAGGCCGCGGTCGGGATCGCGAGCAGGGCGCCCATCACCCCGAAGAGCGTCGCGCCGAAGAGCACGGCGACCAGGATCACGAAGGGCTCGACGGCAACGGCGCGCCGCTGGATCTGCGGCTGGATGACGTAGTTCTCGATCTGCTGGTAGACGATCGCGTAGATAACCCAGACGATCACGCCGACGGGGAAGTTCACGAACAGCATCACGATCCCGACGAGGAAGGCGGCGATCGTCGCGCCGACCACCGGGATCAGATCGCCGAAGGCGACGATCAGCGCAAGCGCGCCGGCGAACGGGGCGTTGAGGATCGTGAGCACGATGAACGCGAACGTGCCGGCGAGCGTCGCCTGGATGAGCGCGCCGCCGACGTAGTTCGAGATCGCGCTCGCGATGTGGTCGAAGGCGCGCCGCAGGCGCCGCGCGTGCTCGGGGGTCTGGTTCGCGAGGAACTTGTCTACCCAGCGCGCCCCGCTCGCGACCATGAAGATCGAGAGGATCAGGATCGTGACGACGGTGAAGACCGAGTTGACGATGCCGACGCCGATGTCGGAGAGCACCTGGGTCGCGTTGCCGATCTGCCCCGGCAGCTTCTCCGCCTCGTCCTGGAGCTTGCCGACGAGGTCGTAGTCCTCGTTGAGCCCGCGCAGGGTGTCGTTGTCCTCGACGAACTCGCGCACGTCCTGCACGTAGCTCGGCACGTCGTTGGCGAGCTGCTCGGCCTGGCCGACCAGCGGCGGGATCAAGAGGCCGGCGATCAAAAGCGGGATCCCGATCAGGATGATGTAGACGACCGCGATCGCTAGGCCCCTGGGGATGTAGCGGGAGAGCACGGAGACCGGCGCCGACACCGCGATCGCGATGAAGCCCGCGATCACGATCCAGGAGATCGGCTCGCGCAGCCGGTAGAGCAGGTACACCGTGATGACCACGGTGAGCACGATCAGGACCGTGCGCAGCACCACCCGCGGCGCGAAGTCAAGCGAGGACCGCAGCGTCGCCATCATCCGCGGCCTACTTCGCCAAGCGGCCGCCAACTCCTAGCGCTGGTCAGCAAACGCGAACTCGCGGGAACGGCCGCCGCGAGCGCGCAGTTGAGGCTCCCCGGAGCCTCAAGCGCGATCTCGCGCGAACGACCCGCGCGAGCGCGCGGTTGCAGCTCCCCGGGAGCGCTAAGCGCGAGCTGGCGGGAGGGGGCTTCGCGAGTGCGCGGTTAGGGCTCGCGCGCCGCGAGCGCGCCGCGCGCCGCCCAGGCCATGCGGCCGAGCTTCTCCCCGAGGGTCTCGGGGGTCCAGACGTCGGGCTCGGCGAGCAGGGTGCGCGCGCCCGCCTGGGCGAGCCCGACGATCATCTGGCCGAGGAGCTGCGCGGTGCGCTCGGCCTCCTCGCCCTCGAGCTCGGTGAAGCGCTCCACCCAGCCGCGCGCGATCTCGGCGGCCGTGCGCGCCTGTTGCTCGATCCCGCGGCTGATCCGCGCGGCCACGGCCTCGTTGCCGGCGCCCACGCCGACGAAGACGATCCGGTAGATCTCGGGCGACTTGGCCACCGCGCGCAAAAACGCGGTGTAGCCACGGATGAGCGTGCCCTCCGGGTCCTTGCTCCCGCCGCTGGTC
This sequence comes from Solirubrobacterales bacterium, assembly GCA_036564135.1. GTDB lineage: Bacteria > Actinomycetota > Thermoleophilia > Solirubrobacterales > 70-9 > RSA11. Next base: position 6,629 of record DATCLC010000041.1, read on the forward strand.
TCGAGCGCGGCGCGGGTCTCGGCCATGATCCGCTCCTCCTCGCGGTCGAGCATCGCGCTGAAGAGCTCGTCCTTGGATGCGAAGCAGTCGTAGATCACCGGCTTGGAGACGCCGGCCGCGGCGGCGATCGCGTCCATCGACGCGCCCTCGAACCCGCGCTCGATGAAAACCCGGTACGCGGCGTCGAGCACGAGCGGCCGCCGGCGCCGCGGCCCGAGGTGTGCCGCGCGCTTGCGCGGCTTCTCAGGTTCCCCCACCGCCTCCTTGGGCAACTGCGACGTCGTCATTCCTACTTATGGTAGCATTTTTCCTACTGGCAGTAGCAACGCTGATGGAAGGGGCGTTGCCCGGCGTTGCCCATAAGGGACTTGGAACGGAGAAATTGAGATGAGCGCTACCGCTACGGAGAAGAACGGCGCCGGGGACGCCGTCGATCAGCTTGTGGAGGGGGCTCCCGCCGACGAGGCCCCGCCCTTCTCGCTCGAGCTCTCCCAGGATCAGAAGGACATCCGCGACTGGGTGCACGGGTTCGCCGAGAACGTCGTGCGGCCGGCCGCGGCCGAGTGGGACGAGCGCGAGGAGACGCCCTGGCCGATCATCCAGGAGGCCGCCAAGATCGGGCTCTACGGCTTCGAGGGCATCGCGCAGTTCTTCGCCGACCCGTCCGGCCTCCAGCTCCCGATCGTGAACGAGGAGCTCTTCTGGGGCGACGCCGGCATCGGCATGTCGATCATGGGCACGACCCTCGCCGTCGCCGCGATCTTCGGCCAGGGCACACCGGAGCAGATGGGCGAGTGGATCCCACAGTGCTTCGGCACCCCCGAGGACCCGAAGGTCGCTGCGTTCTGCTCGTCCGAGCCCAACGCGGGCTCCGACGTGTCCGCGATCCGCACCACCGCGAAGTACGACGAGGCCAAGGACGAGTGGGTCATCAACGGGCAGAAGGCCTGGGCGACGAACGGCGGCATCGCCAACGTGCACGTCGTGATCGCATCCGTGGACCGCGAGCTCGGCGCGCGCGGCCACGCCGCCTTCATCGTGCCGCCCGGCACGAAGGGCCTCGAGCAGGGCGCCAAGGTCAAGAAGCACGGCCTGCGCGCCTCGCACACCGCCGACGTTCACCTCGACGACTGCCGCGTGCCCGGCAGCTGCCTGCTCGGGGGCAAGGAGAAGCTCGAGGAGCGGCTCGCGCGGGCGCGCGAGGGCAAGCGCACCGGCGGGCAGGCCGCGATGCAGACCTTCGAGGCCTCGCGCCCGGTCGTGGGCGCCCAGGCGGTGGGCATCGCCCGCGCCGCCTACGAGTACGCGCTCGAGTACGCCAAGGAGCGTGTCCAGTTCGGCCGCCCGATCATCGAGAACCAGGCGATCGCGTTCACGCTCGCGAACATGAAGACCGAGATCGACGCGGCGCGGCTCCTCGTCTGGCGCGCCTCGTGGATGGGCCGCAACGGCGTGCCGTTCGAGAACGCCGAGGGCTCGATGTCGAAGCTGAAGGCCGGCGAGGTAGCCGTCTGGGTCACCGAGCGCGCGATGCAGATCCTCGGCGGCAACGGCTACACGCGCGAGTTCCCGGTGGAGCGAATGCACCGCGACGCGAAGATCTACGACATCTTCGAGGGCACCGCCGAGATCCAGCGGCTCGTGATCTCGCGGGCGATCTCAGGGATGCACATCCGCTAGGAGCAGCCCGAAGGCTTACGCCTAGGACACACACACCTCCATCCTCCTCCGCGAGCGGCGCCCCCGGGCGCCGTTCGCGTTTTGGGGCCTCACTCCCCGGGCCGC
>DATCLC010000042.1:0-5442 GCA_036564135.1 Solirubrobacterales bacterium
CGGGTCGATCTACAACTTCAAGCGCGAGATCGCCCGGAACGCCAAGCCCAACGGGCAGTGGAACGACTACGAGATCCGCGTGACCGGCACGCCGCCGCGGATCGTCGTGACGCTGAACGGCGTGGTCGTCAACGACTTCCAGGCGACCGCTCCCAACCGCGGCCTGGCGCCCGGCTACATCGGGCTCCAGAACCACGGGGCGAATGACACGATCTCGTTCCGCAACATCCGCATCCAGGAGCTCGAGCCCGTGGACGAGGAGGCGCCGGAGACGACGGCGACGCTCTCGCCCGCGACGCCGGACGGCAACGCGGGCTGGTACCGCCAGCCGGTGACGGTGACCCTGAACGCGAGCGACCAGGGCGGCTCGGGCGTCGAGACGACCGAGTACCGCATCGACGGTGGCGACTGGGCCACCTACAGCGGGCCGTTCGCGATCAGCGCTGACGGCGACCACACGGTCGAGTACCGCTCGACCGACGGTGCCGGGAACGTCGAGGAGACGAAGTCGGTGCCGGTCAAGGTCGACCGCAACGCGCCGATCACGACCCCCGCGCTCGACAGCGAGAACCCGCCGAACGCGCTCGGCTACGGCGGCCCGGTGACCGTCACCCTGAACGCCGACGACGGCTCCGGCTCCGGCGTGGCCGTGACGCAGTACCGGGTGCTGCCGAGCGGCAAGTGGGTGACCTACGAGGAGCCGCTCGAGTTCACCCAGCCCGGCGAGTACGAGATCGAGTACCGCTCGACGGACGTCGCCGGCAACCGCGAGGCCTTCGCCGCGGTGAAGTTCACGATTCGCGAGCCGGCGCCCGGCGGTGACGAGCTCACGCTCGGCGTCAAGCCCAAGAAGAAGACGATCGGCGCCCGCGGCGTGGTGACCCTGCGGGCCACCGTGAGCGCCGGTGTCGATCTGGACGAGGTGCCGGTGCAGCTCTGCGTGCGGGCGAAGAAGAAGCGCTTCCAGGTGATCGGGGCGCAGTGCGCGCAGATCGACCTCGCGCCGGGCGCCGCGGTGACGCAGCCATTCGCCCTCCGGGCGAAGAAGGCCGCGACCGGCAAGACCACGAAGGTCCGGGTTGTGGCGACCTCGCCCGGGCTTGAGACGCTGCGCGCGGAGGCCCAGGTCAAGGTGCGAAAGCGCTAGCTGCGGGCCCGAAGACAACTGAGGACTCGGCGGTCCCCTCCCTCGCGGCGGGGGCCGCTAGAGTTCTGTTCCCCGCCCGGATAGCTCAGTCGGTAGAGCACTTCCATGGTAAGGAAGGGGTCGCCGGTTCAAGTCCGGCTCCGGGCTCTTCCCCCCTGTCCCTCGGCGGGACGTGCGACGTGCGGATGAGGATGATTTCTTCGCTTGCCAAGCTTCGGTTACTGGCGGCCGCCGGGCTCGCCGCCGTCGCGATCGCCGGGTGCGGAGGCGACGACGAGGAGGGCGGTAACGGCGCCCCCTCGGAGACCGCGGTCCAGCAGGTCGAGGAGGCCGCGCACCCCGAGCGGTTCGACTTCCCCGAGGCCGACGGCAAGACGCTCCAGCAGATCGCCGACATGGCGCGCACCGGCTTTAAGTACGCGCCTGCGACGAGCCACTACGTCGTCGGCAACAACCGGATGGCGTTCGGCTTGCTCGACGAGAACAACAAGCTGATCTACGCGCCGACGGCCGTCTACATCGCGAACAGCCCGCAGGACAAGGCGCAGGGCCCGTTCTACGCGCCCACTGACTCGCTGGTCACCAAGCCCGCCTACCGCTCGAAGACCGCGGCCCTCGAGGGCGATCCGGTCGCGGGGATCTATTCGACCGAGATCCCGCTGCCGCGGCCCGGGCGCTACGCGGTGCTCGTGCTCACGAACATCGGTGGCCAGTGGCGCGGCGCGGCGACCCAGGTGACCGCCCAGGAGAACGACCCGATCCCCGCGGTCGGCGAGCGGCCGCCCGCGGTGAAAACGGAGACGCTCGAGGACGTCGGCGCCAACGTCGAGCTCATCGACACGCGCCAGCCGCCGAGCGACATGCACAATGTGAGCTTCGACGAGGTGCTGGGCAAGAAGCCGGTGGCGCTGCTGTTCGCGACCCCGGCGCTCTGCCAGAGCCGCGTCTGCGGCCCGGTGGTCGACATCGCCGAGCAGCTCCGCAACGAGGGCTACGGCGATGACATCGAGTTCATCCACCAGGAGGTCTGGGTCGATAACGACCTGAACAAGGGCCTGCGCGAGCCGCTGCGCAAGTTCAACCTGCAGACGGAGCCCTGGCTGTTCACGGTCGACGCGGACGGCAGGGTGGCCGCCCGCCTCGAGGGCTCCTTCGGCCTGCGCGAGTTCGAGGAAGCCCTGAAGGCCGCGGGCGGCGACCCGGACAACTAGCGCTAGGCCCCGCCCGCGGGCCGGCGGTCGGCGGGGTCCGGGGGGAGCAGACCGGAACCGCGGGCGCGCTCCACGGCCGCGCTTCGCGAGGACACCCCCAGCTTGCGGTACACGGCGCGCGACTGGGTCTTGACGGTGTTCGGCGAAAGGCAGAGCGCGGCCCCGATCTCCCGGAACGAGAGGTGGCTTGGGAGGTACTGCAGGGTGCGGAGCTCGGCCTTCGTGAGCGCGTCGTCGCCTTCGAGGCGCCGGCCGCGGGCGGCGTCGGCCGCCTCGAGCAAATCATCGCGCCAGCCGGTGAGCGCGGAGGCGTCGGGGGTCCGGGCGAGGCTCTGCTCGGCGCCGCGCAGCGCCCGCTGCGCGGCGGCGAGCTCGTCTAGGTGGAGGCGCGCGTCGGCGAGTGCAAGCCACGCCTCGGCCGCGCACCACGGCGGCGGGTCGGTCACTGCGGCGAGCGCGCGCTCGGTGCGCTGCGCGGCTGCGGACGCCTCCTGGGCCTGGCCGGTCCTGCTCCGGGCAACGGCCGCAACCGCGTCGGCGAGCGTCGCGGTCGGGGTGCCCTCGAGGCGGCAGCGGTCGACCTGTTCGGCGGCATGGGCGAGGTGGTCGAGCGCGCGCACGGGTTGCCCATCGAAGAGCGCGATCAAGCCGAGCTGCGCGAGCGCGCCCACCTGGACCAGGGGCGAGGCCACGCTGCCGCGTCGCGCCGCCTCCTCCAAAGGCGCCGCTGCGCGTAGCGGTTGCCCGGTGAGCACGTCGGCGATGCCCCGGTAGAGGCTGGCCGCGCACCGCCAGGGGCTCTCGGCGCCGTAGAGCTCAGCCGCCTGGGCGGCACTGGTTCCCATGGCAAGCGCGCCGCGGGCGCCGAGCGCTGCGTCCAGCAGGAGAAGGTCCGCGGCGTACTTGTTGCGCAGCGCCTTGTTGCGGCCCGCCGCGACCGCGGCCGCTTGCGCCCAGCGCTCCGCCTCCCCGGCGTCGCCATCGGTGAGGGCGCAGTGCGCGGCGGCGAGGGCGAGCGTCGCGTCCGCCGCCACGCGGCGCCCGCCGAGCGCGTCGAGCCAGGCGCGCACCTTCGCCGTCCGTCCGCGGCCGCTGAGCTCGAGGAACGACGTCCAGATCAGCTCGCCGGCGGCCTGCGCGGCGCCGCCGGCGATCGCCTGCTCGACGGCGCGGTCGAGGTCGCCGTGCTCCGCGTACCAGCGGATCGTCCGGACCCGCAGCCGGGTCTCGATCTCGGGGTGCTCGTGGTGTAGCTCCGACCGCAGGGCGGCGCCGAGCAGGGGAGACGCGAGGCGGTAGGCATGCTCGCGCCGGTCGAGCGGGACGAGGAGGGCGCGGTCGCGGGCCAGCCGCCGCAGCACCCGCGACGACCCGGTGCGGCGCAGCACGGCGTTGCACGAGTCCCCGGAGAGCTGGTCGAGCAGGGAGCACCGCGCGAGGAACTCGACGTCTTCGCGGCCGAGGCCGGCGAGCGCCTCCTCGCGCACGTACTCGGTGACCGCGCGGTCGTCGCCGTCGAAGGTGGCGGCGGCCGCCTCGAGGTCCTCCGCGTCGGCGAGCGCGACCGCTGCCAGCTGAATGCCCGCCGGCCACCCGCCGATGCGGTGCGCGAGGGAGAGGCGCTGGGCGCGTGTCAGCTCCGGCACCAGCTCCGCCAAGGCGGCGGCGGTCGCGCTCGCGCTCAGGGCCAGGTCGCCGGGCCCGACCTCCGTCACGCGGCGCTCCGCGCGCATGCGAGCGAGGGGGAGCGCGGGCCGCGCCCTGGTCGCGATCGCCACCTGGCTTCCGTCAGGAAGCGAACGGATCAGGTCGGCGACGTCGCGGTGGCGCGCCCGGGCGAGGCGATGGAGGTCGTCGAGGACGAGCACGGAAGGTTCCTCTCCGCCCCCGGTGCTGGCCACCGCCGCACGGAAAGCGCGCCGGTCGCGATGCGCGGGGCCGCATCGCACCCACGCGAAGGGTCGCTCATCGACCTCCTGCCACGCCTCGAGGAGGGTCGTCTTCCCGAAGCCGGCGGGGGCGAGAAGAAGCACCAGCGGCGCCGCTAGGAACCCAACCAGGTCGTCCGGGGGTGATCGCGGCGTCGCTGATGCAGCGGGGCGGAGCATTACTCCGTCCCCGACAGTACTGCACCCCACGATCGCCGCAGGGTGTATATCGCCCGGGTTCCGTTGGCGCAGCGCCCGGGACCTGCACGGGCCCGGCGCTAGCCGGCCGCGAGCGCCCGGGCCTTGATCGCGTCGAACTCCGCGCTCGAGATCACGCCCTGGTCGAGCAGGTCCTTGGCCTTCGCGATCTCCGCCGCCGAGCCGCCGGCGGTCTCCCGCACGTACCGGTCGAACGCCGCCTTCTGCTCCTCCGCCTGCCGCAGGCTGCGCTCGGCCATCGACTGGTGTTGGGCGATCAGGTAGGCGAGCACCCCGATGAACGGGAGCACGATGACCAGCACGACCCACGCCGCTTTGTGCCAGCCGCCGATGTCGCGGCGGCGGAACAGGTCGGCGAACACCGTGATCGCGAGCCAGATCCACACCACCCACGCGAAGAAGACCAGCATCGTTCCCACGATCTCGAGGAATGGATAGTCAGCCGCGACGAGCACTTCTCACCTCCGAGGTGGTAACCCGAGCGACTCTAGGTGCGCGCCGCCCGGGCGGCATCATCCGTTCTAGGTGAAACCGGCGCGGCGTCCGGCGGCCCGCGTTCGGCGGACTCGGCCGCCAATTGATCGAAGCGGCGCACGGGCAGGCGGCGCGTGGCGAGCCCCGCGAGCAGCACGAGCCCGGCCGCGAACAGGAACGCGGTCTTGAGCGCGATGAGCTGGGCCTCCTCGTAGGAGCTCACGATCCTGTCGACGGACCGCGAGCCGAGCCCGGCCCGCTCGGCGCTGCGGCGGACCTGGTCGGCGGCGACGAAGCTCGTGCCGGCGCTGATCCGGGTCTCGACCTGCGACCGCACCTCCCTCGGGAGGTTCTGGTCGTCCTCGATGTTGCTGGAGAAGGCCGCGATCAGCCCGGTGATCACGATCGCGCCCAGAAGCGCCGTGCCGAACGACGAGCCGATCTGCATCGAGGTGTTCTGCAG
>DATCLC010000043.1:0-36445 GCA_036564135.1 Solirubrobacterales bacterium
GCCGGCGTCGTCAGCGTGAAGGTGATGTAGACGTCGCCGTCCTCGATCTCCACGTCGTAGACGAGGCCGAGTGAGACGAAGTCCAGGCCGAGCTCGGGGTCGATGACCTCCTCGAGGGCCTCGTAGACGGCTTCCTCGTCAACCATCCAGTCAATCGTAGCGGTGGACCCTCGCCGGAACCGGCGCGCGGCCCCAGCGGCCTACCTAGCATCGCGACATGAGCCCGACCCGGCCCATCGGCGTCGTCGCGCTGAGCCTCGCCGCGGTGGCGGCCCTGGTCGCGCCCGCAGGGGCACTGGCCGCCGAGCGTGCGCTGCGCGCGGACGGCGTCGCCGCGAGGCCGTGCACGACCCTGCAGAGCCCAGGCGCCCCGGGCACGGCCCGAGCCACCGCCCGCGCCGGCGGCGTCGCGCTCGTCACGGCGCGGCTCTCCGCGCCTGGCTGGGAGCTTGCCGTCTTCGAGGGTTCCGGCAGGCTCGTCGCCGCCTCGCTGCACGGCGCCGGCGAGCAGGTGGCGCAGGGCTTTGCGACCGCCGCGGGCGAACTGGCGGTGCAGGCTTGCCGGGGTCCGGGCGCGCCGCGGCGAGCGGAACTTGACGTCCGGGTCGGCGAGCTCGCCGGGGTGGTCCCCGAGGGGCGGCTCCGCCTCGTCCGCGTGCTCACCGACGGTCCTGGCGACGCCGAGCGGCTCGCGAGCGCGGGCCTGGACCTGACGGAGCACGGCGGCCCAGGGTTCGTTGACGTCGCCCTCCACTCGCCCGAGGACGGACGGCACCTCAGGGCGCTGGGCTTCCCGTACGAGGTGCTGGAGGCCGACCTCGCCGCGAGGGCGCTGGCCGACCGGCGCGCCGAGCTGCGCGCGGCGGCGCGCGGCGGCTCGGGCGAAGCTCGCCTGCCCAGCGGGCGCGTCGGTACGTACAGGCGCCTCTTCGAGTACAGCGCCGAGCTGCGGGCGCTCGCCGAGCAGCGGCCGCGCCTCGTGCGCTACTTCACCCTCCCCCACGAGACGTTCGAGGGCCGCGTGATCGAGGGGATCGAGATCGCGCCGCGCGTGCGCCGCCGCGACGGGCGACCCGCCTTCCTGATGCCGGGCGCCCACCACGCGCGCGAGTGGCCGTCCGCCGAACACACCATGGAGTTCGCGTACGAGCTCGTGCGCGGCTGGGCGCAGAGGCGCAAGCCGGTGCGCCGGCTGCTGCGCCGCGCCCGCGTGATCCTCGTCCCGGTTGCCAATCCCGACGGTTTCAACCTCTCGCGCGAGGCGGGCGAGGCGCTCGGCGCCGCGGGCGGCCGCGGCGGCCTCGAGGAGACCGTCAACCTCCTGATCCCGTTCGAGTACCACCGTAAGAACTGCCGCTACACCCCGCCGCTCGAGGCCGACGGCGGCAGCTGCGACCAGCTCCTCTCCACCGGCCTCGCCCAGTTCGGCGTCGACATCAACCGCAACTACGGCGGCTTCTGGGGCGGCCCCGGAGCGAGCGCCCCCGACTCGCTCCCGCTCGGCGCGCTCGCTCAGGACTACCGCGGCCCGGGTCCGTTCTCCGAGCCGGAGAGCCAGGCCATCCGCTGGCTCGTCTCGCGCGAGCAGGTGGTGACCCTGATCACGAACCACACCTTCTCGAACCTGGTTCTGCGCCCGCCGGGGCTCGAGGAGCAGGGCCCCGCTCGCGACGAGCGCCTTCTGCGGCGACTGGGAGACGCGATGGCCGCGGAAAACGGCTATACGAGCCAGCGCGCCTACGAGCTTTACGACACGACCGGCACGACCGAGGACTGGAGCTACTACGCGACGGGCGGCCTGGGCTACACGTTCGAGATCGGGCCGGCGCACTTCCACCCGCCGTTCGCCGAGGGTGTCGTCGCCGAGTACCTGGGCCTCACCGGGGCGGCGGGTCCGGGCGGCGGCAACCGCGCCGCGTACCTCAAGGCGCTGCGCAGCACCGCCAACCCGCGCCGCCACGCCGTGATCGCGGGCCGCGCGCCGCGCGGCAGCGTGCTGCGGCTGCGCAAGAGCTTCCTCACGGCGACCTCGCCGGTGCAAGACGGCGCCGGCAACGCGGGCGACGTGATCACCTTCCGCGACAGGCTGCGGGACCGCCTGCGCGTGGGCCGCGACGGGCGGTTCACCTGGCACGTCAACCCGTCGACCCGGCCGATCGCCGACCGCCCCGAGCGCTGGCGCCTCACCTGCCACGCTCGCCCGGGCGGCCCGGCGCTCGCCTCTCGTCGCGTCCTGGTCGCGCGCGGGGAGCGCGTGCGCGTCGACCTGCGCCGCGCCTGCCGACGCTGAGGCGCGGTCAATAGCCTTCCGGGCGGATGCTCCCGCTCTTCGTCCTGCTCTTCATCGGCCTGCCGGTCCTGGAGCTCTACGTGATCATCCAGGTCGGGCAGGCGATCGGCATCGTGCCGACCCTCGCGCTGCTCGTCCTCGACAGCTTCGTCGGCGCGGCGCTGGCGCGCTCGCAGGGGCGGGCGGTGTGGCGGCGCTTCAACCTGGCGCTCGCCGAGGGACGGATCCCGGCGCGCGAGACCTTCGACGGAGCGATGGTGATCCTCGGTGGGGCGCTCATGATCAGCCCTGGGTTCGTGACCGACGCGTTCGCGCTGCTTTTGCTCTTCCCGCCGACCCGCGCGGCGCTGCGGCGCCTGCTGACGGCCGCCGTGATGCGGCGCGGTCGCATCGTCTTCACGGTGGGCGGCATCGGGTCGCGCCCAGGCGACCCGTTCCCGCCCCGGGACGCGGGCTTCCCGCCCCGGGAGAGCGGCTACGACTACGAGGGCACCGCGCGGGAGGTCCGCGATGACGAAGAATTGCCCCCTGGAGGTGAACGTGGCTGATCCGATCGCCCTCGAGCTCGCGCCCGGAGCGCGCGTGATCTGGGACCTCGACGCGGTCCGGCGGATGGCGCCCGCCGGCGCGAGCGAGCCCGAGTCGCTGTGGACCCTCGAGGGTGAGCTGGAGGACTTCACCCTCCTGCGCGTCCTCTCCGCCGCCTTCGAGGACGGGCGCGCGCTGCTGTTCGCCGCGGCCCGGCCGGAGGGCGCCGCTGGGCACGGCGAGGAGGTGGTCGCGGCGACGGTCCTCGGCAAGCGCGGGCCGCAGGAGGTCGAGGAGCCGCTGATCTCCACCGAGTACGCCGCCGACGGCTCGCCCCGGCGCGTCACGCTCGAGCTGTGGCTCGAGGACGAGGACTACCCGCTGCGGGGCGCCGGCGAGGCCACCGCGGTGGCGACGCAGACCGACGACGAGGGCGTGGAGCGTGCGGGTGCCGCCCTGCGCATGCGGCTGGACGGGGCGAACGGCGCCGGCGCCTACGAGATCGCCCGCAACCTCTAGGCCGATGGCGATCCGGGCGGTCATCTCCGACTTCGGCGGCGTGCTCACGACGCCGCTCATGCGCTCGTTCGCGGCCGTGCAGGACCAGACCGGGATCGCGCCCGAGGTCTTGGGACAGGCGCTGCAGAGGATCGCCGAGCGCGAGGGCAAGCACCCGCTGTTTGAGCTTGAGAAGGGGAAGATGACCGAGGCCGAGTTCCTCGACGGAATCGCCGCGGAACTGCGCGAGCTGCTCGACCACGAGCCCGAGCTCCACCGCTTCCGCGAGGTCTACTTCGAGGCGCTCGACCCCAACCACGAGATGGTCGAGCTGATGCGCGAGGTCAAGGGTCGTGGACACCGCATGGCGCTGCTCACGAACAACGTCCGCGAGTGGGAGCCCTTGTGGCGGTCGATGCTGCCGGTCGACGAGATCTTCGAGCTGGTGGTCGACTCGGCGTTCGTCGGGATGCGCAAGCCCGAGCGCGGCATCTACGAGCTCACGCTCGAGCGCCTGCGTGCGCACGACCCCGACGCGCTCGGCGGGCTCGAGTTCGACGAGTGCCTGTTCGTCGACGACGTCGAGGTGAACATCGCGGCCGCCCGCGAGCTCGGCATGCAGGTAGTCCACTTCCGCGAGACCGAGCAGGCGGTCGCCGAGGTGCGAGCGGCGCTCGGGCTCTAGGGGGATGAGCGCGGGGCGGGTGCTGGCGGTCACCGCCCTCGCGGCCGTCGCGGTCGCGGCGTTCCTGCTCCTGCGCGAGCCGGGCTCGACCGCGGACCCACGCGGCGCCTCGGTCGAGCGCATCGAGGTCCAAAGCGACGCGGTCGGCCGCACGCAGCCGGTGAGCGTGGTTGTGTCCCCGGACGCCCCGGAGGGCGACCGGCCGGCGCTCGTGTTCCTGCACGGGCGCGGCGGCGACGACGAGAGCGAGCTGGATGGTGCGTTCTTCGACGCGCTCGCGGAGTTGGGCGAGCGCGCGCCGGTCGTCGCGTTCCCCGACGGCGGGGACTCGTCGTACTGACACGATCGCTCGAGCGGCGACTGGGGCGCCTACGTCGCCGAGGAGGTGATCCGCGAGCTGGTCCGCCGCTTCGGGGTCGACCGCGACCGCGTCGCGATCGGCGGGATCTCCATGGGTGGCTTCGGCGCCTACGACCTGGGCCGCCTGCACCCCGGGCGGTTCTGCGCGGTCGGCGGCCACTCCCCCGCGCTATGGACGAGCGCCGCAGAGACGCCGGAGGGCGCGTTCGACGACGCCGAGGACTTCGCCCGGCACGACGTCGTGGCCGCCGCCCGGGCAGACCCCGGCGCCTTCGCCCAGGCCGAGCTCTGGCTCGACATCGGGGAAGAGGACCCGTTCATTCCCGGGGTCGACGCGTTCCTGGCGGCGCTCCGCGAAGGCGGCGTCGAGGTCAGCGCGCGGCGCTGGCCCGGCGCCCACGACGACGCGTACTGGGACGCCCACTGGGACGAGTACCTCCGCTTCTACGCGCGCGCCCTCGGGCGCTGCGGGCGGGACTGATCAGCGCACCCACCGATCGCCGCCGGAACAGCGGGCGCAGGATGCGCGGCCGGCAGCCTGCCGCCCGCGGTCATGCCAGAGCTCCCCTGGGCGAGCTGCCCTTCCCGGCGGGCTCAGTTGTCGGAACCAGCGCGGTCCCAGATGTAGAGCTCGACCGCCTCGAGCGCGAGCTCCATCTGCCGCTCGGGGGAGAGCCAGTCGAGGACCGTGTCGAGCGCCCGCTCCTCGGTGACGCCCCGGTCCACCGCTTCCTCGCCGCGGAACCCTGCGGCGAGCTTGAGCGCTTCGCGCCGGTGCTCGCCGAGCGCCGGGAACGCGCGCATGAGGAAGTCGCGGTTCGGGACCGGATGACCGACGTTCATCGACGCGTGCCAGGCGGCGAGCATCGAGATGTCGTGGTCGTCGAGCTCCGCGATCGCGCGCGCGTAGTGCGCCTCGAGCTCGTCCTCGGGGATCTCGTCGACCCAAGCGCGCACGGCCTCACCGAGTAGCTGGCGGCGCGCCTCGCGGCCGATCGAGTCGGCGATTGCCCGGATGGCGTCAGCTGGATCGATGAAGCAGAGGGACATTCCAGTACCTCGTCGGCGATGGTCGGCGACGGGGGCGAAGATAGATGTGCGGTCGGACGCCAATTCGTGCACAAGCACACGTCGGGGGTCCGAGGTGGTCCGGACGCGGGTCGTGGCGGGGCCGGCGAGTCTCGCGCGGGCCCACCCGGGCGGTCGCCCACTCGACGAGCTTGCGATTACGTTGGTATCGCCGACGCTTTCGCGGGCTCGGGCGTGGGTGGGGGCGGCGCCGGTCGCGGCGCTGCGGGGGCCGCGTCGTTTGGCGGTCAAGGGGGAGGGAGGTTGCGGGGGCTTCGGGTCGGTGGCGGCTCTCGTGCGCATTGCGGTGCACGGCGCGTGCGTTCGGTGCGGGCTTTTGGGCCCTGCGCGGGTCCCCGGGCGCGCGGCATCGGCCTTTCGTGGGATCAACCGTCGACAGGTCGCGAGGTCGAGGGCGTCAGGGTTCGTCGCCGGGATCCGACCTATGCTGACGATGATGGTGTGTGCGGGTGGCCATGAGCCTTGAGCTGATCGTTGGCCCGCCGAACTCGGGGCGCGCCGGCGCCGTCCTGGACCGCATCCGCGCGGCGATCGACCGGGACCCGGTTCTGGTGGTGCCCGCGGCCGACGACGCCACCCGCTTCGAGCAGGACCTCTGCCGCGACGGCGGCGCCGTGGGCGTCACGATCCGTACCTTCGCGGCCCTCGTGGAGGACGTGGCGACGCTCGCCGGGGCCTCGCCGCCCCCGACCCTCTCGCGACCGCAGCGCCTCGCCGTTGTCCGGGCCGCCGTCGCCGCGACCCCGCTGCACGCCCTGGCGCGCTCGGCGCACGCGCCGGGCTTCGCGATCGCGCTCGACGACCTGATCGCGGAGCTGCAGGCGGCGCTTGTCTCACCCGACGAGCTGCGCGCCGCCGCCGCCGGCATCGACGGAGGCGGCGCCCACGAGCGCGAGCTCGCCGAGCTGTACGCGGCGTACGTCCGACTGCGCGACGGCGCCGGGCGCACCGACCCGGGCGGCGTCGCGATCGCGGCCACCGAGGCTCTGCGCGCGCGGCCGGACGCCTGGGGCGCGCGCCCGGTGTTCTTCTACGGGTTCGACGACCTCACCGCGGTCCAGCTCGAGCTCGTGCGCCTGCTCGCGGCGCGGACCGAGGTGACCTTCGCGCTCACCTACACCGACCGCCGCGCGCTCGCCGCCCGCGCCAGGCTCTACAGCGAGCTCCTCAACGATCCGGGCGCCGACGCGGTCCACGAGCTCGATAGCGCGCAGCCCCACACCGCGAAGGCGTCGCTCGTGCACCTCGATCGCTACCTGTTCGAGGCCGAGGCCCCCGCGGCGCCCGCCGAGGACGACGGCCTGCGGCTGCTCGAGTGCGCGGGCGAGCGCGGCGAGGCCGAGGCGGTCGGCCTCGAGATCGCGCGGCTGCTCGCGGACGGCGTGCGCCCCGACGAGATCGTCGTCGCGCTGCGCCACCCGACGGCGGACGGGCCGCTGTTCGCCGCGGTGCTCCGCGGCATGGGGATCCCGGTCGCGCTCGAGGCGAGCTTCCCGCTCGAGCGCACGGCCGTGGGCCGGGGCCTCGTCACGCTCTGCCGCGCGGCATCGGAGGAGGGCACCCCCGCCGACCTGATCGCGCACCTGCGCGCCGACCCCTCCACGCCGCCCGAGCTCGTGGACTGGGCGGAGCGCGGCGTCTACCGCGGCCGGTACGAGACGGTCGCCGACGTCTACGCCGAGTGGGAGTCGCCGCCCCGGCACCTCGCGCGCCTGCTCGAGGCGCGCGGCGCCGCGGAGCGCCTGCGGGCGCTGGCCGCGACCGCGCGCGAGCTCGCGGAGGCGCCGCATCGCGAGCGCGCACCGCTGGTGGGCGAGCGCTCGGACGGCACGCCGCTCGACCCGATCGAGCTGCGCGCCGGGATCGCCGCCGCGGAGCTGCTCGAGGAGCTCGCCGTGATCGGCTCGCTGCCCGGGTGCGAGCAGCCCGACCTCGCCGAGGCGGCCGAGGCCATCGCATCCGCCGTGGTGCCCGCCTGGCGCGGGTCCGTGGAGGGCCGCGTCCGGATCACGAGCCCCTACCGCCTCCGCGCGAGCCGCGCCCGCTACCTGTTCTGCTGCTCTCTGCAGGAGGGCAGCTTCCCGAACCTGGCCTCCGCCGATCCGCTGATCGGCGAGCAGGGGCGCGCCGACCTCGGCATCCCGGCGCTGCGCCGGGAGAAGCCCGAGGACGAGGAGCGCTACCTCTTCCACGTCTGCGTCTCGCGCCCGACCGAGCGCCTCTACCTCTCGTGGCGCGCGAGCGACGACGAGGGCCAGCCCTGCGCACGCTCGCCCTTCATCGACGAGGTCCTCGACCTGCTCGAGCCTGACGCCGAGGAGCGTCTCAAGCGCACCCGCGGCCTCGCCCACCCCGTGCCCGAGCCCCACGAGGCGCCCGACGCGCGTACGCTGGCGCGCTCGCTCGCGCTGCGGTACGGCACCGACTCCCACGCCGCCCGTGACGCGCTCGCGACCCTCGACGCCGACCTCGAGACAACCGGCGCGGTGCTCGCCCTGCTCGACGGGCTCCCCGACCCCGACGCCCTCCCCGGCCCGCTCGCGAATCCGGTGGTGCTCGCGGACTTCTCGGCACGGCGCCTTTTGAGCGCGGGCTCGCTCGAGAACTGGATCCAGTGCTCGTACCGCTGGTTCGTCGAGCACGAGCTCCAGCCCCAGCGCCTCGAGCCGCCCGCCGACCCGCTCTGGCTCGGCGGCGTGGTCCACGAGGCACTCGCCAAGCTCTACGCGGAGCAGCCGGGCGACGACGCGCTGCCGCGTCCCGGCGATCTGGGGCGCTGGAAGCGGCGCTTCGACGAGCTCTTCGACGAGCTGCTCGCCGACCCCGAGCGCGGCGCGGTCAACCCGGCCCGCCGGCTGCTCGCCGAGCGCGCGCGCCGACAGGTGCAGGCGTTCCTCGAGACCGAGGCACAGCGCGACACCGACCTGCGGCCGCGCCCCGACTTGCTCGAGGTCGGATTCGGCTTCGAGGAGGACGGCGAGGCCACCGGCCCGCTGGAGCTCGGCGAGTTCGCCCTGCGGGGCCGGATCGACCGCATCGACGTGGGCGCGGACGGGCGCACCGCCGTCCTGCACGACTACAAGACGGCGGCGAGCGTCACCGGCCGCTCCAAGCTGCTCGAGGAGGGCAAGCTCCAGATCCAGCTCTACGCGCTCGCCGCCGAGCAGCAGCTCGGCCTGCGCCCGATCGGCGCCCTCTACCACCCGCTGGGCGCCCGCGGCAAGGACCGCCGCCCCCGCGGCGTGCTGATCAAGGACGAAGCCGCCCGGATCGGCTTCGACACCGTCCGCGGGGACCCCGTCGATCCGGAGACCTTCGAGGAGGAGCTGACGCGCGCCCGCGAGCTCGCCCAAAAGCGCGGCGCGGCGATGCGCGCCGGCGCGATCAAGCGCGACCCGATCGGCGGCGAGTGCCCGCGGTACTGCACCTACCAGGCGATCTGCCGGCTGGAGCGCGCCATCGGTCTCGAGGACGCAAACGGCGGCAACGGGGAGGCATCGTGAAGCCCGCCCCGCCCCCGCCCACGCCCGAGCAGGCGGCCGCGATCCGGATGCGCGACCGCGACGTGTTCTGCGAGGCCGGCGCGGGCAGCGGCAAGACCCGGGTGCTCGTGGGCCGCTACGTCGGGGCGCTGCTCGAGGACGAGGTGCCCATGGACCGGATCCTCGCCTTCACCTTCACCGAGCGCGCCGCCGCCGAGCTTCGCCACCGCGTGCGCGCCGAGCTCACCCGCGCCGCGGCGGCGGCCGGCGATGGCGGCGACGCGGACCGCGCCCGCCGGATCCGCGAGCTCGCACGCGAGACCGACCGCGCCTGGGTGACCACGATCCACGGATTCTGCAGGCGCGTGCTCGCCACGCACCCGATCGCCGCCGGCCTCGACCCGCGCTTCCGGGTGCTGGACGCCAGCGAGGCCGAGCGCATGCGCGAGCGCGCCGCCTTCGACGTGATCGACGCGCTCGTGGCCGCCGGCGACGACGCGGTCGCCCGCGCGGCCGCGGCGTACAAGCCCGACCGGCTGGCGCGCATGGCGCTCGCCGCGCACGAGCGCCTGCGCAACCAGGGGATGGACCCGCCGCGCCTACCCGAGGTCGGCGATCCCAGGCGCTCCGGCGAGAAAGCGGACGATGAACCCCTCACTCCTGCCCAGCGCGCCGCGGCGCTCGAGGCGCGCGACGCGCTCGAGCGCGTGCTCGAGGCGCTCACGGAGCGTTACGAGGAGCTCAAGGCGGCGCGCTCCGGCCTGGACTTCCTGGACCTGGAGTTGCGCGCGCTCGCGCTGTTGCGCGGCTCGGAGGGCGTCGCCGCGCGCTGGCGGGGCCGCTTCCGCCACATCCTCGTCGACGAGTTCCAGGACACGAACCGGGTGCAGCTCGCGCTGATCGAGTGCCTACGCGACGACGACACGCGCCTGTTCGTGGTCGGCGACGAGAACCAGTCCGTCTACCGGTTCCGCAACGCCGACCTCGAGGTCTTCCGCGAGGCGCGACGGCAGGCCGAGCGGGACCCACGGACCGAGGTCCTGTCGCTGCGCGGCAACTTCCGCTCGGCGCCCGAGGTGCTCGCCGCGGCCAACGCGGTCGGCCGGACGCTGATCGACGGGTTTCCCGAGCTGCGGGCGGGCGTCGCCCCGGCCGGGGCACCCCGGGCGGAGCTCCTGCTCACCTACGAGGAGGGCACCGGCAAGAACCACCGCAAGTGGAGCGACGAGGACGTCGCCGAGGCGCTCTGCCCGCCGGCGTCGGGGAGCAAGCCCCGGGTGGTCGCCGAGGCGCGCGCGCTGGCCGAGCGACTGCGCGAGCTCGTCGACGGTGGCGAGGCCCGGCCCGGGGAGATCGTCGTGCTGCTGCGCGCCTTCACGCACGTGGACGCCTACGAGGAGGCGCTGCGCCGCTACGGGCTCGACCCCTACGTGGTCGGCGGCCGCGGCTACTGGTCGCAGCAGCAGGTGGAGGATTTGCTGCGCCTGCTCGGAGTGGTCGCCAACCCCCTCGACGACGAGCTTTTGTTCGGGGCGCTCGCGAGCCCCGCGTGCGCCGTCTCCCCCGACACGCTCTGGCTCCTCCGGCGCGCGGCGGGCGGGGGCCGCCACGTCTGGCCCGTGCTCACGGCGGCGTTCGGCGACGGCGAGCCGCGCGACGGCGTCGACGCGGAGGCGCTCGCCGCGATCGACCCCGCGGACGCGGAGCGGCTGCGCGCCTTTTGCCGGACCCTCGCGGAGCTGCGCGCCGAAGCCCCGCTCCTGTCCCTGGACGGGCTCGTCGAGCGCACGATGAACGCCTTCCGCTACGACCTCGCGCTGCTCGCGCGCAGTCAGGGGGCCGGGCGCATGGCGAACGTGCGCAAGCTGATGCGCCTCGCGGCCGAGTTCGAGCGGAACGAGGGGCGCGACCTGCGCGGCTTCCTTGAGCAGGCGGCGACGGCCACCCAGCGCGACGAGCGCGAGGGCCTCGCGCCCGTCCAGCCCGAGGACCACGACGGCGTGCGGATCATGACGGTGCACGGGGCGAAGGGCCTTGAGTTCCCCGTGGTGGCCGTGCCCGACCTCGGCCGGTCGCTGAGCGCCGGGCACCGCTCGGGGGATCTGTGGATCGGCCGGCTCGGGGACGGGGGCGTCCGCTTCGGCCTGCGGCTCGTCTTCCCCACCCAGGACTCGCTGGGCGTGTGGGAGCTCGACGAGCTCGACCGAGAGGAGCGCGAGGCCGAGGCCGAGGAGGTCTGCCGGCTGATCTACGTCGCGGCGACCCGGGCCGAGCGCCGGCTGATTCTGAGCGGCGCGTACGGCCCCAAGGACCTCGAATCGCTCGAGGAGCCCGACGGCCGCGACACCGCGCTGCGGCGCCTGCTGCCGGCGCTGCGCGAGCTCGGCTGGGACGGCGGCGACGGCTCCATCGCCCTGGCGCCGCCGGCGCCGGTCGGCGAGGAGCGGCCCGCCGACCGGGCGGCGCTCGCCATCCGGGTCAACGCTCCGTCGGCCGAGCGCGCGCGCGAGCTCGGGCGCGGGCCCGCCGACGCCGAGGGCGCGCCGCCGCCGCTCGAGGCCCGGCGGCCGCCGATCGTCCCGGCGCGCCGCTCGCCCGTCCCGCTCGGGCACGTCTCGTACTCGGCGCTTGACGCGTACAAGCGCTGCGGCTACCGCTTCTACGTCGAGCGCGTGCTCGGGCTGCGGCAGGCGGTCGCGGCCGCGGGCGGTGCGCTCTCCCCCGACCTCGGGGAGGCGGAGGACGAGATCTCCGAGCGCGCCGAGGACGAGCTGCACGCGCCCGCCCCCGGCGACGACGCCGGCAGCCGGGCCCGGGGATTGGGCAACGCCGTGCACGCCGCGCTCGAGTGGAGCGCCCGCCAGGGCTGGGCGCGGCCGGACGATGACCTGTTGGCCGGGCTCTTGCGCCGCGAGGGCGTGGACGACGAGGCGACCCGCGAGCGCGCCACCGCGCTCATCGAAGGCTGGCTCTCAAGCGAGCTCTGCGCTGGCACGCGCGCCCTGCGGCTGCGCCCCGAGGCGCCGTTCGTGCTCCCGCTGGGCGGCACGGTGCTGCGCGGCAGCATCGACCTGCTCGCCACGGACGGAGACGGGCCGCACGTAATCGATTTCAAGACCGACCGGGTGGGCACCGGCGGCGTCGCCGAGCTCGGCGAGCGCTACGCGGAGCAGCGCGCCGTCTACGCGCTCGCCGCGGCCGCCTCCCATCCCGAGGCGCGCAGGATCCGCGCCACGCACGTGTTCTTGGAGCGGCCCGCCGAGCCGGTGAGCGAGGAGTTCGACGCTGCCGCGCTCGCGCTCGCGCGCCGGCGGCTCGAGGCGCTCGTCGAGCGCATCCGCGCGGGACACTTCGAGGTCACCGACGAGCCCTTCGCAGCCCTGTGCCTGGGCTGCCCCGCCGCCGCCCGCCTCTGCCCGCACCCCGCCTGGAGGCCGCGCCGCGCGAGCGCCGCGGCCACGGCATGAGCGAGGCGCTCTTCGCATACGGCTCGCTGGTCAGCGGCCGCAGCCTGCGCGCCACGCTGGACGCCGACCCTGGGCCCGCGACGCCCGCCCGGCTGCGGGGCTGGCGGCGGCGCTGGTCGGTCGCGCGCGACAACCGCCGTGCCGAGAAGCGCTTCGCG
This sequence comes from Solirubrobacterales bacterium, assembly GCA_036564135.1. Classification (GTDB taxonomy): domain Bacteria; phylum Actinomycetota; class Thermoleophilia; order Solirubrobacterales; family 70-9; genus RSA11. The sequence continues at coordinate 12,558 of DATCLC010000043.1, forward strand.
CCGCCCGGCGGAGAGCCCTTCGCGTGGTGCCTGCTCCTCAACCTCGAACGCGACCCGCACGCGCCCGACTCCGAGCTGCCGAACGGCGCGCTGTTCGAGGTCGGCGCGGACGACCTGCGCCGGCTCGACGCGCGCGAGCTGCGCTACCGGCGCGTCGAGGTGAGCGCCGACCTGGAAGCGCCGGGGGCCCGCTACGAGCGTGTCTGCACCTACGTCGCGCGCCCCGAGCACTTCGCGCCATCACCGCCCGAGGGCGCGGTGATCCTCGCGCCCTACCTCGCCGAGGTCGAACGCGCCTTCGCCGAGCTGGGCGAGCGGGAGCTCGCTCGCTTCCGGGAGAGCACCCCGCTCCCGCCCGCGCCGGTAGTCGAGGCGCGCCTCGTCCACGACGCGGGCGCACCGCCGGGCAACCCGCGGGAGTGGTGAGCGCTCAGCGCACGTTCCAGCGGCGCGCCCAGTCCCCGATCTCACGAATCGCCGGGCCGAGCTCCGCGCCCTTCTGCGTGAGCCCGTACGAGACGCGCGGCGGGTTCCCCGGGTGGACCGTGCGCTCGACGAGACCCTCCGCCTCGAGCTCTTGCAGGCGCTGGGAGAGGAGGCGGTCGGAGATCCCCGGGACCGCGCGCGTGATGTCCGAGAAGTAGTGCGGCCCCTCGACCAGGGTCCAGAGGATGGCCCCGGCCCAGCGCCTGCCGATCAGCTCGACGGCGGCGTGGAAGTCCGGGCAGACCCTGTTCGGCGCACGGGTCGTGGCGGTTTGCGACTCGACCTCCACTCTCTGCAGAGTAACGGAGGGCGCCCGTCGCCCCCAAGGCCTAGACCGCGCACGGTCCCGTGTCGGCGCCCGGCTCAAGCCGGCCGCCGAGGATGCGCCTCACGACGCGGTTGGGCACGCCGAGGCCCGTGGCGTCGCGGTCAGTCGAGGCGGCGAAGACGGTCGCCAGCACCCGCCCCGAGCGATCGACGACGGGACCGCCCGAGTTGCCGCCCTCCACCTTCCCGCGGAACGGCGTCATCAGCCTCTGCACGGGCCCGCGGCCGTAGGAGTCCTGGCTGGCGACGCGCCCGGTCCGGCCCAGGCGCGCCGGGCGCAGGGTGAGCGGCCCGCCGCCGGGATAGCCGATGACGGCGCCGCTCGCGCCGCGCCGCGGGGCTGGCGCGAGCGTGAGGGGCACGGCATCGAGGCCGTTGGCCCGCAGCACCGCGATGTCGTTGCGCGGCTGGTAGGCGAGCACCTCCACGTCGTACTCCGTGCCATCGGGGGTCGCGACGACGGTGTCGTCCTGGCCGGCGACGACGTGGGCGTTCGTGACCACGATCCCCGGGGCCGCGACCCAGCCCGACCCCTCGACCCCGAGCCCGCAGGCGTTCCCCCGCACGCGCACCACGCTCGCGCTCGCCGCCTGTACGTCCGGGTCCTCCACGGCGGCCCGGCTCGGCGGGGCGACGTCGGCGTCGGGGCCGCGCACCGTCGGCGTCGGGTTGATGCGCCGCAGCACGTTGAGCAGCGGCCCGGAGGGCGGGAAGCGCTCGTTGAGGGCGGCGAGGATCGTGGAGCGCTGCACCGCCTGGCGCAGGCTGCGGTTGTCCTGCCCGGGCACGTGCAGGGCGACCGCGCCGAACACCCAGGCGATCGCCAAGGCGAGCGCTACGAACAGCAGGGCACCCCCGAGGCGGTCGGCGAGCCGCCCCCCGGGGACGGACTCGAGCCGCGCGGAGAGGTTCCGGCCGGTCCCCTCGAGGGCGATCGCCAGGAACAGGCCGAGCAGGACGCCGCCCGCGGCGGCGACCGCGGGCGCGTACGGCGACTCCGCCCCGCCCTCGAGCAGCGTGGGCGCGAGGCGCGCCCCGAGCGCCACGCCGCCCACGAAGCCGGCGAGCGGCATCGAGGCGGCGATCAGGCCGCGCTCCCAGCCGATCACCGCGAGGGCGAGCGCGCCGACGATGATGCCGACGTCGAGGGCGGTCACCGCGGGAGCCGCGCGTGCCGCGCAGCGCGCGTGGCGACGTGACTGTGGAGTAGCGGTGCGCTCATGACCGCTGGTGTGGATGGTTACTCACTTGCACCGCTCCGCGCGGGGAAGGTCTACCTTTCGGGGCGTGATCGTCCGACCCCGACCCCGCTGGGTGGCCAACGCTAGCGCACGCCCAGGCTGCGGTTGAGCAACTCGCGCGCGCCCGCACGACGTCGGAAGCTGATCCTTCGCACGCTGCCGATCGGCGTCGCGGCGGCGCTCGCGTTCGTGGCGGGCGCCGTGCTCGGCGCGGAGTCGGAGGAGGCCGACGCGGCTAAGCGCTTCGCGCGCGCCTGGAGCGCGCAGGACTTCCCCGCGATGCACGCCGAGCTCACGCCGGCGGCGCGCGAGCAGTACCCGCTCGAGCGGTTCCGGCGCGCCTACGCGGAGGCGCAGGCGACGGCGACCGCGGTGCGCGTGACCACCGGCGAGATCGAGGTGGTGAACGACGGCACCGCCGCCATCGACGTGGCGATCGACACGCACGCCTTCGGGCGCCTGGAGGGCCGCCTGGACCTGCCGCTCGACGACGCCGGCCGGATCGCCTGGGAGCCCCACCACGTGTTCTTCGGCCTGCGCCCGGGCGAGCGGCTCGGGCGCGCGACGAGCAGCGGCAATCGGGGCAAGCTGCTCGCTCGCGACGGCACGCCCCTCGCCGAGGGCCCGGCGACGGCGCGCACCTCGCCGCTGGGCGCCGCGGCGCTTGCGATCGCGGGCTCGGTCGGCTCGCCGTCCCGCAAGCAGGAGAAGCAGCTGTACGCGCGCGGCTTCCCGTCCGGGGCGCCCACCGGCACGTCGGGCCTCGAGCTCGCCTTCGATGAGCGGCTCGCCGGCCAGCCCGGGGGCCAGCTGCTCGCGGTGCCGAACGACGGCTCGCTCAGCGACGGCCGCATCCTGGCGAGCAGCGAGCCGGTGGACGGCAAGAACGTGAAGACCACGATCGACCCGGACATCCAGCGGGCAGCGGTCGAGGCGCTCGGCGGCCTCTATGGTGGCATCGCGGTCCTGGACGTCGACACCGGGCAAATCCTCGGCGTGGCCGGGCTCGCGTTCTCCGCGCCCCAGCCCCCGGGTTCGACCTTCAAGGTCATCACCGCCACCGCGGCCCTCGACGCCGGCGTGGTGAAGACCGACGAGACCTTCCCCGTTGAGACCTCGAACAGCGAGATCGGGCGCGAGATCGCAAACTCGCACGACGCGCCGTGCGGCGGCACGTTCGTGCAGAGCTTCGCGAGGTCCTGCAACACGGTGTTCGCGCCGCTCGGCGTCAGGGTCGGCGGCGAGAAGCTCGTCGAGACCGCGGAGGCCTTCGGCTTCAACCAGCCCCCGGCCCTGATGGCCGAGGAGGCCCAAGCCGCTCTCGACCCCCCGGCGAGCACGATCCCCAACCCGATCGAGGGCGACGTGGCGGTCGGCGAGAGCGCGATCGGCCAGGGCCAAGTGCTCGCCACGCCGCTGCAGATGGCGTCGGTCGCCCAGACGATCGCCAACGGCGGCACCCGCCTGCCCACCCCGATCGTGCGCACCCGCGAGCTGCGGCCGGAGGCGGAGCCCGTCGAGGTCACCAGCGAGAAGACCGCGGCCACGGTCCGGGACATGATGGTCGAGGTCGTCCGCAACGGCACGGGCACCGCCGCTGCCCTGCCCGACGTCCAGGTCGCCGGCAAGACCGGCACCGCGGAGCTCGGCCCCAAGGCGCTGCAGCCCGGCGAGGAGCTCGCTGAGGGCGAGGAGCCCGAGCAGGAGCTCGACGCCTGGTTTACCGCCTTCGCCCCCGCGAAGGACCCGAGGATCGCGGTCGCCGTGATGATCGTGAACGCGAATGGAGACGGCGGCGAGGTCGCCGCGCCGATCGCGCGCCAGGTCCTGGACGCCGCCCTCTAGCGCGGAGGGCGCGGCCGCGCCGGCCTAGATGTCGAGCTCGACGACGCCCTCGCCGTCGGGACCGGAGATCTCGAGCTCGAGCGGGCGGTTCTCGGAGACGTCCTGGTCGACGAGGAAGAGCAGCATCGCGCCCTCGATCACCCCGGTCGCGGCCGTCGAGTCGGGGATCGGGAGCTGCGAGTTGCCCTCGACGGGCGCGCCAATCTCGAGCGCGTAGGGGCTCTCGGACTCCACCGGCTCGTACTCGGCGCCGGTGGTGTCGGTCACCCGGTAGGTGAACGCGCTCTGGTGCTCCTCGTCCGACTCGTTCTTGATCGTCAGGAACACGCCGAGGTACTCCTGGCCGGGCGGCGGCTCCGGCTGGCCGACCAGATACTCGGAGTCCTCGACGTCGTTCGGGTTGAGGAACCGGGTGATCGCGATGTTGTAGCGGAGCTCGCCGAGCTCCAGCGGCTGGCCCTCAACGACCTCGGAATGCACCTCCTCTTCGCCGCACGCGGCGACCAGCGACGCGGCGGCGAGCAGCCCGATCAGGGCGAGGGCGAGTCTCAAACGGCGGCTCATGCGGGGCGAGAGTCTATATCCGCGGACGCGGAAACATGGCCACAGGGCGCAACCCGGGTGCGCGGTGTCTCCGGCCGGGCGCCGGAGGCCGCCGTCTGGCGCGCTCGGCCCGGGATCACAGTCCCAGGCGGCTCGCCCCGGCGACCTCCAGGCGCTCGACCGGCCTCTCCTCCTCCACGAGCTGGCGGAGACGCTGCAGAACCTCGCGCCAGCCCTTCGCCAGTCGTCGCTGCGACCGGCGGAGCTCCAAGACTCGATCGACGGGGTGCTCGGGCTGGGTCCAGAACGTCACGGTCACCTCGCATCCCGCGGGCCCCGGGATCTCGGTGAGCCGCCACTCCAAGAGGCAAGGAACCCGGTTGAAGCGCCCGCCGCGGCCCCGCTCGATGATCCGGTACGGGGGCTCGACCTCCTCGATCACGCTGTCGAACCAGCCGCCCGCCTCGGGCAGATAGAAGCGGGCGCCCGCGCCGACGCCCACCGGATCGACGCGCAGCAGGTGGTAGCGGCGCAGAAGGTGGTCCGTGAACGCGGGTCGCGCCGAAAGGTCGAGCAGCAGCTCGTACACGCGCTCGCGGGGGGCGTCGATCGCGATCTGGGCGGAAACCGGACCCATTGCGGCGGCGATTCTATGCCGAGCGCGCGCGGAGGGTCGGCGCGGCGGCCGGGGGTGCCCCTGGAATGCTCCGGTTTGGCCCACGACGCGAACGGGGATCATCAGTACAGGCCAAAACCCGACGAGAAATTAGGCGCCTCCCCCGGAGTTGGTTATGATCGTCACAAGTGGGTAGGAGGGCGCACTTTTTTCACCGCGTCCCGGAGGTTCAGATGTCCATAGCACCCGAGCGGGTTGGCGAGTCCCGCGAAACCGCCACCCGGCAGGTACACGCTGCCGGCGAGCCGGCGGCCGCACAGCTCGGCGGCTCCCTCAAATGCGTCGAGTGCGGCTACGCGATCAACGTGCTGCCGGAGGAGGAGATCCCCGAGTGCCCCGCTTGCGGGGGCACTGAGTTCCGGAGAGCCAGCCTGTTCGACCGGCCGACGATGGAGACCGCGGTCGTCGAGCCGGCGCCGCGCGAGCCCACCGCGATCGCCAGCGCTCGCGCCCAGCTCCCGTCGGGCTACCACCTCGCGTGGGAGGGCGAGGACGGCGAGCTTGTCACCTTTGCGCTGCAGCCCGGGTGGGTCCGCATCGGGCGCAGCGGGTCGGCCGATCTGCGCCTCGACGACCCCACGGTCTCCCGCCGCCACGCGCTGATCGTCCTCACCGAGGAGGGCGAGGTCCGCGCACTCGACGACCGCAGCCTCAACGGGCTCTTCGTCAACGGGCGCCGCGTCGAGTGGGCACGGCTCTCCGACGGCGACGAGATCGAGATCGGCTGCTTCCGTCTCTATCTGCTGGAGGCCTGACCCGTCGGCCAGCCATCCGCGCGTGACGGGCGCGGCACCCGGGACGCCGCTATATCGTTCGCGCGGATGGCGACCACGATCTCCGTCCTCTCCCAGAAGGGCGGGACCGGAAAGACGACGCTCGTCAGGACGCTCGCCGATGTGCTCGGCCGCCTCGGCCTCGATGTGCTCGCGGTCGATGCCGATCCCCAGGGGAACCTCTCCGACTACTTCGACGCCCCGCCCGACGCCAGCCCGACGCTCGCCGACGTGCTGATGGGCGAAGCGCGCGCGGCCGACGCAGCCCACGGCGGGGTGATCCCCGCGAACCTGAGACTGGCCGAGGCCGAGCTCGCGCTCGCCGGGAAGATCGGCCGCGAGGTGACGTTGCGCAACGCCCTGCGCGACGCGAAGCGCTCGCACGACGTGATCCTCATCGACTGCCCGCCCACGCTCGGGCTGCTCACGGTGAACGCGCTCGTCGCCTCCTCGCACGCGCTGCTCTCCACGCAGTCGCAGTACTTCTCGCTCCAGGGGGTCGAGCAGGCCATGGAGGTCGTTGAGCTCGCCCGCGACAGCCTGAACCCCGACCTCGAGCTGCTCGGGATCGTGCTCAACATCGCGAACATGCGCACCAAGCACGCGCGCCAGACACTCGACGCGCTGCGCGAGCGCTTCGGCGACGCGGTGTTCCGCACGGTGATCCGCCAGTCCGTGGCCTACGCCGAGTCGGCCGAGCGCGCCCAGACGATCCTCGACTACCGGCCGGCCCGCGCCGTGGACTACCTCTCGCTCACGGGCGAGGTCCTGCGCCGCCTCGGCCGGCCCGACCTGCTGGCCGATCTCGACGAGCTGAGCGCCGCGCTCGTGCCGGCGTCGGCGCGCGCCTAGGGCTCGCCTACAGCTCCGGGACGTCGGCGCCCAGGGGTGAGAACGGCACCCGGCGGACCGTCGCCCAGCCCGCGCACCGCTCCTCGAGCGCCGCGTTCACCTTGCCGGTGTCCTGCCAGAAACTCCAGACGAGCACGGTCGGGCCCGCGCCCGAGATCGTCGCGCCGATCGCGCCCAGCTCGCGGGCCTCGCCGACGAGCTCGATCGAGCGCGGGTAGAGCGGCCCGCGGTGGGGCTGGTGCAGGCGGTCGGCGAGCCCGCGGGCGATCAGGGTGAGGTCGCCGCGCTCGATGCCGAGCACGAGTTGGGTCGCGGCCGCGATGTTCTCGACGGCGTCCTCCAGGCTCACCTCCCTGGGCAACGCGGCGCGCGCCCGCTCGGTCGAGACCTCCTCCTCGGGGATCACGACGATCGCCTCCACCCCCGCGGGCGGCTCAAGGCGGACCGGCGCAGGGATCTTTTCGCCCTCGGCGGACGGGCAGAGGACGAACCCGCCGAACACGGCGGCGGCGACGTTGTCGGGATGACCCTCGATCCGCGCGGCGCGCGCGTAGATCTCCTCGCGGCTCAGGCCCAGCTCGTAGAGGTGATCCGCGGCGACCAGCCCGGCCACGATCGCCGCGGCGCTCGAGCCCATGCCGCGGGCGAGCGGAATCTCGCTGCGCACCTCGAAGCGCACGCCGTCGGCGGGGTGCAAGGCCTCGAACGCCCGCACGATCAGGTTCGAGCGGTCGGCGGGCACCCCGGGCGCGCCGGGGTCGATCGAGAACTCGCCCGCCTCGGTGACCTCGACCTCCAGGTGGACGGAGAGCGCGGCCGCCAGCACGTCGAACCCCGGCCCCAGGTTCGCCGAGGAGGCCGGGACGCGGACGAGCCGGCGGCGCGTGGTCACGTGCCGCTCACTCCCTCCACTTGATCGTGCAGCCGACCGGCTCGGTCGTGGCCGGATCGGGCGCCTCGCCGGCGAGCGCCGCGTCAAGCGCACCGCGCAGCCAGGAGGCGTTCTGCGAGGGGTCGTCGTAGTCGGCGTCCGGCGCGCCGCTGTAGACGAGGCGCAGCTCGCGGTCGAAGACGAAGACGTCCGGGGTGCGCTCGGCGCCGAAGGCGCGCGCCGCGGTCTGGTCGGAGTCGACCAGGTACGGGCCGGCGAACTCACCGCGCTCGACGCGCTCGCGCATCGCCTCGGGCGAGTCGCCCGGGTAGCGCTCCCAGTCGTTCGAGTTCACCTGCAGGAAGCGCACGCCGCGCTCGGAGTACTCGCGCACGACGTCCTGGATGCGCTCGTGCCAGGCGAGCGCGTAGGGGCAGTGGTTGCAGGTCCAGATCACGACCGACGCCGGCGCCTCGCCGGCCGCGGGCAGCGCGTGGCGCTCCCCCGCGGTGTCCTCCAGCTCCAGCGCGGGTGCCGCATCACCGATGCTCAGGCGGCTCTGAGTCAATTCGCTCCTTTCGTTCGCTCGAGTGCTGCGCGGATGTCGGCCGGGTCGGGCAGCGGCGAGACGCGGCCGTCGCGCCGCTGGTAGATGCGGCAGGTTAAACCGATCGGCAGGCCGCTCGGGTCCTGGACGTCCTCGCCGTCGATCCGGATCGTCGGCGAGCCGGGGAAGCGGCGCGCCCGCGCCTCCTCCTCGTTGGTGACCTCGATGAGGTCGACCGCGTCGGGATCCAGGCCCGCGTCCTCCAACTCGGCGCGCAGCATCTCGAGCGCCCGCTCCCACGAGGGGCACTCCGCCCACCAGAGGAACTCGACCCGCGGCGCTCCCACCTACGCCGTCAGGGCCCCCGTGCGGCCGGCGATCGCGCCCACCAGGAACGCCTGGGGCGGCACCTCGGCGCCCGGCAGCAGAAGCGACTCCTTGATCCGAGCGCCGTCGCCGATGCGCGCGCCGTCGCCGATCACCGCGGGGCCGTCGATGCGCACGCCGGCCCCGACCTCCACGTCGCTGCCGACCAGCACCCGGCCGTTGACCTCGGTTCCGGCGGGCAGGCCTCCCTGCGCCCGGGGCAGCCCGTGCTCACCGGGCTCGCCGGGGTCCGCCTCCGCCTCGACGAGCTCGCCCGCGGGCTCGACCCCGACCGCCCCCGCGACCACGTCGAGGTTGCCCTGCAGGTACTCGGGCGGCGAGCCGACGTCGTTCCAGTAGGCGTCGGTCTCGTGGACGTAGAAGGGCACGTCGTGCTCGAGCAGCGTCGGGAAGACGTCGAGGGCGAAGTCCACGACCTCGTCGTCTGGGAAGTAGTCGAAGATCTCCGGGCTCAGGGCGTAGATCATGCAGTTGGCGCGGTCCGAGAGCGCCTCGGCCGGGTCGGGCTTCTCCTGGAAGCCCTGGATCCGCCCGTCGGAGCCGGTGACGACGACGCCGTATTCGCGCGTGTTCTGCACGCGCTTGACGGCGAGGGTGGCGACCCCGTCGTTCGCCCGGTGCGCGTCGGCGAGCGCCCGCAGGTCGATGTCGGTGAGGGCGTCGCCGGCCATGACCAGGAACGGTTCGTCGCCGAAGTAGTCGCGCACGTTGCGCACCCCGCCCGCCGTGCCGAGCAGGCTGGGCTCGTACGAGTAGGTGAGCTCGACTCCGAGCCGCGAGCCGTCGCCCAAGCGGTCGCGGATCGTGTCCGGGAACCAGTGCAGGTTGGAGATCACCTGCTCGAAGCCCTGGGTGGCCAAGAGCCGCAGAATCAGCTCGATCACTGGCCGATTGGCGACCGGTACCATCGGCTTCGGAACTTCGTAGGTGAGCGGGCGCAAGCGCGTTCCGAGGCCCGCCGCCATGACCATCGCCTTCATATCTCCGTCGCAAGGCTATTGCCCCGCGGCTTGCGGGGGGTTCCATCCGGCTCGACCGAAGGCCGCGACGTCTACCATTGCCGGAGCCCCGCTGGGGGCCCCGGCCGGGCACCGATAAACGAGTTTCGAGGAGACGCATGACGACGACTGCTGCCGCTCAGGACTACAAGGTCGCCGACATCTCGCTCGCCGAGTTCGGTCGCAAGGAGATCACGCTCGCCGAGCACGAGATGCCGGGACTGATGAAGACGCGGGAGGAGTACGCGCCCTCGCAGCCGTTGAAGGGTGCGCGGATCACCGGCTCCCTGCACATGACGGTGCAGACCGCCGTCCTCATCGAGACGCTCGTCGCGCTCGGCGCGGAGGTGCGCTGGGCGTCCTGCAACATCTTCTCGACGCAGGACCACGCCGCCGCCGCGATCGCCGCGCGCGGCATCCCGGTCTTCGCCTGGAAGGGCGAGACGCTCGAGGAGTACTGGTGGTGCACCGAGCAGGCCCTGACCTGGCCGGACGGCAAGGGCCCGAACATGATCCTCGACGACGGCGGCGACGCGACGCTCCTCGTCCACAAGGGCGTCGAGTACGAGCGCGCCGGCGCGGTGCCGGATCCGAGCACCGCCGAGAACGAGGAGATGGCGATCATCCTGCGTCTGCTCCAGCGCTCGCTCGAGGAAGACCCGCAGCGGTGGACGCGGATGGCGGCCGGCATCAAGGGCGTCACCGAGGAGACGACCACCGGCGTCATGCGCCTCTACCAGTACGCGCAGAACGGTGAGCTCCTCTTCCCGGCGATCAACGTCAACGACTCGGTCACGAAGTCGAAGTTCGACAACATCTACGGCTGCCGCCATTCCCTGATCGACGGCATCAACCGCGCGACGGACGTGATGATCGGCGGCAAGACCGCGGTCGTGTGCGGCTATGGCGACGTCGGCAAGGGCTGCGCCGAGTCCCTGCGCGGCCAGGGCGCCCGGGTCATCGTCACCGAGATCGACCCGATCTGCGCCCTGCAGGCCGCGATGCAGGGCTACGAGGTCCGCACGCTTGAGGAGGTCGTCGAGGAGGCGGACATCTTCATCACCGCTACCGGCAACCGGGACGTCATCCGCGTCGAGCACATGCAGCGGATGAAGCACCAGGCGATCGTGGGCAACATCGGCCACTTCGACAACGAGATCGACATGGCCGGGCTCGCGGCCTCCGGCGCCGAGAAGGTCAACATCAAGCCGCAGGTCGACGAGTGGAGGTTCCCGGACGGCCACTCGATCATCGTGCTCTCGGAGGGCCGCCTGCTGAACCTCGGCAACGCGACGGGGCACCCGTCCTTCGTGATGTCGAACTCCTTCACGAACCAGACGATCGCCCAGATCGAGCTGTTCACGAAGGCCGACCAGTACGAGAAGAAGGTCTACGTGCTGCCCAAGCACCTCGACGAGAAGGTCGCGCGGCTGCACCTCGACGCGCTCGGCGTGAGCCTCACCAAGCTCACCCCCGAGCAGGCCGCGTACATCGGCGTCCCCGTCGAGGGCCCCTACAAGCCGGACCACTACCGCTACTAGGGAGCGCGTGGCGGGCGGGCTGCGCGCGGGCGAGGTCGAGATCCCGCTCCGGGAGATCGAGCTCCGCGCGAGCCGCTCCTCGGGCCCCGGCGGCCAGCACGCGAACGTGACCGCCTCGCGCGTCGAGGCGGTCTTCGACATCGAGGCCTCCGCGGCGCTTACGCCCGGGCAGCGCGCCCGCCTGCACTCGCGCTACGGGCGGCGCGTGACCGCGGTTGCCCAGGACGCCCGCAGCCAGGCCCGCAACCGCGAGCTCGCGCTCGAGCGCCTCGCCGAGCGCATCGAGCGCGCGCTCGCCCGGCGCCGCCCCCGCCGCCCGACCCGGCCATCGCGCGCGGCGAAGGAACGGCGCCTCGCGGCCAAGCGGCGCACGGCGGAGCGCAAGCGGGCACGGCGAAAGCCGACGCTCGACGACTGAACGCCCCCGCCCCGCCGAGCGAGTCCGCCCGGCGCGATCGATCGGGCTCGCGCGCGGGGTCAGGGCCCCACGAACACCCGGCACGCCCCGCCTTCGCAGGTGCGCAGCTCGGCGAGCGCGGCAGCCAGGCGCTCCTGCGCGTCGGCGTAGCGCGGGTCGTCCGCGACGTTCCGCAGCTCGTGCGGGTCGCGGCGGAGGTCGTAGAGCTCGCGGGCGCCGCGGTGGTGCTCGACGTAGAGGTAATCGGCGGTGCGCACCGCCGAGTACGACGTGCCCTCGAGCAGCAGGACGCGCCTCCTCGCGTCGTTGCGGCGAAGCTCGGTGAGCGGCACCCCGTCGGGCTCGCGCGTGGGCTCAAGCCCCGCGAGCCGCGTGATCGTCGCGGGCAGGTCGACGTTGCCGACGGCCGCCGCCACGCGCTTGCCCGCTGCGAACCCCGGGCCGCGCACGATCAGCGGCACGCCAGCGAGCCCCCGGTAGGGCAGCAGGTTCTTCCCGGTCATCCGGTGCTCGCCCAGGAAATACCCGTTGTCGGAGGTGAACACGAACACTGTCTCGTCGAGCCGCCCGGTCTCGCGCAGCGTCTCGATCAGGCTCGCGACCGCATCGTCCACGGCGAGCAGGCTCTCGCGCCGGGCCCGGTTGATCCGGTCGAGCTCGGCCAGCTCGTCGGGGGTCAGCCGGGGCTTGCGCAGGTGCTTCGGCTTGTCGGAGACGTCCGCCTCGTTGACCCCCGGCGGCAGCCGCAGGCGGGCGTCATCGAGCGCCCCCTCGTGCCGCGGCGCGGGCCGCGGATCGCGGGGGCCGACGTCGACCGTGTCGGCCTCGTCGTGGGGCGCGAGCGTCGCCATCACGAGGAACAGCGGAGCGCCCGCCGGCGCTCGGCGCACGAAGCGGGCCGCCTGCCGGGCGAGGACATCCGTCTGGTAGTGCTCGGGCCGCCCGCCCCAGTGCTTCACCTCCCCGTCGACGCTCGCGTCGAAGCCGTACATGAGCAGGCTGGAGAAGCCCATCAGCCCAAACCAGCGGTCCCAGCCGGGTGGCACGCGCGCGTCGCCTTCGAGCCCGTAGCCGTTCAGGTACTTGCCGATCCACGCCGTCCGGTAGCCGGCGCGCTGCAGCCACACGCCGAGCGTGTCGCGCTCGCGCGTGAGCGCCTGGTAGCCGCCCGCCGGCGGCTTGTTCGAGAAGACGCCGTGGTTGTGCGCGTACTGGCCGGTGACCAGGGTCGCGCGCGAGGGGCAGCACAAGGGCAGGCTCGCGAACGCGTTCTCGTACGTCGTCCCGCGGCGCGCGAGGAGCCGCTGCACCTTGGGCATGCCCGCTGCCGAGGACCAGTCCTGGTCGTCGGTGAGCACGATCACGAAGTTGGGGGCGCCACGCTCGGCGCGCTGCCCGCGCGGCCGCTCGCTCTGGTCGGCCGCGGCACCGTCATCCCCGCCACCGCCGCAGCCCCCGAGTACGAGCGACACCAGCGCGGCGCAGACCGCGAGCGCCAAAAGGAACCGGCGGGCGCGAGCGCGGCTCACCGCCCCACCCGAACGGTCAGCCGGTCTCCGCGCCGGCGGACCTCGACCCGCTGCGCCCCCTCGCCGGCCAGGCGCAGCGTGGCGGTGATGCGCCCCGCGCGCCAGCGGGGCTCCACCAGCCGGGCGTCGGCGTCGCCGAAGGAGAGCGCGAACGCCTCGAGCAGCTCGCGGCCGCGGTCGGCCAGCTCAAGCGACGTGCGCGGGCGCCATTCGCGGTAGTCCGTCGCCATGAAGCCCGCGAGCGGGTCGCGCTCGCCGCGCGCCGTCCGCGCCGTATCCGCGGCTTGCCGAAGGTGCCCCGCGAACCCCGGCGCGCCGAGCTCGAACGCGCCGCGGCCCGCGCCCCGCACCCGCACGGCCGGCGCGAGGTGCACGTGGCGCTCGAAGCGGTGCTCGGCCTCGCCCTCGGCTCGGTCGAGCACGATCAGCGCCTGGCCAGGGCGGTAGAGGAACAGTCGCTGGTGGCGCACGCCCTGCTTGCGCAGCAGTGGGTTGCGGCCGAGGATCGCGTACCAGCCCTCGCCCTCGCCCGTCGCCAGCAGGGCGCTTCCGTAGGCGCGCCCCGGCGAGGTCACCTTGAAGGTCTCGCCGTCCACCGTGAGCGTGTTGTGGGCCCGCGCGGAGACCACGAAGTCGCGGATCTCGCCCGGGTCCTTGTGGTACATGCCGGTGTCGGTCACCACGCGGCGACCCGCCTCGGACAGCTCGAAGCTGAGCTCGTCGGCGTGCTTGTGGGTGGTGTTGTGGAAGCCCGCCGCGACGACGAGGTGCGAGCCGTCACCGCGGACCACGGCGATCCCCGCGTCGCGGAACACCTTCATCCCGCGCTGGCGCTCGGCGAACGCTGCGATGTCGTCGGGCGCCGTGAGCATGCGCGAGTCCCCGAGCAGCGTATGGCGGCCGTCGGGCGCCACGAGCCACGCGGCGGCTCGCCGCATGCGCTGCAGGTCGCGCTCCAGGCCGGGGCGTCGCCCGCCCACCCAGCGCAGGAACCGCTCGACCACCCTGATCGCGAGGAACTGATAGCTCGTCGAGTGCTCGAGCCAGACCCCCTCCGCGAGCCGGCCCCGCAGTATCCGCTCGAACCGGCTGGCGACCTCATCCAGGATGTCCTCGGCGCCCGGGAAGCCCGGCAGCTGCCGCATCACGCCCGCGACGCCGAGCTGGACGTAGAGCGCGTGGTTGGTGTCGCCCTCGCTCTCGGGGCCCATCAGGATGTCGATGTGCTCGCGCAGCGAGGCGGTCAGCGTGCGGCGCTCATCTGGGCGCAGCACCCCCGGACATTGCGACGCCCGCAGGATGTAGGCCAGCCTCGGCGCCCGATCCCCGGTGATCTTGCCGCTCCACGTGCCCGGACCGCCCTGGGGATCCGACCGCGGGTTGGCGGCCGTCCAGTCGAGGGCGATCTCGGCCGCCTGCCGCAGAAGACGCGGATCGCCCGTCTGCCGGTAGCCGCCCAGCAGCGTGTCGAGGAAGTGCCAATTCGAGAGGTGCGCCTGAAAGCGAGCGCTCTCGTGCGGGTCCATGCCCCAATCGATCGGCGGCTCGAGCCGGGTCTGGAAGCGGTAGACGGAGAACACGCCGCGCCGGGCGCGGCGCAGCTCCGCCGGGCCCGGGTCCGGCAAGTCAAGCACCGCCCGCGCCGGCTCGCAGCCGCGCTTGACGTCCGCCGGCGGCCCCTCGACGACCCGCCGCTCGGGGGCCTCCTCCCCGTCGCCCCCGCCGCAGCCCGCGACCAGGGCGATCGCGAGGCCGAGGATGAGCTGTGCGGCCCGTGCGCCGCGGTTCGGGGGGGACGATGCGGCGAGCCTCGTCAGGGCCGGCCCAGTTCGTCCTTCAAGCGCTCGATCACGTCGACCGGGGTCGGGTCGACGTCGCGGAGCGCGGCCAACTCCAGCGAGACCAAATCCCCGAGCATGACGCCCGCGAGGACGCGCTCTGTGCGGGTCTCCCCCTCCGTCTGCACCGTGACGACGTCCGCGGCGCCCGGCGCGATCAGCTCGGCGGTGAGCTCGATCCGCTGGCGCTTGCGCGGATGCTGGTCGGGGTCCGCGAGGAAGACCGCCGCGAACGGCGCACCGGCGCCCGTCCAGCCGACGATCTCGTTGTGGTCCATCTCGGGAAGCTGGTGGGCGAAGGCGTGCATCTTCGCGTTCTCGTTCATCTGCGTCTTCCAGCGGTAGGCGAGCGGCGCCGTCAGGTCCGCACCGTAGATCACCGGCGTGGCGCCGTCGAGCCTGGCGGCGAGCTCCGCGGCGCGGTCCGCGAGCTCGTCCGCGCGCTCGCCCAGGCGCCGGGCGGCAGCTTCGATTTCGTCGCGCAGCGAGGGGCCCGCCTTGGCGATCGCCGCGACCTCGGCCGCGGCCACGAAGGTGTACGCGAAGGCGGCGCGCGGCTGGAGTGCCGCCGGCATCGGGATCACCGGCACGCCGGCCTCGCGGGCCTCCGCGCCCAGCCGGCCGCCCGTGGTCGCGACCACGCGCCGCGCGCCCAGTTCCCCCGCCGCCACAAAGCAGTCGAGCGTCTCCTCCGTGTTGCCCGAGTAGCTCGAGCAGAGCACGACGCGGTCGGACCGGGTCCCCACCGGGAGCGCGTAGTCGCGCACGGTCGCCAGCGGGCGCTGGAGGCGCGGGCCGAACGCCGCGCGGGCGAGGTCGGCGCCGATCGCGGACCCGCCCATGCCGCAGACCAGGACCCCGCTCGCGTCCACGGGCTCGAGGCGCGCCGACTCCACCCGGAACAGCGCGTCGAGCGCGTGCGCGGGCATCGCGAGCACGTCGTCGAGCAGGTTCGCGCGATCGACCGCGCGGATCGCCTCGTAGCGGGTCACGCGGCCACCCCGCCGGGCTCCACCCGGGCGTCGGGCCCAAGCACGACGCCAGGCTCGATCCGCGCGTGCTCGCCCACGACCGCGCCCGGGGCGACCGTGGCCCCCTCGCCGATCTCCGCCCCGGAGCCGAGGATCGCGCCCCTCACGGTCGCGCCCTCGCCGATCGTGCAGCCGGGATGGAGCACCGAGTCCTCGACGATCGCGTCCTCGCCGACCTCGGCGTCCCGCGCGATCACGGCGCGCGGCCCGACCTTGGCGTTCGCGCCCACGACCGCGCCGGAGTCGACGAGCGCGGCGCCCTCGACGACCGCGGTCGGATCGACGTCGGCGTGCTCGTCGATCCCCAGGCCGCTCTCGTCGACGCGGTCCGCGACCTCCGTCTGCACCCGGCGCTCGAGGATGTCCCAGCTCGCCTGCAGGTAGCGCTCGGGCGTGCCGATGTCCATCCAGTAACCGTCGAGCCGCAGACCGTAGAGGCCGTGGCCGACGAGCTTCGGGAAGACCTCGCGCTCGATCGAGACCTGGCGGCCCGGCGGGATCAGATCGACCACCGAGCGTTCCAGCACGTACGCGCCCGCGTTCACCTCGTCGGTGTCGATCTCGCTGGGATCGGGCTTCTCCAGGAACCCGAGGACCTCCCCGTCGTCGCGCCGGCGGACGAGCCCGTACGAGGTGGGATCGTCGACCGGATAGAGGGCCAGGGACGCGACCGCGCCTCGCTCCCGGTGCATACGCATGTGGGCGGTCAGGTCGAGGTCGGTGAGCACGTCGCCGTTGAGGACGAGGAAGCGCTCGCCGAGCAGGCCCTCGTCGGCGGCGAGCCGGATCGGGCCGGCGGTGCCAAGCGGCTCGCGCTCCTCGACGTAGCGGATCGACGGCCCGCCCGGGACGGAGTCGCCGAGCGCGGCGCGCAAATCCTCCGCGCGGAAGCCACAGGCCATGATCACCTCGGTCACGCCGTGGCGACCGAGCCAGTCGACCATGAAGCGGATGAACGGCCGGTCGACCAATGGCAAGGCCGGCTTCGGCCGCGTGAGGGTGAGAGGGCGAAGGCGGGTGCCCTCACCGCCGACGAGAACGAGCGCCTGCATCAACCGGTTCCGTTGGCGCCGGGGCGCCCGATGCCCTCGTAGGTGAACCCGGCGGCCTTGATCGCTTCGGGGTCCAGGAAGTTGCGGCCGTCGACGACGAGCGGCGTCGCCATGCGCTCCCGCAGCGCGGCCCAGTCGAGCTGCAAAAACTCGGGCCACTCGGTGACGAGCACCACCGCGTCGGCGCCCGTGACCGCGTCCTCGGCGGAGTCGGCCATCTCGACGGTCGGCAAAAGATCGCGCGCCGCGTCCTCGGCGATCGGGTCGTAGGCGGCGACCTTCGCGCCCTCGCCCTCCAGGCGCGCGGCAAGCACAAGGCTCGACGCCTCGCGCATGTCGTCGGTGTTCGGCTTGAAGGCGAGACCGAGCAGCGCGATCCGGCGGTCCGCCAGCGAGCCCAGGTGCTTCTCGAGCTTGGCGACGACCCGCCGCTTCTGCAGCTCGTTGACCTCGATCACGGCGTTGAGGAGCTGGAAGTGGTAGCCGGTGTTCCCGGCGAGCATCTTGAGCGCGCTGACGTCCTTGGGGAAACAGCTACCCCCGTAACCGATCCCCGCGCGCAGGAACGCCGGGCCGATGCGCTTGTCGAGGCCCATGCCGCGCGCGACCTCCATGACGTCCGCGCCGGTCTCCTCGCAGACGTTCGCGATCTCGTTGATGAACGAGATCTTGGTGGCAAGGAAGGCGTTCGCGGCGAGCTTGATCATCTCCGCCGAGGCGACGTCGGTGCGCACGAGCTCGCCGCCCAGCGGCCGGTAGAGCTCCTCGACCGCGTCGGCGGCCCACTCGGAGCCCGGGTCGGCGCCGATCACGACGCGGTCCGGGTTCATGAAGTCGTGGATCGCGGTGCCCTCCTTCAGGAACTCGGGGCAGCTCACGTAGGCGAGCCCCTCGCGGTCGCGCTTGATCGCCCTGCCGGTGCCCGCCGGCACGGTGCTCTTCATGACGAGCGCGTGGTCGCTGTCGTCCGGCAACGCCTCCACGACGGCGCGCACGCGCGAGAGGTCGGCGTCGCCCGAGTAGGTCGGCGGCGTGTCGACGCAGCAGAAGAGCAGCCGGGCCCGCTCGAGCACGTCGTCCATGCTCGTCGTGAACGTGAGGCGCTCGGCGTTGCGCGCCAGCAGCTCGTCGATGCCCGGCTCGTGGATCGTCGACCGTCCCTGGCGCAGCGACTCGATCTTCGCCTCGTTGATGTCCATCGCTACGACCCGGTGGCCGAGGTCGGCGAAGCAGGTGGCCGTCACCAGGCCAACCCAGCCCACGCCGATGACTCCGACTGCGTCTCGGTTGTCGGTCACGGCCCTAGAGCTTCTCCGCGGAGGTGGCGATTGCGAGCATCTGTTCTTCCGAAAGCGCCCGGGTGAGGGTATTGATCACCCAGTAGGACCCCTGCTTGGTCTTCCATGCGACCAAGCGCAGTCGGTCGCCATCGTAGAAGAGCAGGTACTCGCGGCCGTCGATGCGGCGTGTTTCCGAGGGGTTGTTGAGGATCGGCGGGTCGCGCCAGCTGACCCCGGTCACCCCGTAGTACGAGGTAAACCCGGCGTCCTGGTACGTCATCACGAACTTGTAGCCGCGGTAGATGTGCTGATCGTCGAAGTCGGGCACGCCGTAGGCGCGCGAATGGTCGGTGATCGTGCTCCCCGGCACCATCACCGTCGGGTAATAGACGTCGAAGTCGGCCTTCTTCTTCCGCATGTAGCGGTCGAACTGCTGGGCGAACGGGACCGAGAGCCCCGTCGCGTCCCACATGTCCGGCGCCTGCGGCGCGGCCTGCTCCTTGTCCTTCTGCTGGTCCTTGTCCTTCTTGGGCTTGCCCCGCTTCTGTCCGCTGGACTCGCCCCCGCGGCCACCGCCGTCCTCGCCGCCGTCCGGCGAGTCGGCGAGGAACTGCTCGGTCATCGACTCGATCTGCTGCGGGGTGGTCTCGACGTAGACCTCCCCCACCGAGCCCTGGAACTCGATCTGGCGCACGTTCGCGTTGCGCGCCGCGACCAGGGTCTTGAGCACCTCGAGCAGCGTGATCGGATCGTCGATGTCGGACGTCGTGTATCTGGTGAAGATCCCGATCAGCTCGTTGCGATCGGAGATCAGCTTCGACGGGGGGATCCGCTGGCGCGCCTCGCGCAGGAAGTCCTGCTGGCGGGTACCGCGCACGAGGTCGTTGTCGTTGTGGCGGTAGCGCACGTAGTCGAGCGCGCGGTACCCGCAGAGCTTGTTGTAGCCCGCCTCGATGTCGATGTCGTCGTACTCGCCGCCGACCGGGTTGTAGTAGTGGCGGTCGACGTCGACGTAGACGCAGCCGATCGCGTTGACGGCGTCGTAGAAGCCCTCGAAGTCGACGTTGACGATGTGGTTGATCTCGATGTCCGGGAACAGCCGCTGGACGGTCTTGAGCGTGAGCTCGGGCCCGCCGTAGCTGTACGCCGCGTTCAGCTTGTCCGTGCCCAGCCCGGGGATCTTCGTCTTCAGGTCGCGCGGGATCGAGAGCAGCCGGATCGCGTCGTTGTCCGGGTCGATCCGCAGCAGCATGGTCGTGTCGGAGCGCGCGTCCTGGATCCCCTTGTTCTTCTTGCGCTGCTCCGGGTCCTCGCGGCTGTCCGAACCCAGGATGAGGATGTTCTGGGGCTCGCCGCCCCCGGCCGCCTGCAGCGAGGCCTCGACGTTGCCCAGCGTCTCGCTGTTGTCCTCGAGCGCCGACGCGATGTCCTTGAGGTAGAAGAGCAGGCTCACGGACGTGGCCGTGGCCATCGCGGCGATCACCACGAACGACGCAGCCACGAAGCGCAGCCACAGCCGGCGCTTGGGGGGTTTGGCGAGCTCCTCCGGGAGCGGGTCCGCGGGCGGCTCCGGGGCCGGCGGCTCGGCCGGCGTCGGGGGAGCGGTCGCTGGCGCGGCCGTCTCCGCCTGGGCGCGGCTTCTCTCGGCGGCGCGCGCCTTGAGTGCGGCGTGGGCCTTCTCGCGCGCCTCCTCCTGGTCGGCGAGCGCGAGCGTGTCGGCCTCGATGGTCTCCTGCGCTGACACCTCGGCCACCGCAGCCCCGGCACCGCCGGCGGCAGCGCCGGCGCCAGCGGGCTCGGGCGCGGATGCGCCGTCCCGCTCACCCTCCGCGCCATCCGCCCCACCTTCCGGCTTCGGATCCGCGTCGCCATCGGCGGCGGCCGGCGCTTCCTCCGCGACTTCCGCGCTCGGAGCCTCAGCGGCGGCCCCGCCCGCAGCCTCCGCGTCGGTGCCGTCGCCCGCGGCGAGCGCGTCGTGCTCCTCGGTCGGCTGACCGACCGGTGGCGGCGCCTCCTCGGCGGCGGCCTGCGGCTCCGCTGGCTCCTTCGCCCCGACGGCCGCCTCATGCTCGGCGGTCGCGAACTCGTCGGTGACCTCGAGCTCGCCCTCGTACTCGACCTCGTCCTCCTCGAACTCAAACTCGTCCGGAGGCACCTCCAGCTCGTCGGCGCCGAGATCATCCCACCCGGCCTCGCCGTCGTCCTCCCACTCGGCGGCGTCCCCCTCCCACTCGGGAGCGCCCTCGTCCTCCCACTCGATTAGGTCCTGGCCCTCCGCGTAAGGCTCCTCCTCGTAGGCCTCCTCCTCGTAGGCCTCGTCCTCGTGGGCCTCGTCCTCCAAGCCGGCGTCGAGCTCGTCGCCGGCGCTATCGAACTCCTCGGTCAGGCCGAGGTCCGCGTCCTCGTCATGCCCCTGCGCGCGGCGGCCCGCCCAGGTCGCGGGCGGCGGCGGTTCGTGGGCCTCGTCATCGGGGTCCTCGTAGAACTCGTCGCGGTCACGGTCGATCACGTCGCCCCGCCTCCATCACTGGCGAGCCGCTCGGGCAAAGTGGTCACGAAGTCGGTGATCGTGCGCCGGTACGCGCTCAGCGAGGAGACCGAGACCCACTCGTCGGGCCCGTGGTGCCCCGCCCCGATCGGGCCGAACTCGACCGCCGGGACGCCGGCGCGCACGAACGAGACCGCGTCGGAGGCGCCGTCGCGTCCGACGCTCGTCACCTCGTCGGAGTGATGCGGCGAGGCGGCCTCGCAGAGGGCGCGCACGAAGGGCGAGCTCGGGTCGATCAGCACCGGCGCGCGCCGGAAGGTCGCGACCACTTCCGCGCCCGGGATCCCCTTCACCTGCTCGAGGATCGCATCGGGGTCCTGCTCGGGCAAGTACCTCACGTCAACGTCGATAGCGCACACGTCGGGAACCTTGTTGAGCGCGTCCCCGCCCAGGATCCTCCCCAGGTTTATCGACGGGCGGTCGTACAGCGCGGAGCTCTCAGAGGCAAACGGTAGCGATTCCAGTTCGCGGAACACCGAGATCGCGCGCAGGATCGCGTTCTCCCCGAGCCACGGCGTCGCGCCGTGGGCGGCGCGCCCGCGGACCACGATGCGCATCGCGAGCACGCCCTTGGCCGCGACGCCGATCAGCATGTCTGTGGGCTCGCCGGTGATCGCGAAGTCGCCCACGAAGCCGTTCTCGACGAGCAGATCGCACCCGCGCCGCTCCTCCTCCTCGGACTCCTCGTCGGGGACGATCCCCAGGCGGGCGCGCACGCCGCGCACGCCCTGCAGGTCGGCGATCGCGAGCATCAGGGCGGCGAGGCCGCCCTTCATGTCGTAGGCGCCGCGCCCGTACAGCCGGTCGCCCTCGACCCGCGGCGTGAACTGGCCCTCGAACCCCGGGACAACGTCGAGGTGGCCGTGCAGGAGCACGGTCAGCGGCGCGTCGGGGTCGCCGGCGTCGGCGACGAGCACCGGCAGGTCGCGGATCGTGTGCTCGCGGACCTCGATCTCGCGCGACTCGAGCCAGCCACGCACGAAGCCAGCCGCCCGGCGGATCCCCTCAGGCTCGGACGTGTCGAAGGCGATGAGCTGCTCGGTGAGGGCGCGCTCGTCCAAGCCGGCGTGCGCTCAACGGCGCTCGGCGATCTCGATGAACGCCTCGGCCCGCCGCTTGTCGCGCTCGGCCTGCTCGTAGGCGGCCGTCCCCTCCTCGGCCTCCGCCAGGCGCTGCTCGGCGTCCTTGAGGCGCTCCCGCAGCTCGCCCACGTCGAGGTTCTCGGGTGGAATCGCCTCGGCGATCAGCACGCGGGCGCGGTTGGCGAAGACCTCCAGCCAGCCCTCGCCCTGCGCGTAGCGGATCGTGTCCGAGGCGTTCTCGGACTTGTGCAGACGCAGCTCGTGCGGCACGAGGCGCGCCACCATCGGGGCGTGGCGGGCGCGGATGCCCACCTCGCCCACCGCGGTGCGCGTGGAGAGCTGGAAGAGCTCCCCGCGGAAGACCTCACCCTCGGGGGTGAGGACTTCCGCTTCGAGTCGGTGCTCCGAGGCCACGGGGGCTTACGCCTCCGCCGGCTGCTCAGCTGCCTCGGCCTCGCGCTCGGCGCGCTCGGAGGCCTCGGCCTGCTCGCGCTCCAGGGCCTCGTCCTTCTCCGCCTTCTCCTCGGTGCCCGTGACCTGGTCGATGGAGCCCTTCATGTAGAAGGCGCCCTCGGGCAGGTCGTCGAGCTCACCGTCGAGGATCATCCGGAAGCCGCGCACGGTCTCGGAAACCGGCACGTACTCGCCGGAGCGGCCGGTGAACGCCTCGGCCACGAAGAACGGCTGCGACAGGAAGCGCTCGATCTTGCGGGCGCGCGCGACCGTGAGCTTGTCCTCGTCGGAGAGCTCGTCGATGCCGAGGATCGCGATGATGTCCTGGAGCTCCTTGTAGCGCTGGAGCACCTCCTGGACCTCGGTCGCGGTGCGGTAGTGCTCCTCGCCGAGGACGTCCGGCTTGAGGATCGTCGACGTCGAGTCGAGCGGGTCGACCGCCGGGTAGATGCCCTTCTCGGCGATCTGGCGCGAGAGCACCGTCGTCGCGTTGAGGTGCGCGAACACGGAGGCCGGTGCCGGGTCGGTGAGGTCGTCGGCCGGGACGTACACGGCCTGGATCGAGGTCACCGAGCCCTTCTGCGTCGAGGTGATCCGCTCCTGCAGGCCGCCCATCTCGGTCTCGAGCGTGGGCTGGTAACCCACCGCCGAGGGCATGCGGCCGAGCAGCGCCGACACCTCGGAGCCCGCCTGGACGAAGCGGAAGATGTTGTCGATGAAGAGCAGCACGTCCTTGCCGCCCTGCTCGCGGAAGTACTCCGCCATCGTCAGGCCCGAGAGCGCGACGCGCAGGCGGGCGCCGGGCGGCTCGTTCATCTGCCCGAAGACGAGCATCGTCCGGTCGATCACGCCGGACTCCTTCATCTCCAGCCAGAGGTCGTTGCCCTCGCGCGAGCGCTCGCCGACGCCGCAGAAGGCGGAGAGGCCCTCGTGCTCCTCGGCGATGTTGCGGATCAGCTCCTGGATCAGCACGGTCTTGCCGACGCCGGCGCCACCGAACAGCCCGACCTTGCCGCCCTTGGCGTAGGGAGCGAGCAGGTCGACGACCTTGATGCCGGTCTCGAGGATCTCCTGGGTCGGGGTGAGGTCCTCGACGCTCGGGGCCGGACGGTGGATCGGCCAGCGCTCCTCGGCCTGCACCTCGCCGCCCTCGTCGATCGGCTCGCCGAGGAGGTTGAAGATGCGACCGAGGGTGGCCTCGCCCACGGGCACGGTGATCGGCTGGCCCGTATCGACGACGACGTCCCCGCGGCGCAGGCCGTCGGTGGAGTCCATCGCGACCGCGCGCACGCGGTCGTCGCCGAGGTGCTGCTGCACCTCGCAGGTCAGGTCGATCGCCTGGCGGCCGTCACCCTCGGGCACCGTGATCTTCAGCGCCGAGTAGATCTCCGGCAGCTCGTCGGGGAAGACGGCGTCGACGACGACGCCCATCACCTGCTCGACCGTGCCGGTGTTACGTCCGTTTCCGTTTGCGTCAGCCATGTTTCTCCTTCGTTGCGGGCGTCTAGCCGAGCGCCTCCGCGCCCGCTACCACTTCCAAGATTTCCTGCGTGATCTCCGCCTGGCGCGC
>DATCLC010000044.1:0-7034 GCA_036564135.1 Solirubrobacterales bacterium
ATGCGCGAGGCCTACTGCGGCACGATCGCGTACCAGATCGAGCACCTCTCCTCGCACCAGCAGCGCGTCTGGCTGCGCGACATGATCGAGACCGGCCGGCACCGCAAGCCGCTGACCGACGACGAGAAGCGCCGGCTGCTCTCGCGGCTGACCGAGGTCTTCCACTTCGAGCGCTTCCTGCAGAAGACGTACATCGGCCAGAAGATGTTCTCGATCGAGGGCCTCGACGTCGTGGTCCCGATGATCGACGAGATCGTCCGCCTGGCCGCGTCCGGCGGCGCGGAGGAGGTCGTGGTCGGCATGGCCCACCGCGGCCGCCTCAGCGTCCTCGCGCACAACCTCGGCCGCTCGCCGCAGTCGATCATGGCCGAGTTCGAGGGCGCCAAGGACATCCACCGCGTGAAGGCGATCGCCGCGATCCCGCACTCGGGCACCGGCGACGTCAAATACCACTACGGCGCCGAGAACCTGGTCACCACCGAGAACGGCGACGAGATCCGGGTCCGGCTCTACCCGAACCCGTCGCACCTCGAGTACGTCGACCCGGTGGTCACCGGCGCCGCGCGCGCCTCGCAGACCGAGCACTCCGGGCCGAAGCTCCACCACGACCCGAAGACCGCCCTGCCGCTGCTTCTGCACGGCGACGCGGCCTTCCCGGGCCAGGGCGTGGTGGCCGAGACGCTGAACCTGCAGTCGATCGACGGCTACTCGACCGGCGGCACCGTCCACATCATCACCAACAACCAGGTGGGCTTCACGACCGACCCGCATGAGGGCCGCTCGACCCCGTACGCGGCCGACTTGGCGAAGGGCTTCAACTGCCCGCTGATCCACGTGAACGCGGACGACCCCGAGGCCTGCATCGCCGCCGTGCGCCTGGCGATGGCCTACCGTGAGCGCTTCGGCCGCGACGTCGTGATCGACGTGATCGGCTACCGCCGCTACGGGCACAACGAGACCGACGAGCCCGCCTACACGCAGCCCACGATGGCGGCCAAGATCAAGAACCACCCGCCGGTCTCCGAGATCTACGCCGAGCGACTGGTCAAGGAGGGCATCGTCACGCCCGACGACGTTGAGGCCGACGCGAAGCGCCGGCTCGAGGAGCTCTCCAGCGCGCACAAGGAGCTGCGGCGCAAGATGGAGTCGGGCGAGTACGAGGACCCGACCTCCACGCACATCGGCACCGGCGAGCTCGACCGGACGCGCTCGCCTGAGGTCGAGACGGCCGTCCCCGAGCGGCGCCTGCGCGAGCTCAACGAGCAGCTCCTGCGGGTGCCCGACGGCTTCGCCATCCACCGCAAGCTGCGCAAGCCGCTCGAGCGGCGCCGCGAGGTCCTGGACGAGGGCCCGATCGAGTGGGGCCACGCCGAGGCGCTCGCGTTCGCGTCACTGCTCACCGAGGGCACGCACATCCGCCTGACCGGGCAGGACACCGAGCGCGGCACGTTCTCGAACCGCCACCTCGTCCTGCACGACGAGAAGACCGGGCTCAAGTACGCGCCGATCCAGAACCTGTCGGGCGCGCTGGCCCCGTTCGAGATCCACAACAGCCCGCTGTCGGAGAACGCGTGCCTCGGCTTCGAGTACGGCTATTCGGCCGCCTCGCCGGAGAGCCTGATCCTCTGGGAGGCGCAGTTCGGCGACTTCGCCAACGGCGCGCAGGTGATCATCGACAGCTTCATCGCCGCCGGCGAGGCGAAGTGGGGTCAGACGACGCGCCTCACGCTGCTCTTGCCGCACGGCTACGAGGGCTCGGGGCCCGAGCACTCGAGCGCCCGCATCGAGCGCTTCATCCAGCTCGCCGCGGAGGGCAACATGCGGCTCGCGAACCCAACGACGGCCGCGCAGTACTTCCACCTCCTGCGGCGCCAGGCGCGGATCGCCAAGCCGCGACCGCTGGTCATCTTCACCCCGAAGGGGCTGCTGCGCCTGCCGGCCGCGAGCTCGAAGCTCGCCGACCTGACGAACGGCACCTTCCAGTTCGTGCTGGACGACCCTCGGGCCGCCGGCCGCGAGGAGGAGATCACGCGCCTCGCGCTGTGCTCGGGGAAGGTCTACTACGACCTCGACTCGCACCAGCGCCGCGAGGAGGCGACCTCGGTCGCGATCGCGAGGGTCGAGCTGCTCTACCCGTGGCCGCGCGACCAGATCCAGACGCTCATCGCCCGCTACCCGAACCTCAAGGAGATCCTCTGGGTCCAGGAGGAGCCGAAGAACATGGGCGCCTGGAGCGTGATGGCGCGGCGCATGCCCGAGATCGTTCCCGAGGGCGTCCGTTTCGGCTACGTCGGGCGCCCGCCGCGCGCGAGCCCGAGCGAGGGCTACCCGGCGGCGCACCGCTCCGAGCAGGAGCGGATCGTGCTCACGGCGCTGTCGGCCTAGCGCAACCGAGACTGCTCGAAGCGCCCGCGCCCAGCGGGCGCTTCGCTTGCGGCCGTCGCGCGGGGGCGCGGGCGCGGGCGAACGGGCGCGCGGCTAGGTTTCCCGGTGATGGCCAGTCCCGCCCAGTCAGCGTCCACGCCGCGGCCCGAGCGGCCGAGCGACGTGCTGCGGCGCCCCAAGCCGGGGCCGCTGTTTCGGGTCGTGAAGATCGCGTCCTGGATCGAGCTGGTCCTGTTCGGGATCCTGCTCGTGGTCTGGCTGGGGCCCGGGATGGAGCACGAAACCTTCTACGCCGGCATGGCGCACGGGATCGGGTTCATCGTGCTGGCGCTGCTGATCTGGGTTGCGGTGCTGCGCAGGGAGGCGCCCTACACGCTGCTGGCCGCGACGCTCACGCCGGTCGGGCCCGTTGGCAGCGTGATCGCGATCGAGGTCATCGAGCGCAAGTACGGGGAAACGGCTTAGTGGCCAATGCCCCTGCAAAGCAGGGGTGAATTGGCTACCAACGCTGGTGACGGAACCGCTATTGACACGGCGGGCGCGCATGGGCAAGAATGAGCGCGACCCGCGCAGGGAGCGAGAGAAGGGACTTGCAAGGCTCGTCCCCGGCCAGTCCCGCCTCCGGGGACGATCGCGTCGGCATCCCTCCCTGGCTACCGACGCGCAAGGCGGTGGCGCGGGCCGTGTGGACCCCCTGCCTCCCACGGCCCCGCCCCGCCTCTTTTCGGGGCCCGCAAAGCTGCGGCTGGGCGGTCCGCTACAAGAGCTGCCGAGACGGCTTCGTCCCGGCTAACCGGCGAACCAGCCGCTACCGGAGTTCCCTGAGCACGCGATGCAGGATGCCGCCGTGCTTGTAGTAGCTCACCTCATTCGGCGTGTCCAGGCGCACCGTCGCGTCGAACTCGATCGGATCGGCGCCGTCGCGGGTGGCCTTGACGCGGACCGTACGGCGCTCGGAGGTCGGCTTCTCCAGGGCCTCCTCGATGCCCTCGACGTCGAAGACCTCCTCGCCGGTGAGGCCGAGTGAGTCGACCGACTCGCCGTCGGGGAACTGCAGCGGCAGCACGCCCATGCCGATCAGGTTCGAGCGGTGGATGCGCTCGAAGCTCTCGGCGATCACGGCGCGCACGCCGAGCAGCCGAGTGCCCTTGGCGGCCCAGTCGCGCGACGAGCCCGAGCCGTACTCCTTGCCGCCGAGCACTACCAGCGGCACGCCCTCCTCGGCGTACTTCATCGCCGCGTCGTAGATCGGCATCTCCTCGCCATCCGGGAAGTGGCGCGTGTAGCCGCCCTCGCGATCGACCAGGCGGTTGCGTAGGCGCACGTTCGCGAACGTGCCGCGCATCATCACCTCGTGGTTGCCGCGGCGCGACCCGTACGAGTTGAAGTCGCGGACCTCGACGCCCTGCTCGATCAGCCAGCGGCCGGCGGGCGAGTCCTTCTTGATCGCGCCGGCCGGCGAGATGTGGTCGGTGGTCACGGAGTCGCCGAGCATGGCGAGCACGCGCGCGCCGACGACGGGCTCGACGGGCGGCGGCTCCGACGGGATGCCCTCGAAGAACGGCGGGCGCCGCACGTAGGTCGACTCGGGCCAGGAGTAGCGGTCGCCCGAGGGCGTCTCGAGCTCGCGCCAGCGCTCGTCGCCGCTGAAGACGTCCGCGTAGTTCTTCTTGAACATGTCGGCACGGACCGCGTCGGCGACCGTGCGCTTGATCTCCTCGTTCGACGGCCAGATGTCGCCGAGGTAGACCGGCCGGCCGTCGGGGTCGGTGCCGAGGGGCTCGGTCGTGATGTCCACGTCCATACGGCCCAGCAGCGCGTACGCGACGCACAGCGGCGGCGAGGCCAGGTAGTTGTTGCGCACGTCGGGGTTGATCCGCCCCTCGAAGTTGCGGTTGCCCGAGAGCACCGAGCAGACGACGAGGTCGTGCTCGTTGACCGCCTGCGAGATCTCGCCCGGCAGCGGCCCGGAGTTGCCGATGCACGTCGTGCAGCCGTAGCCGACGAGGTTGAAGCCGAGCTCGTCGAGGTACTTGTCGAGCCCCGCCTGCTTGAGGTAGTCGGTGACGACCGTCGAGCCCGGCGCGAGCGACGTCTTCACCCACGGCTGCGAGCGCAGGCCGCGCTCGACCGCCTTCTTGGCGAGCAGGCCGGCGCCGATCATCACGCTCGGGTTCGAGGTGTTCGTGCAGCTCGTGATCGCGGCGATCACGATGCGGCCGTGGTCGAGCTCGACCTCCGTGCCGTCCTCGAGCGTGACCTTCACCGGCTTCGCCTTGCGCGCCGCCGTGGCCGTGCCGGTCACCGCGGGCTCCGGCTTGTCGGCGGCCTCGGAATGCTCCTCGGCGGGCGGGTCGGAGGCCGGGAAGCTCTCCGCCACCGTCTCGTCGTAGGAGCCGTTGACCGGCCCCTCGCCGAGCATGCCCGCCGCGTCGGGGTCGAACTCGGCGAGCGACTCCAGGAACGCCGCGCGCGCGTCGGAGAGCGCGATCCGGTCCTGCGGGCGCCGCGGGCCGGCGATCGCGGGCTCGACGTCGCCGAGGTCGAGCTCGAGCGTGTCGGAGAAGGTCGGGTCCTCGGAGTCCTCGGTGTGGAAGAGCCCCTGCTCGCGCGCGTAGGCGTCGACGAGCTCGATCAGCTCGGTGGGCCGCCCGGTGAACTCGAGGTAGCGGAGCGTCTCGGCGTCGATCGGGAAGATCGCGCAGGTCGAGCCGAACTCCGGCGACATGTTGCCGATCGTGGCGCGGTCGGCGAGCCCGAGCGTGTGCAGGCCGGGGCCGAAGAACTCGACGAACTTGCCGACGACGCCGCGCTCGCGGAGCATCTCGGTGACCTTGAGGACGAGGTCGGTCGCCGTCGCGCCCTCGCGCAGCTCACCGGAGAGCTTGAAGCCGATCACCTGCGGCAGCAGCATCGAGATCGGCTGGCCGAGCATCGCGGCCTCCGCCTCGATGCCGCCCACGCCCCAGCCGAGCACGCCGAGGCCGTTGATCATCGTCGTGTGCGAGTCCGTGCCGACGAGCGTGTCAGGGTAGGCCTGCAGCACGCCGTCCACCTCGCGCTTGAAGACCACCTGGCCGAGGTACTCGAGGTTGACCTGGTGGCAGATGCCGGTCGCCGGCGGCACCACGCGGAAGTTGTCGAAGGCCTGCTGACCCCAGCGCAGGAACGCGTAGCGCTCGCGGTTGCGCTCGTAGTCGCGGTCGGCGTTGATGTCGAAGGCGCGGGGGTTGCCGAACGCGTCGACCTGGACCGAGTGGTCGATGACGAGGTCGACCGGGACCAGCGGGTTGATGCGCGAGGCGTCGCCGCCGAGCTCCTCCATCGCGTCGCGCATCGCGGCGAGGTCGACGATCGCGGGCACGCCGGTGAAGTCCTGCATGAGCACCCGGGCCGGCGTGAAGGGGATCTCCACCGACGGCTCGGCCTTCGCGTCCCAGCTGGCGATCGCCTCGACGTCCTCCGACGTGATCGACTCACCGTCCTCGAGCCGCAGCGCGTTCTCGAGTAGGACCTTGAGCGAGTACGGGAGCCGGGCGACGTCGAAGCGCTCCTGCAGCGCGTCGAGTCGGAAGATCTCGTACTGGCGACCGGAGACGTCGAGTGTGGCGCGCGCGCCGAAGGTGTCTTTGCTCATAGCTCCAGTATTCCGCTAACCGCAATAGAAGTGCGGAAATGAGCCTCCGCAGCCACAACGTTCAGCCCTGGTATTCGAAATTCGACGACTACGGCTGAACGTGGCGCCGGGCCCGCGGGACGTTCAGCCCACGTGTTCGGAAAACGACGACCAGGGCTGAACGTGCGGTTGGGACGGGTCTCGCGCTGGTACGTTGCCGCTCGATGAAGCTGGCTGGAGCCACCGTCCTGCTCACGGGCGCCACCGGAGGCCTGGGCCGCGCGATCGCCGCGGGCCTCGCCGAGCGCGGCGCCCGGCTCGTGCTGAGCTCGCGCAAGGGCCCCGAGCTGGAGCAGCTCGCAGCCGAGCTGCCCGGCGAGGGCCATCGCGCGGTCGTGAGCGACCTCGCCGAGCCCGAGGCCGCGCTGCGGCTGGTCGCCGAGGCCGGCGAGATCGACGTCTTGGTCGCCAACGCCGGGCTGCCCGCCTCGGGCCGGATCGAGGACATGGACCGCGTCCACATCGAGCGGGCGCTGCGCGTGAACCTCGAGGCCCCGATCCTGATGACCCACGCGCTGCTCGAGCCCATGCGGGCGCGCGGGCGCGGGCACTTCGTCTACGTCTCGTCGCTGAACGGCATCGCCGCGACCGCGCGCGCCGCGCTGTACTCGGGCACGAAGTTCGGGCTGCGCGGGTTCGCGCTCGGCCTGCGCGAGGACCTCCGCGACACGCCGCTCAGCGCGTCCGTCGTCCTGCCGGGCCTGATCCGCGACGCGGGCATGTTCGCCGACTCCGGCGTGAAGGCGCCCGCGCTGGGCGGCACCGGAACGCCCGGGCAGGTCGCCGACGCGGTGGTCGCGGCGATCGAGCGCGACCGCGCCGAGATCGCGGTCGCGCCGCTGCGCCAGCGCGCCGCCGCCCGCTTCGCCGCCCGCTGGCCCGAGCTCGCCGGCCGCCTGGCGCGGGTCGCCGGGGCCGTGCGGGTCGCCGACGCGGTCGCGTCCAACCAGACCGACAAGCGATAGCTCGGGGG
>DATCLC010000045.1:0-7504 GCA_036564135.1 Solirubrobacterales bacterium
CGTGTTGGCGCCGCTCTGCTGCGGCAGCGTCTGCCGCTGGTTGATCGCGGCGTCGAGCAGGCCGACGTTGAGCAGCGGGATGACCGGGCCGCAGTTCCGGGCCTTCGGCACCGAGAACGTGTTGTCGACCATGGTCGCGCCCAGCTGCTTGATTACGGCGGCATCGACGCCCGGCGGCAAATCCTCGGGCTCCTCGAAGGCGAGCTCGCCGGGACTGCCCTCGATCGGCTCGTTGGGGGGCGGCGGATCGGTCGGGCCCCACTGCGGCCGCAGGATGATCGGGTCGGCCTCCGAGCCGATGTAGCAGCGGTCGCCGAGCACCGGGTTCAGCAGGTGGATCTTGACCGGCAGCTCGAACACCGGCGTGCCCGTGAGCGCGCCGAGCAGGTCGAAATTGCGGATCGGGCCCGCCTGCTCGACGAGCGCGTGCACGCGGAGCACGCTCGGCACCGAGCCCAGAAGGCGCTCGATCGCCTGCTCGCCGGCGAGGCCGAGCAGGCCGCCCGGCACGGGCACCGGCGTCGCCCGGACCGCGTCGGGTTGCGAGATGGTCTCAAGCTCGCTGCCGTCCTCGCCGACGAGCCGGAACCCGAACTGCACGTTCACCGGGGACCCCTCGGTGGAGACGATCGGCGTGCGCCCGATCTGCATGTAGCCGCCGTTTGAGGTTGCCGACACGCAGAACACCGAGAAGTTGTTGGGGTCCTGCATGCGCGGATCGTCGAGCGGGCAGTTGTCGAACGGCGCCCAGATGCCGCTCGGCGCGGCGCCCGCCGTACCCGGGAGCAGCGCGAGCGCGGCGACGGCACCGAGCACCGCCACGAGGGATGCCCGCCACGTCGCGAGTGGCTTCACCTCTTCTCCTCCTAACGTGTCTGCGGGAGACGAGTGGGAACCCCTAACCCGCTCCCGCTCGGACCATAGACAACGTTTGTTCACCGTAATTCCGCCAGCGATCGCTCGTCAAGGTCTCCGCGCCCTGCCCCCGTTCCCGGCTATAAGCCCCGCATGAGCACGCTCTCCGTCGTCATCGTCACGCACGGGCACGCAGATGTGATCGGGGCCTCGCTGGAGGCGCTCGCGCGCGAGCTCACGGACGGCGACGAGGTGGTCGTCGTCGACAACGCCTCGCCGGACGAGACGCCGGCGACCGTGCGGGCGGCGCACCCGGGGGCGCGGGTGGTCGAGACCGGCGCGAACCTGGGGTTCCCGGCGGCCTGCAACGCGGGCGCGCGACGGGCGCGGGGGGAGCTGCTCGTCTTCCTGAACCCGGACGCCGTGCCGCAGCCGGGCTGGCGGGAAGCGATCGCCGCGCCGCACGCCGAGGGGCGCGGCTGGGGCGCGTGGCAGGCGCTCGTGACCAGCGACGGCGGGCGGGTGGTGAACACCCGGGGCGGGGTCGTGCACTTCACCGGGATCGCCTGGGCGGGCGGGGCGGGGGAGCCCGTCGACGCGGCGCCGGCGGATGCCGGTGGCGAGCCGGGTTTCGTCTCCGGCGCGTGCCTCGCGATCCCCCGCGCCGAGTTCGAGCGCCTGGGCGGCTTTCCCGAGGAGTTCTTCCTCTACCACGAGGACGTCGACCTCTCGCTGCGCGTGCGTCTCGCCGGCGGGCGCCTGGGGGTCGCGCACGCGGCGCGCGTCGACCACGACTACGAGTTCGAGAAGGGCCCGGCCAAGTGGCGGTATCTGGAGCGCAACCGCTGGGCGACCCTGATCCGCTGCTACCCGGCGGCGCTGCTCGGCCTGCTCGCGCCGGCCCTGCTCGCAACGGAGCTGGCGCTGATCCCGGTCTCGCTGGCCGGCGGCTGGGCGCGCCAGAAGCTCGCCGCCTGGGGCGACGTCGCGCGTTCCCTGCCACGGCTCGTGCGCGAGCGCCGCGCGGTGCAGGCGCAGCGCAGGGTCTCAGCGGGCGAGTTCGCGCGCGGGCTCACGCCTGAGCTCGATTCCCCGTACCTGGGGGCGGCGGCGCGCTCGCGAGTGCTCGGCCTCGCGCTGCGCGCCTACTGGGGCGCCGTGCGCCTCGTGCTGCGCGCGTAGTCCTCGTTGCCCTCACCGGCCTCGAGCGCCGCGCGCGCCTCGCGCTCCTGCTCGAGCTCAAGCTGGAGGCGGGCGACCTCCTGGGCGAGGATCTTGGTCTCCTCGGAGAGCCGCGACGAGACCACCGAGAAGTTCAAAAGCAGCAGGAAGGCGACGCCGAAGGCGAGGATGAAGATCGCGTTCGCGGGCTCCTGGATCCCCATGAGCTCCGCGATCCGGTCGAGCAGACCGGTCCAGATCGCGAGCAAAAGCAGCGCCGCGGCCGCGGCCATCCAGAGGAGCGCGTAGCGCTCGGAGAGCTTGCGGCGCCGCACGAGCTCGAGCACGAGCAAAAAGATCGCGAGCGTCGCGATCAGCGCGATCACCTGGGCCCGGGGCTCGAGCGTCCCGCTCCCATCGCCCCCGTCGGCCCCGTCGCGGTCCTCGCCGTCGGCGGGCTGGAGGGGCTCGGCGACGGTGGCGCCCTCGACGGTGACCCCCGGATCGTCGAGCGCCTCGCCGCCGCCCGCGGGCACGATCACGGTCTCGCCCTCGCCGGCGCCCCGCAGGGTCAGGTCCTTCTCCTCGAGCACGTCGCCCTCGGTGAGCAGAAAGCGGCCCGGGGGCAGCTCGATCACGTCGCCCGGCTCGGCGAGCAGGATCGCCTCGCCGAGCGTGCTCGGGCCGGGCTCGACGGTGATCGTGTCGGCGAGCGCCGCGGGTGCGACCCAGAGCGCGCCGGCGGCGGCGAGCGCGGCGGTCCGGAGGGCGGTGCGGCGCAGGGCGCGCCGGCTCACGTCCCGCCTCCGTCGCCGCGCTGGGTGAGCGCCTGCAGCTCCTCGGTGTTGGGCGTGAGCCCGCTGGCCAGCATCTCCTTCTCGCCGGTCGCCTCGACGGGGGTGGGGCGGCGGCGGAACAGGCCGATGAAGATCGCGAGCAGGACCTTGAGCATGTAGTAGGCGGAGCGCGGGTAGTCGATCGAGCTGCGCCCGAAGCCGCGCGCGTTCATGCTCACGTGCACCTCGTGGATGCGCAGGCGGTGCGCGTTCAGCATCAGCAGCGCCTCGACCTCGGGATAGTCGTGGGGGTAGTCGCGCGCGAACAGCTCGATGCCGCGGCGGTTCGTCATCCGGAAGCCCGAGGTCGGGTCGGTGATCCGCTGGCGGGTGATCGCCGTGAGCACGATCGCGAAGATCAGGTTCCCGATCCGCCTGCCGAGCGGGACCTTGTAGCCAGGGTCGCCGCGGAAGCGCGAGCCGCAGACCATGTCGGCCTCGTCGCCTTCGGTCTGCAGGGCGGCGAGCAGGTCGTGGATGTAGGCGGGCTTGTGCTGGCCGTCGCCGTCGACCTGCACGGCCACGTCGTAGCCGTGCCGCAGCGCGAACTTGTAGCCGGACTGCATCGCGCCGCCGATGCCGAGGTTGAAGGGGTGGCTGATCACCATCGCGCCTTGCGCGCGTGCGTGGAGGGCGGTGGTGTCGGTTGAGCCGTCGTCCACGACGAGGATGTCGAAGTCGGGCGCGTGGCGGCGGATGTCGCGCACGACGCGGCCGACCATGCCCGCCTCGTTGTACGCCGGCACGATCGCGAGCTTGCGGAGCTCTTTGGTCTTGTCCGGGGTCATGCGCCGTTCCGGGGGCCTATCCCCCGGCGAGCCACATTACCGCGCGCTCACTCCTCCTCGGAGGCGGACTCGCTGCCCGGCAACGCGGCAGCCTGCGCGGGGGCGTCGCCGCGCAACAGCCGCCACGCGGCCAGGTGCTGGGCATGGCTGCCGCCGATCTGGGCGGCCGAGCGCAGGAGGTCGTCCGCGGTCAGGCTGGCGACGGCGGTGGCGTAGATCTGGAGGATCTCCTCCTCGAGCGCGATGAAGAAGTCGATGAGCTCCTCCTGGCTCGCTTCCGGATCGAAGCTCTCGAGAATCGGCGCGCTGTCCGTGGGCGGGGGGTCGCTCTCCTCCGGCGGCTCGATCCCGAGCTGTTCGAGCGCGGTCTCGAGCGCGGTGGCGTGGTCGTCCTCCTGACCGGCGAGCTCCTCGGCGAGCGCCCGCGCGTCGCCGGAGAGCCGTTCGCCGGCGGCCGCCTCGGTGTAGGCGTAACGGGCGGCGCGCTCGAAGTTGATGACGTTCTCGAGCGCGCCGGTCTGGTCGTCCTTTTGCGCGTGCGCGGGGGCCGCGGCGAGCAGGGCGGCCGGGACCGCCGCGGCGCCGGCGAGCACGGCGCCGCGCGCGAGGACGTCGCGGCGGGTCGCGGCGTTCCCGCCCTCCGGGCCCTGCTGACGCGGAGCGCTCATTACGGCCGCTCCCCCATCACGTAGGCCTCGGGGGCCGGGTCGCCCTCCTCGATCGAGCGCAGCACGGCGACGCGCGCCGCGTGGCCGGTGACGATCCCCTGGACGAGTCGCTTTGCCTCCGGCTCGGTGAGGCCGCCGATCGCGGAGATCCCGGCGGCGATCGCCCGGTTCTCGCCGATGATCAGCGGGCGCAGGCCCGTGCCGCCGACCATGCCCTCCTCGGGCCCGGCGGGCTCGCCGCCGCGCTCGGTCACGGCCTCGCGCAGGGTGAGGACGTTCCGCGCCGCGGCGAACGCGAAGCTGTCGATCATGCGGCGCTCGGCGCCGCTCGACCGCGGGGCGTTGCGGTAGATGCCGTCGAGGAGCTCCTCCGCGGCGAGCAGCTCGTTGAGGCGCGCCGCGTCCTCCTCGGGGGAGGGCTCTTCCTCCTCCTGGGACGCGCCGCAGGCGGCGAGCGCGAGCGCCGAGAGCGATGCGCCCGAGGCGGCGAGCAGGCCACGGCGCGACACGCCGCGCGCGGGGGCAGGGGCGGCCTCGGCGGCGCTGGGCTCGTCGGGATCGGGGCGCAGGGCTTGCACGGGTCTGGGAACTTACCGGCCGTGGCCGAAGAAGTGACGCATGCGGAGGCCGGGCTCGCGGAGCTCTCCGAGCGGGTATGCGCCTGCCGCGCTTGCCCGCGCCTGGTGGAGTGGCGCGAGTCCGTGGCCGCCGATCCGCCACGGCGGTACCGGGGTGAGCGCTACTGGGCGCGTCCGGTTCCAGGCTTCGGCGACCCCGAGGCGCGGATCGCGATCGTCGGGCTCGCGCCCGCGGCCCACGGCGCGAACCGGACCGGGCGGATGTTCACCGGCGACCGGTCGGGCGACTGGTTGTACGCGGCGCTGCATCGCGCCGGGCTCGCGACGCAGCCGACCAGCCGGCATCGCGGTGACGGCCTCGAGCTCCGCGGCGCGTACGTGACCGCGGTCGTGCGCTGCGCCCCACCCGCCAACAAGCCCGCGCCGGACGAGCGCGACCGCTGCCTGCCCTATCTCGCCCGGGAGCTCGCCCTGCTCGAGCGCGCCCGGGTGATCGTCTGCCTGGGGCAGTTCGCGTGGGACGGCGCGCTGCGCGCACTGCGCGAGCTCGGCCACGTGGCGCGCCCGAAGCCGCGGTTCGCGCACGGGGCGGAGGCCGCGGTGGGCGACTACGCGCTGGTGGGCTCCTACCACCCGAGCCAGCAGAACACGTTCACGGGCAAGCTCACCGAGCCGATGTTCGACGCCGTCTTCAGCCGCGCCCGCGAGCTGGCAGCCTGACCCACGCGCCGCAGCGCCACCGCAAGCGAGGCGGATCCTTGCGGCATAGGCCCAAAGATCCGCCTCGCTCGGCGCTTTGGAGGCGTGGCGAGGTGGCGGGCGCGCTGCCGGGCGGCGATACTGGCTGGTGGATGTTCCCGCTGAACCTGCCGAACGTGCTCACCGTGCTGCGCATTGTCGCCGTGCCGGTGGTGGTCGTCGCCCTGCTGGAGGAGACGCCCGAGGGCGACGTGATCGCGGCGGTCGTCTTCGCGCTCGCGGCCTTCAGCGACGGCCTCGACGGCTACGTCGCGCGCCGCCGCAAGCAGATCACCACGTTCGGCAAGCTCATGGACCCGCTCGCCGACAAGCTGCTCGTCACCGCGGCGCTGATCTCGCTGGTCTCCCTGGGACGGCTGGCCGCGTGGGTCGCGATGGTGATCATCGCGCGCGAGTTCGCCGTGACCGGCCTGCGCGCGATCGCCGCGGAGCGCGGCGCCGTGATCGCGGCGAGCTGGCTGGGCAAGGCGAAGACCGCCCTGCAGGTGCTCGCGATCTTCGCGCTGATCGCTTTCCAGCCGACGCCGCTGTGGGTCGACCTCACCGTCTACGCGGCGGTCGTGATGACCGTGGTCAGCGGCGCCGACTACTTCTTCGGCCTGCGCCGCCACATCCGCGAGGCGACCGAGGCGCGCGCTCACCAGGCCAAGCCCGAGGAGGCCCACGCCGCGCCCAAGGCCGAGGCCGGCTGATCGCGGGCGGCGCAACCGGCGGCGCCTACGTCTTCTTCGCGCAGATCGCCGTCGCGGTCGCGACCACGGGCTTCGAGTTCGGGAAGGGGAGGCCGGCGCGGACCAGGCACCCGTCCTCGGGCACCTTGCGCTTGTCCTTGCTGTCCCAGGGCAGCGACTGCTTGATCCGCAGGAAGAACCCGGCGACCCCGCCGCCGATCACCCGCCAGCCCTTCCCCTTCGGGCAGCGCGCGACGATCCGCTTCGTCTGCCCGCCGCGGACGATGGCCTCCCTCTTGCGGTAGCGGAGGGCGACGTCGTCTCCGGTCATGCAGATCACGTGGCTCGTGTTGGTGGCCGGGCCCTGGACGGTGACGCGCGACGTCCATCCGTCGTCGGGCGGCTGTTCCCAGCCGAGGGTGCTGTACGGCGAGGTCGAGTCGATGCGGACGGCGTTGATCGCCCCGCCGCCGAACTGCACGCCCCCGCCGACCACGCGTCCCTGCGGGCACGTGGACCCGTAGATGGTCGTGAACGTGCCCATCGCGACATTGTGGTCGGTCGACGCGTACGCCAGGGCGTTGGCGGCGAGCCCGGGGCGCAGGCAGACCTCCGCGAACTTCACCTTCAGGCTCTGAGAGCCGGAGTTGTAGACGCCAAGGCGCCAGCCGTCGTCGCGCACGAGGTCCGGATCGCCGCCGTCCACCGGGTGCGACCCCGCCAGGCTCGCGTCCAGGAGCGGTCCGTTCGCGCCGTACCCGCCGGCCGCGACACGGGTCTTGGGGTTGCAGTAGACCGTGATGCCGTCGCTTGAACTCGGTGCGACGTTCGCGTTCCTGAACACGTAGTGGACCGGCCCCGCCTTGAACGTCGTCTGCGCCTCCGCCGCCGCGGGAATGCACAGCAACGCAACGGCGAGCAGCACCGCGACCTCCTTCATCCGCCTCATGGGCAACTCCCTCGCTCGGGTCCCCGACCCACCGACCCCAAAAGCCGGGGCGGGGCCGCCGCAAGGGCAGGCCCGCTGAGCGTGCGAAAACGTTGCGCACCGCAACGGAGTCGCACGGCGGTTGGGGGTAGGGGTGGCGTCGGCGGTCGGGCGACGCGCCGGCTGTGGGGCTAGACGCGCCCCTCGAGCCACTCCCGGCGCTCGACGTGGCGCGCGGAGTGGGTGCCGGACTCGAGCTC
>DATCLC010000046.1:0-7550 GCA_036564135.1 Solirubrobacterales bacterium
CTGGTGACGCTGATCGAGATCCCCGCGGCGATCCTGCTCGGCGTGTGGTTCGTGCTGCAGTTCCTGCCCGTGGTCGGGCAGATCGGCACGGACATCGCGGGCGAGGCCGACGTCGCCTACCTCGCCCACGTCGGCGGCTTCGTCTTCGGCCTGCTTGCGATCAAGCTCTTCGAACGCCGGCGCTCGCGCGGGCCGCGGCTGGGATACGGGTAGATGGGCTCCCCGGGCCTGCGCACGGTGGCGCTCGCCGTCGGCGTGATCTTCGTCGTCGGGTTCTTCGGGATGACCCTCTACGTGATGGCGCGCGACGGGATCACCGTGCTGGTGGTGTCCTCCCTGATCGTGGTCGCGCTCCTCGGGATGGCGCTCTGGGGCGCGGCGAACAACCCGCCGGACGACAAGTAACGCCCGCCGCGATCGACCTTTCTCGTCTGTGTGACTAGAAACGTCGATCACCGGCCCACGCCGCAGCCCGTGATCGACCTTTCTCGTCTGAGGGACTAGAAACCTCGATCGCGGTCAGGGCGGGAGGTTGCGGAAGAGGCGCCGGGCGACGCCCTCCAGGGTCCTGCGGCCGTACCTGCGCGAGGGGTTGCCCTCGGTGAGGATCGCGACGCCGATTCGCCGCTTGCCCTTCTGAAGCAACGCGACCTGGTGCTCGATCCCGCCGAGCCGGCGCTTGCCCCAGCCGCCCTTGAAGTGGAGCTTCCAGCCCGGTGGCAGGTCGACATCGGCGATGCCCCAGCGGTGCTTGGGGATGATGCGGCGCAGCTGGCGGCGCGCGAAATCCCAGTGGCGCGCGGGAACGTGGCGGCGCAGCGCGCGCATGAAGACCGCCTGGTCGCGCGCGGTGGTCTCGCAGAACCCCCAGCTCGGATGCCAGCGGAAGCCGCGCATGCGGGCGCGGCTGGCGAGGCGCTCCAGCGGCGCGCGGCCGAGGCGGTCGCGGATCACGGTGGCCGCGCCGTTGTCGGAGCGGCGGATCATCGCGCGCAAGAGCTCCCGCTCCCCACCGGTGAGCGCGCGGCGGCGCACCTCGGGCTCGCGCAGGTACGCGACCATCAGCATCACCTTCACCGTGCTCAGCATGCGCACCCGCCCATAGCCGCGCCGCTCGTGCACCTTGCCGCGCGTGTCGACCACGGCGAACCGGACGGTCCCTATGCGCTTGGCTGCGAAGCGGCTCGCCGCGCGCACGCCCGGCTTCCACGCGGCGCGCTGGGCGGTGGGCGCATGCCGCTGCGGGTCGATACCGCCCGGCGCGTTCACCGGCCCGAGGCCTGCGGCGAGCAGCAGGGCGGTCGCTGCGGTTGGCAGCACGCGGCGCACACGGGTTTACTACCCGCAGCGCGGGCACCCATACGCCGGGAGATGGAGCCAGCCGGATTCGAACCGGCGACCTTCGCGATGCAAGCGCGACGCTCTACCAACTGAGCTATGGCCCCGCGAACGCCGATTGTAGGTGCGCGCCGCGGGGAAGCAGTACGAGCGAACGCCGAACGGCGCGCGCTTGTGTGAGACGATCGGCGTGGGTCAGGCGAGCGGAGGAGGCGTGATGGCCGATACCGATACCCAGGGCGAGCGTTCCGTCGGCGAGCGCGACGAGCCGGACCACTCGCCGCAGGCCGTCGAGCAGGCGGCCCGGGCGAGCGACGGCGCCCAGCCCCACAAGCCCAGCCAGCGAGCCGAGGTCTCCAACCTCGACATCGTCAGGCACTACTTCGACCGGGCCTGCGACCACCTGCGCATCCCCGACGACCTGCGGGTTGTCTTCTGGACCCCCTACCGCGAGGTCACCGTGCAGATCCCGGTGAAGCTCGCGGACGGGAAGACCCACGTCTTCTCCGGCTACCGGATCCAGCACAACGGCGCGCGCGGCCCGTACAAGGGCGGCGTCCGCTTTCACCCCGAGGTCGACATCGACGAGGTGCGCGCGCTCGCCTCGCTCATGACCTGGAAGACGGCGATCGCAGGCGTCCCCTACGGCGGCGCCAAGGGCGGGGTCAACTGTCCCGTCGACCAGCTCACCGAGGACGAGGTCGAGAAGATCGCGCGCTCGTTCATGCTCAAGATCGAGAAGGTCCTCGGGCCGACCCGCGACATCCCGGCGCCCGACGTCAACACGAACGCCCAGGTCATGGCCTGGTTCATGGACGAGTACGGGAAGCTGCACGGACACACCCCAGCGGTCGTCACGGGGAAGCCGATCGCGCTCGAGGGCTCCTACGGACGCGAGGCCGCGACCGGGCGCGGCGTCGTGAACGTCTTCCGCGAGGCGTGCGGCGAGCTCGGCATCGACGCCACCGGCACGACCTTCGTCGTCCAGGGCTTCGGCAACGTCGGCTCGTGGGCGGCGCGGATCCTGCAGGAGCTGGGCGGCCGCATGGTCGCGGTCGCCGACGCCTACGGGGCGATCCGCAACGACTCGGGGATCGACGCGCTCGCGCTGCACCGCCACATCAGCGAGGGCGGCCGGATCACCGAGTTCGAGGGCGTCGAGGAGATCGACCCGGACGACCTGGTCGCCGTGCCCTGCGACGTCTTCATCCCCGCGGCGCTCGGCGGGATGATCCACGAGCACAACGCCGACCGGCTCGCGTGCAAGGTGGTCGTCGAGGGCGCCAACAGCCCGACGACCCCCGCGGCCGATCAGGTGCTCATCGAGCGCGGCATCCACGTGATCCCCGACGTGCTCGCGAACGCCGGCGGCGTCGTCGTCTCGTATTTCGAGTGGGTCCAGAACCTCCAGCACTTCCGCTGGGACGAGCGCGAGGTCAACGACCGCCTCGGGAACATCATGCGCCGCGCCTACCGCGAGGTACACGCGCGGGCCCGCGCCGACGGCCTCAGCCTGCGCGAGGCGGCCTACGTCATTGGGATCGAGCGCGTCGTCGAGGCGGCGCAGACGCGCGGCTACGTCTAGCCCGGGGGCGCGGCCCTAACGGGCGCTAGAAGTCGAAGTCCTTCGGCTCGCCCTGCTCGAACCAGAGCTCGTCGTCCTCGGGCGCGTCGCGCAGGAACTCGGGCGTCTCCTCGAGGACGTCCTCGTCCAGCTCCTCATCCTCCGCTGAGCCCTCCTCCTCGGCATCGCCCTCGTCGAACGCCGCGTCCTCCTCGGCGAGCTCCTCCTCTTCGTCGGGGAGCGGCTCGTGGGCGTGCGCCTCGCGCTCCACCTCCTGCTCGGCGCTCTCCGGCTCAGGGGCAGCCTCCTGCTCGGCGCTCTCGGGCTCCGGCTGGTACTCGTCGTCGAGCTCGAGGTCGAGGTCGTCGAACCCGAAGTCGTCGGCCTCCTCGCGATCGAAGATCTGGGTCGGCTGCTCCGCGATCGCCTCGCGCTCCTCGGTCGAGAACGGCGCGTCGCTCGCCGCCGGCTGCTCCTCGCTGGGCTGCTCAGCGGCCGGCTCGGGCTCGGCCTCCTCCGCGGCCGGCTGCGGCTGCGGGGCGGGCTCCGGCGTGCGCGGCTCCTCCGAGGTGGGCACGTCGAGCTGCGCCTGCTCGGGCGCCGGGGTCGGCGGCGCCATCATGTCCTCCGGCGGCTCGTCGATGCGCGTGGGCGCCTCCGCGACCTCCACCGGCTCCTCGGCCACCGCCGGCGCGAAGTCCTGGGGCTCCTCGCGCTCCGGGAAATCCGGCTCGCCCGGCCGCGCCGGAGGGCCGAACGCCTCCCGCTCAAGCTGCCTCAGCTCCTCCTCCGCAGCGCCGTGCTTGCGCTTGAGGTCGAGGTGATCGCGAATGGCGTCGTCGAGGATTCCCATGGCCTCTCGAACCTGTTAACCAAAGGGTAACGGCGAGGCCCATGCGCGCCGCGCCGCAGCGCCCGCCTGGGCGCTCGCGCCCTATCTTCGCCGCGCGCCCGCCTGTCCCTTCGCGCGTGGCGCCCCGTCCTCGCCCGGCTCGAGCGGAGGGGCGGCCGCGACCCGGTTCTTCCCGGCCGCCTTTGCCGCGTACAACGCCTCGTCCGCCGCGGCGATCAGCTCCTGCTCGTCGCGCGCCGAGGTCGGCAGCGTCGCCACGCCGAAGCTGGCGCTCACGTACATCACCTCGTCCGCGCCCAGCATCGGGATCGCCTCGATCTCGATCCGCGCGCGGATGCGCTCGGCCAGCTCGAGCGCGCCCTCCAGCCCGGTCTCGGGCAGGGCGATCACGAACTCCTCGCCGCCGTAACGGGCCGGCTCGTCGATCTCGCGCGGCTCGTCGGCGAGGATTCGCCCGATCGCGCGCAGGACCTCGTCGCCCTGCAGGTGGCCGTGCGTGTCGTTCACGAGCTTGAAGTCGTCGACGTCGAGCATGATCAGCGAGAGCTCGTGGCCGAAGCGCTCCGCGCGCGCCACCTCGCGCTCCAGCACCTCGCTGAACGCGCGCTTGTTGGCGAGGCCGGTGAGCTCGTCCGTGGTCGCCTGCTCGGTGACGCGCTCGTGGGTCGAGATGTTCTCCAGCGAGGCCGACGCCTGCCCGATCAGGTACAGGAACACATCGCGCTCGTGCTGACCGAAGGGCTGCGGCCCCCGGGCCACGGTCATCGTGCCGACGACGTCCCCGCCGCCCAGCGGGCGCAGCGGCGCGGCGAGCGCGTGGAGGCCCGATTCGTCGGAGGCCTCGACCTGTACGCGGTCGGCGCGGGCCCGGGACTCGGCGCCGA
This sequence comes from Solirubrobacterales bacterium, assembly GCA_036564135.1. Classification (GTDB taxonomy): domain Bacteria; phylum Actinomycetota; class Thermoleophilia; order Solirubrobacterales; family 70-9; genus RSA11. Next base: position 4,640 of record DATCLC010000046.1, read on the forward strand.
GCGCGGCCTGCCGCGCGGCCCCGTCCGCGATCTCGGGCAGCTCCACGACCGTGCCGTCGGCCAGCGCGATCCTGCCGTACTGCGCCTCGCACGCGGTGAGCGCCGTCTCCAGCACGATCCTCAGGACCGCGTCGCGGTCGAGCCCCTTCGCGAACGCCTCGCCCAGGCGGCGGATCGATCGGTCGAGCTCGATCCGCTGGCGGCGGAGCTGGTCGACCTGCTCGGCCAGCCGGTCACTCATCTTGTTGAACTCGGCCGCGAGCCCCGCCATCTCGTCCCGGCCGACCACCGGCACCTTCTGCGTGAAGTCGCCCTCGCCGATGCGCCTGGCCGCGTACAGCATCGTCGCGACCTGCCCCTGCAGGCTCCGCACCAAGAACCAGACCGCCACGAGCGCGATGAGCAGGAACGCCCCGAGCGCCGCGGCGACGCGCGGGCTCGAGCCGAAGAAGCCCTCGGACTCAAGCCGCGTGAGCGTGACCACCCGCCCGCCGCTCGGGTTCGCGAGATCCACGGCCGCGGCGCGGAGCTCGTCATCGGCGGCGGAGAGCTCCACCGAGTCCCCACCCTCGGGGAGCGCGGCCGCGTCGTCCAGGGACAGCGTCGAGGCCAGCATCCGATCACCGGCCAGCACGGCCACGTCCAGGCCCGTGCGGTCGCGGACCTCCTCGACGTACTCGGTCGGCCCCGTCACCGAGAGCGACACGCGCGCGTTGCCGTCCGCGCCCTCGACGGCGACGTCCGCTACCGCGATCGCCTGCCGCGAGCCCTCCTCGATCGACTCGCCGCCCGGCAGCTCGACGCGCACGAACTCCACCTCCGGCCGGCGGGCCGCGTCGCGCGCGAACTGTCGTGCTCGCGCCGCGTCTCCGCCAACGAGCGCCTCGCCCAAGTCGCCCGAACGCACGAGCCGCGAGGCCTGTGCCTTGGCGCGCGCCACGTCGTCCTCGTACACCGAGAGCGCCGTCGTCAGCCCGGTCGCGAGCTGCGCGTCCGCCTTGCCGTCGCGGGCCCGCTCGCTCACCTCGACGAGCAGCACGGCGATCGCCACCATCGGCAGGACGACGATCAGAAAGAAGAAGACGCTCAGGCGCACCCGAAAGCTCACGAATCGCAGCTTAGATCGGCCGTCCCTGGCGCTTCCCGGCAAGTTAGCCGGTTGCAGCGTTGCGGCCAGTCCCCCTCGGGCTAGACTTTCCTGGCTGGCATCGCCCGGCACGTGGGGCTATAGCTCAGTTGGAAGAGCGCCTGGATCGCACCCAGGAGGTCGCCGGTTCGAGTCCGGCTAGCTCCATCGCAGGGACCCCCGCCGCGCGGCGGGGGTCTCGTCGTCTCCGGGGAGCGTGCGCGACGATGTCGAGATCAGCCCCGCGGCTCCGCTCACCCAGCGAAGGGCCGCGACCGGCGCGGCCCACGAGACCAGGAGGCCAACGATGCCCAAGTACCTGCTACTGAAGCGCTACCGCGGCGGCCCCGAGCCGCACCGCCCGTTCCCGCCCATGGATCAGTGGGACCCCAAGGACGTCGAGGCGCACCTCGCGTTTCTGCGCCAGGTCGCCGAGACGCTCACCGAGAGCGGCGAGTACGTCGATGGGCAGGCGCTCACGCCGTCGAGCTCGTTCGTTCGCTACGGCGGCCCCGACGCGGCCCCCGTGACGACCGATGGCCCGCACCCCGAGACGAGCGATTTGATCGCCGGCTGGATGATGGTCGACGTCGATTCGTACGAGCGCGCGGCCGAGATCGCCGCGTACATCTCCTCGGAGCCCGGGCCCGGCGGCGAGCCGCTCCACGAGTGGATCGAGGTCCGCGAGGTGATGGAGCCCGGCGCGCCGATCGAGGGCGCGTGAGCCTCAAGCCCGCAAGCGACGCATTGGACGAGGGCGCCCTGCGCGCCCTCGTCCCGCGCGTGCTCGCGGCGCTCGTGCGCTCGGGCGAGGACTTCGACGCCGCCGAGGACGCCCTCCAGGAGGCGCTGATCGAGGCGCTGCGCACCTGGCCCGAGCATCCCCCGCGCGACCCACGGGCCTGGCTCGCGGCGGTCGCGCGGCGGCGGCTCGTCGACGCCCGGCGCAGCGAGGCGGCGCGGCGCCGGCGCGAGGAGGAGGCGCCCGCGGATCCCGCACCCGTACCCGGCGCGCAGCCGGCGGGCGACGACACCCTCTTCCTCCTGTTCCTCTGCTGCCACCCCGAGCTCTCCCCCGCCTCGCAGGTGGCGCTCACGCTGCGCGCGGTCGGCGGCCTGACGACGCGCGAGATCGCCGACGCCTTCTACGTCCCGGAGGCGACGATGGCGCAGCGCATCAGCCGGGCGAAGCGGGCGCTGCGCGGACAGCGCTTCGAGCGGCCCGGCGACCTCGCCGTCGTGCTGCGCGTGCTGTACCTGATCTACGCCGCGGGGCACGCCGACCGCGTGGAGCTCACCGAGGAGGCGATCCGCCTCGCCCGCCAGCTCACGCTCGCGACCGACGAGCCCGAGGCGCGCGGGCTGCTCGCGCTCATGCTCCTGAACCACGCCCGCCTGCCCGCGCGCTACGACGACGCGGGGCGGATCGTCCCGCTCGACCGCCAGGACCGCAGCCTCTGGGACGAGCGGGAGATCGCCGAGGGCGTGCGCGTCCTGCAGTCGGCGCTCGCCGTGCAGACGGACGAGCGGCCCCCGGGCCGCTACCAGATCGAAGCGGCGATCGCCGCCCTGCACGCCGATGCGCCCCGCGCCGACGAGACCGACTGGCCCCAGATCCTCTGCTGGTACGACGAGCTCGTCGCCCTCAGCGCCGACCCGGTCCGCGAGGACCCGGCCGCGGTCCTCGGCCGGGCCATCGCCGTCGGCCACGCGCTCGGCCCCGCGGCGGGGCTGCGCGAGACCGGGCGGCTCCGTGACGTGCTCGGCGAGCGCCACCGCTGGCAC
>DATCLC010000047.1:0-5743 GCA_036564135.1 Solirubrobacterales bacterium
CTGCGGCTCTCGTTCGCGAGCGTCCCGCCCGAGCGGATCGGTGAGGGCGTGGTCCGCATCGCCCGCGCGCTCGAGCGCCAGCGGGCGGGCGCCGCGGCGTAGGGCGAGCCGTCGGGGGCGCGGTCATGTACAGTGGCCGCGCCGGGGAACCCGGCGATGACTCACATGCACGACGAGGGGAGTTCAAATGCGGCGATGGGTGAACGCCGCGGTCGCCGCAGTGGTGGCCGCCGCCGTCCTGGCCGTCTCGGCGATCGCGGTGGCGGGTCCGCCGAACGGAGGGTTCGAGCAGGGAACCTTTAAGGGCTGGAAGCGGGTCGGAGACCCCAACGGGAGATGGCTCGTCTACAAGAAGGGCGATGGCCCGCAGGTCGGCAAGCTCGGGAACTTCCCGAAGCCGCCGGAGGGGAAGCGCGCCGCGATCGCCGATCAGGTTGGGTCCGGGACCCGGATCCTGCATCGCACGCTCAAGCTGAAGCCGAATCGCAAGATCAAGCTCAGCTTCTACGTCTTCTACCGCAACCACGCCGAGCGCTTCTATACCCCCAAGACGCTCGACGTGAGTCCCGGCGTGCCCATGCGCGCTGGCGGGGCGGTCCATAACCAGCAATACCGGATCGACCTGATGAAGCCGGGCGCGCCGCTGCGCTCGGTCAAGAAGGCGCACATCCTGAAGACCCTCTTCCGCACCAAGGTGGGGGACCCGAACGTGCTCAAGCCCAAGAAGCTCAAGTTCAACCTCACCCGCTTCGCCGGGCGGACCGTGAGGCTGCGGTTCGCCGAGGTGGACACCGAGCTGGTGCTCAACGCAGGGGTGGACGCGGTGAAGCTGACGCAGCGTAAGCCCTAGCCGGCGCCAGGGCCGCCTCGGATCCCCCGACGCTTACTGCGCGCTCCCGGCCATTCAGCCCTCGTTGCCGGAAAGCGGCAACCAGGGCTGAACGAGCGCGTGGGGTGGCGCCTAGCGCCCGTAGCGGTCGGTCGAGATGACGAGCTGCTCGGGCAGCGGCGGCCGGGGCGGCGGCGCCGGGTCGGCGCGGACCGAGACCGTCTCGGCGATGTTGCGCTGCACCGTGTGCGGGCCATCATCGGCGGAGATCACGATCTCGTCGTCGGTGACCGCGTCGATCGTGCCCTCCATGCCCGGGTAGATGCCCGTGCCCTTGAGGTAGTGGAGGATCTCCTCGGCCTCGTTCTCGAAGCGCAGCACGGTCACCTTCGCGCCCTCCGAGCAGTCGGCCAGCAGCGAGCCCTCCTCGCGGATGCCCTCGACGATCGGGTGGCCGTGCGGGCAGGTCTGCGCGTCGCCGATCGCCGCGAGCATGCGCTCCTCGAGCACGGGCGACATCGCGTGCTCGATCCGCTCGGCCTCCTCATGGACCTCGTCCCACGGGATGCCGAGCACATCGGTGAGGAACCGCTCGACCAGGCGGTGGCGGCGGACGATCGCGGCCGCCTCCTTGCGCCCCTCCTCGGTGAAGCGCAGGGACTTGTCCTCGTTGCGCTCGACGTACCCGTCGCGCTCGAGGCGGCCGATCATCTCGTGGACGGTGGGCGGCGACAGCTGCATCGCGCGGGCGATGTTGGCGCCGGTGATGGGGAGTCCCGCCTCCTCCAGCCAGAACATCGACTGCAGGTACTCCTCCTCGGCGACTGTGGCGTGCTCGTGAGCCATGGCGCGATCTTAAACGGCGACGGCGGGGCCCCAAAGCGAGGGCCCCGCCGTGGCGCCGACGGCCGGCCGGCTAGACGGAACGCTGGTAGGCGGCTACCGCGCGCAGGGCGAACCACCCGCTGAGCAGCAGCACGACGACCAGCAGGCCCGCCCGGGCGGCGATGAAGCCCCAGTCACCGCCCTCGAGGACGGCGGTGCGGCTCGCCTCGATCGCCCAGTTGAGCGGGTTGAAGTCGGCGGCGGTCTGCATCCAGCCCGGGATCAGGTCCTTCTGCATGAACGCCGTCGAGATGAACGTGAGCGGCAGCTGCACCGCCGAGAGCAGCGCGATCAGCGACTCCTCCTTGCGGATGTACAGTGCCAGCCCGTTGGAGAGCGCGCCCACCGAGCAGCCGAGCAGCACCGCCATCGCGAGCATGACGAGCACGCCGTCGATGCCCCCGGGGAAGCTCGCGCCGATGATCAGCGCGAGGCCGATCATGATCAGCGACTGGACCACGATCACCACGGCGCTCTGCATCACCTTGCCCGCGACGAGCGCGGCGCGCGCGAGCGGCGAGACCAGCAGGCGGTCGGTGACCCCGCGGTCGAGGTCCTCGATCATCCCCATACCGCCCCAGCTCGCGCCGAAGAAGGCAGTCATGATGATCACGCCCGGCACGAGGAAGTCGACGTAGGAGCTGGTCTCGAACCCGGGGATCTCGACGACGCTCCGGAAGAGCTCGCCGAAGAGCAGCAGCCAGATGATCGGCTGCATCAGGGTGACGGCGATCCACCAGGGCTGCCGCCAGAGCGCAAGCAGCTCGCGCCACATCATGTATGTGCCGTGTCTGAGTGCGAGTGCCATCAGCGGTCCTCCTCATCGCTTGAGTCGCGGCTCGCCTCGGCCTCGGCCTCGGCGAACGCGCGGCCGGTGTAACGCAGGTAGACGTCGTCGAGCGACGGGCGCGAGACCCGCACGGACGCGACGCTCACCGACGCGGCCTCGAGCGCGGCCATCACGCTCGGCAGGGCCGTGGCGCCGTTCGCGACGCGGGCGCGCAGCACCGTGCCCTCGACCACGACGTCGCGCACGTCGGCGACCCCGTCGAGCAGCCCAGTCGCGGCTCCGTTCTGCGCCGGCTCGGCGAGCTCGACGTGGACGGCGTCACCCTGGAGCTCGCCCTTGAGCGCCTCAGGCGAGCCCTGCACGACGATCCGCCCGCGGTCGACGATCGCGAGCTGCGAGGCGAGCTCGTCGGCCTCCTCGAGGTAGTGGGTCGTGAGCAGGATCGTGAGCCCCTCCTCGGAGGCGAGGCGCTCGATCTCCTCCCACATCGCGGCGCGCACCTCGGGGTCGAGGCCCGTCGTCGGCTCGTCCAGGAACAGGACCTTGGGCCGGTGCACGAGCGCGACTGCGATATCGAGGCGGCGCTTCATCCCGCCGGAGTAGCCGCGCGCGACCCGGTCGGCGGCCTCGGCGAGGCCGAACTGCTCGAGCAGTTGGTCGGCGCGCCGGCGCAGCTCGGCGGAGGGGATGCCGTGGATGCGGCCCTGGAGGATCAGGTTCTCGCGCCCGGTGAGCTCGCCGTCGACGCCCGGGTTCTGCGCGACGACGCCGATCGCGCGGCGCACCTTGGCGGCCTCGCGATTGACGTCGAAGCCGGCGACTCGCGCCGTGCCCGAGTCGGGGGTGGAGAGCGTCGTGAGGATCTTCACCGTCGTCGACTTGCCCGCGCCGTTGGGGCCGAGCAGGCCGAAGACCGTGCCCTCGGGGACGCTGAAGCTGACGCCGTCCAGCGCCTGGACGTCGGGGGGATATCGCTTCGTCAGGCCCTCTGCCTCTATCGCGTTCACTACAGCCTTTCCTCCTCGCTTCTTGAGGTGGTATTCTTTAAGCGTCAAATATCTTAGCTTGTGAGATAAAATAATGCAACATCGAAATAAAGAGGAGCTCGTGTCGGCGGTCGGAGAGGCCTTCAGGGCCGCGCAGAACACGAATCAGGTGTTCGACCAGGCGGTCACGCGCCGCCTCGGCATCAACCAGACGGACCTGCTCGCGATGGACCTGCTCGAGCGCAGGGGGCGCATCACGGCCGGCCAGCTCGCCCAGGAGATGGGCCTGACCACCGGAGCGGTCACCTCGGTCGTCGACCGCCTCGAACGCAAAGGCTACGCGCAGCGGATCCGCGACGAGGAGGACCGCCGGCGCGTGCTCATCGAGCTCACCCAGAAGGCGCGCGACGAGGTCGAGGAGATCTTCGGCCCGCTGGCGGCCGACTGGCGCAAATACATGGGCAAGCGCACGACCGCCGAGCTCGAGATGATCCTCGACTTCATGCGGGGTGCCAATGAGCTCGTGGTCGGGCATGTGCAGCGGCTTCTGGACGCCGAGGGCGAGGCGCCCGAAAGTTGAGACCGCGCCGGGCGGCAGAAGTAATCGCCCGGCGCGGTGATGGTGGAAGCGAACGTATGTTCGTGCCCGTCCCGGACGGAAAACAGGCTCAGTCGCGCGCGACCAGCGAGCTCACGACGGCCTCGTAGAAGCCGTCTCCCATCGCGCCCTCGGTGACCGTGGCGTTCGGGAAGCGCGGCAGGGCCGCGCGGAGGTTCTCGTCGTTGGCGGGGCCGTTCGCGACGCAGAAGAAGCGCCCCACTGAGGCAGCCGCCTCGAGATCCTCGATCGAGTCGCCGATCGCGATGCACTCCTCCGGCGCGTAGCCTCGCGCGCGCCGGTGAAACTCCACGCCGCCAGCCTTGCTGGCGCCGCCGGGGACCAGGTGGTATGCGTGCGCGCGCCCCTCGATGCCCTCCATCCGCCGGCCGATCGCCCCGTTGTCGAGGAAGCGCAGGTCGTCGTAGCCGAGCTCGCGGATCAGGGCGTTGGCCTCGTCGACGTCCACCTTGCCGCGCATGAGCAGCGAGAACTCGCGCCCGTGGTGCCAGGGCTCGTGCCACTCGAGCCGCCCCGCGAAGCGCTCGAACAGCGCGTCGGCGACCCCGGCGGCCAGCAGCTGCTCGGCGGGCGTCCCCTTCTCGTTGGGCTGCCAGTTGCCGGTGAGCAGCGTGCGCTCGCCGTCGATCATCACCGCGCATCCGGCCTCGTAGATGTAGGAGGTCTGGCCGAGCAGGCGCGCGTCGGCCATCACCTGGGCCTCCTTGCGCCCGGACATGATCACGACCTCGACCCCGGCGCGGTGGCACGCCTCGAGCGCGCGCGCCTGCCGCAGCGAGAAGTTCCCCTCGGGGTCGCGGAACAGCGAGCCCCCGGGTCCAAGCAGGGTGCCATCGAGGTCGGTGTAGACGCAGCGGATCGCCATGCGGCGCCGAACGCTATCCACCGGCGCGCGCCGACGGCGCCAGGGCGCCTAGAGAGCGGCGCTCGAGTCCACGCCGCTCCGCGCGGCCCACTCGGCGAGCGGGGGGCGCTCGACGAGGCGCGCCCCGGCGCGCTCGGCGGCGTCGCCGGGCATGCCCTCCACGCGCGCGAGCAGCGCTGCCGCCACGTCGCGCGCCATCTCGGAGAGGTTGCGCAGCGACTGGTTGGGGTTGCGGCGCACGCCAAGGTCCACCTGCGCCATGCGCTCCAGGCCGAGCAACGCGACGAGGTCGACGATCATCGCGATCTCGACGCCGTAGCCAGTGCAGAACGGGATGCGCTCGAAGGTCCAGCGCCGGCCCGCGCACTCGCCCGCGAGCGGCTGCCGGAACGCGGCGGCGTCCGGGAAGAAGAGCTCGAGCAGCGGGCGCGCGGTGAGCTCGGTGACGCGCCCGCCCTCGCCGCGCAGCTCCCTGCCGCCCACGATCAGCGGCCGCTCGTACGTCGCCTTGGTGAACGCGATCGCCTCGTCGCGAAAGAGCGGCGCCAGGAGTGCCACCACGTGCGCGGCCTCGAAGTCGTAGAGGTCCGAGTCGACGAAGCAGACGAGCTCGCCGGTGCACCGCGAGAGCCCGCGCCACATCGCATCGCCTTTGCCGAGCGCGGGTCCCGCGTCCGGCAGCAGTTCCTCCTCCCGCACGACCTCGGCGCCCGCCGCCCGCGCGGCCTCGCCGGTCTCGGCGCCCTCCGAGCCGTCGATCACGAGCACC
>DATCLC010000048.1:0-15229 GCA_036564135.1 Solirubrobacterales bacterium
CAGCGAGCTCGCCGGGATCGGGATCACCAACCAGCGCGAGACCGTCGTCGCCTGGGACCCCCGTACCGGCGAGCCCGTGCATCACGCCCTGGTCTGGCAGGACCGCCGCACGGCCGAACGCTGCGACGAGCTGCGCGAGGCCGGGCGCGAGCAGCTCTTCCGGGAGCGCACGGGGTTGGTGCTCGACCCCTACTTCTCGGGGACGAAGATCGAATGGCTGGTCCGCAACGTCGAGGCCGCCCGTGAGCGCGCCGTCTTCGGGACGATCGACTCCTGGCTCGTCTACAAACTCACCGGGCGCCACGTCACCGACTACTCGAACGCCTCGCGCACGCTGCTCTTCGACATCGCGCGGCTCGAGTGGGACGAGGAGCTCTGCGAGATCCTCGGCGTGGACCCGTCGCGGCTTCCGGAGCCGCTGCCCTCGGCCCACGTCTACGGGACGACGACCGAGTTCGGCCGCGAGGTCCCGGTCGCCGGGATCGCGGGCGACCAGCAGGCGGCGCTCTTCGGCCAGGCGGCGCACCGGCCCGGCGACGGCAAGAACACCTACGGCACGGGCAGCTTCGTGTTGCTGAACGCGGGCGATCGACCGCCGCGCCCGGAGGAGGGGCTGCTCGCGACCGTGGCCTGGGGCATCGGCGACCGCGTCGACTACGCGCTCGAGGCGTCGATCTTCGTCACTGGGGCCGCGGTGCAGTGGCTGCGCGACGGGCTCGGGGTGATCGCCGAGGCGGCGGAGACCGAGGAGCTCGCGCGCTCGATCGACGGCAACGACGGCGTCTACTTCGTCCCGGCGCTCACCGGGCTGGGCTCGCCGTACTGGGATCCGTACGCGCGCGGCACGATCGTCGGGCTGTCGCGCGGCTCCGGCCGGGCGCACCTCGCGCGGGCGGCGCTCGAGGCGATCGCCTACCAGACCGTCGACGCGGTGCGCGCGCAGGAGCGCTGCGCCCCCGAGCCCCTGCGCGAGCTGCGCGCCGACGGCGGGGCGGTGGCCAACCGCTGGCTCATGCAGTTCCAGGCGGACGTCCTCGGCGTGCCGGTGGTGGTCCCCGAGATCACCGAGACGACGGCGCTCGGCGCCGCCTACCTCGCGGGGCTCGCGGTGGGCACGTGGGACCGGGAGTCGCTCGCCGGGATGTGGCGGGCGGCGGCGCGGTACGAGCCCGAGATGTCGGCGGACGAGCGCGAGTCGCTGCTCGCCGACTGGGCCCGCGCCGTCGAGCGCTCGCGCGGCTGGACGCGCCCGGAGCAGGACCGTAACCGCGCCGAGGCGCGCGGGTAACGTTCGCCGACGAAGGCGCCCGCACGCGATGGCCGAGATCAAGCCACAGGTCTACAAGGATCCCCGCCCGCCGGAGACCTTCACGCGCTTCCACGAGTGGACGCGCTCGCACGAGCCGGGGTGGGTGTACGACGCGGTCCGCGTCCTGGTCACGCCGATCGCCCTGTTCCCGTACCGCACCTGGGCGCTCGGCACCGAGCACGTTCCCAAGAGCGGCCCGGTCGTGCTCGCGCCCAACCACTTCTCGAACATGGACCACTTCTTCCTCGGGGTCTACATCCGCCGGAAGGTCCAGTTCATGGCGAAGTCGCAGCTGTTCTCGAACCCGATCCTGAACTACATCTTCCGGATCGGCGGCGTGTTCCCCGTGCGCCGCGGCTACGCGGACGAGGAGGCGTTCAAGACCGCCTACACGATCCTCGAGCGCGGCGGGTGCGTAGGCATCTACTGCGAGGGCGGCCGCTCCCGCACCGGCCAGCTCGGCGAGCCGCGCCGGGGCATCGGGCGGATCGCGCTCGAATCCGGCGCCCCGATCGTCCCGGTCGCGATCCACGGCTCCGCCGCCGTGCGCCGCTGGAGGCGCCTGCACTTCCCGAAGGTGACGGTGCAGTTCGGCGAGCCGCTGAGCTTCGACGTCGTCGAGTCGCCGAGCCGCGAGCAGCAGATCGAGGCCGCGCAGGAGATCTTCGGGCGCGTGAAGGCGATGTACGCGGAGCTCGAGGCCCGCGGGCGCGAGAGCGTCCGGCGCGACAAGCCGGCCGACCGAGCGGCGTAAGCGGCGGGCCGCCGGCAGCCAGCTTTCAGCTGCCGGCCGTGACTGGCTTCAGGCGCTGGTGGCGCCAGGCGCCGCCGTCGAGGCGGAGATCCCGGTCGCGGGCACCGGCAAGGTGGAATCGGTCGAGTTCGCGCTCAACATCACCCATCAGTTTGTCGGCGGCCTCTCGTTCAGGCTCGCGGCGCCGGGCGGGCTGCCGGCCTTCGGCCTCAACAGCATCGGGCTGCCGGGTAGCGGGCTCAACGGCGAGTACGTCTTCGCGGACCGCGACAGCGCGCCGTGGTTCGAAGCCATTTACGGCGAGGAGCCTGTGGTGGTCCCAGCGGGCCGCTACCACAACGATGACCTGGTCTCGGTTCCCTTCCTGGATCAGACCTTCGGCGGCACCGACCCGAACGGCACCTGGATCCTCACGGTGACGGACCACCTCGAGTGGTACACGGGCAACGTCGGCGGCGCGACGCTCTACATCGAGCCTCAGCGGGCGCCGAAGCTCACGCTGCGCAAGCCGAAGCTGAACCAGCGCAAGCGCCAGGCGAAGCTGCGCTTCTCGGCGAGCGACAACGTCTCCGCCGCCGGCGAGCTCCGGTTCGCCTGCAAGCTGGACAAGCGGGCGTTCAAGCCGTGCAGCACGGGCCAGGCGTACAAGCTGCTGAAGGCGGGCAAGCACAAGGTCACGGTGCGGGCGACCCAACTCGCGGGCCTGAAGGCCACGAAGGCCAAGAGCTTCAAGATCAAAAAGACGAAGAAGAAGTAGGCCGTTCCGCTTCCGAGGGTTCGCCGGCGCCACCCAGCCGGCGGTCAGCCCAGCGTCCTCCTCGCCAAAAGCTCCAGGTCGGCGGCGATCGCCCGCGGCTCGATGCCGCGCTCGCGCTGGTGGGCGTAGACGTCGGGGGCAAGCGGGGCGAGCAGGATGTCGATGAGCGCGTCGCGCTGCTCGAGCCCGGCCTCGGCGAGCAGGTTGCGGACGTGCAGGGCCCAAGCGCTGTAGGCGCCCGTCCGGTAGCGCTGCGCGCCCGTCTCGCCGGCGAGCGCGAGGTGCCCGTGGCGCTCCAGGAGCTCGACCATCGCCCGGTAGAACGCCGCGAGGCGTTCGCCCGGCGGCGCGCCCGGCCCCAGGGGCGGGGGATCGTGCAGCAGTCGCTCCTGGAGCTGCCGCTCGTGCTCGCCGAGCAGGGCCTGCGCGATCGCGGCGACGCTCGGATAGCGGCGGTAGAGGGTGCCCTTGCCGACGCCCGCCTCGGCGGCGATCCGCTCCATGGTGACCTCCTCGGCGCCCTCGGCGAAGAGGCGCTCGGCCGCGGCCAGGACGCGCGCGCGATTGCGCGCCGCGTCGGCGCGCTCCGGGCGCCCCCGGCCGGCGATCGGCAGCTCCACGGCACCCAGCCTAACGCGTTAGCGGACGGCACGTCCGCTTAGTGCTAGATTCAAACGGACGCATCGTCCACTTAGTTCTTCTGGAGGCCACATGGAAGCCCTCGCGATTCCGCTCCTCCTCTTCGTCGGAAGCCTGCTCGCCGTGCAGGCGGCCGCCAACGTTCAGCTGGCGGCGGCGACCGCGAGCCCGTTCGGCGCGTCGGCCCTGCAGCTGGGGGTCGGGGCCGCCGTCCTGCTGCTCGCCGGTGCGGTCGCGGGCTCCCTGGGTGCGCTCGAGGCGCTGCCGGAGGTCGACGCCTGGCAGCTCGCCGGGGGGCTTGGGAGCGCGCTGTACATCACGTCCGGGATCGTGCTGTTTCCCCGCCTGGGCGCCGTGGTCACGGTCGGCCTGTGGATCAGCGGGCAGATGCTCGCGTCGGCCGCAATCGACGCGGCCGGCCTCTTCGGGTCGGGTGCGGATGGCCTCGGCGCCGCACAGCTCGCCGGCGCCGGAGCGGTCCTTGCTGCGGCGGCCATGATCGCCCGCTCCCAGGACGGTTCGGGCCTGGGCGTGCGCGCGATCCCGCTGGTCGCGCTCGCGCTCGCCGCGGGCGCCGCCCTGCCGCTCCAGGGCGGCGTGAACGCCGAGCTCGACGCGGCGCTGGGCGAGCCGGTGGCGGTGGGCCTCGTCTCCTTCGTGGTCGCGACCGCCGCCATGGCGCTGCTGCTCGCGCTCTCCGTGGCGATCGCGGCCGCCCGCCCACCGGCGATCGCGCCGCTCGCGCGCGTGCCGTGGTGGGCGTGGCTGGGCGGCGTAGTCGGTGCTGCCTACGTGACCGCGGTCTTCTCCCTGATCCCGCGGATCGGCGCGGCGGCCACCATTGCCCTGACCGTCACCGGGCAGCAGGCCGCCTCGCTGCTCGTCGACCGCTACGGGCTGCTCGGCCTACCGCGGCGTGCGATCGCCCCGTTGCGGGTGGCCGGGATCGCGGCGCTGTTCCTGGGGGTGGGGCTGATCCAGTTCGGATGAGCTGCTGGTCGCCAGTCGCCGGTTGGGGTGGCTCGCCGAATCCGCGATTTGCACGACGCAGTCGCCCACCGGCGACCGGCGACGGGCAGCCGGCGACTGACCTACTCGTGCCGCCCCTTGAGCTCGGGCCACGCGTCGGGATCGTGGCCCGGGATGATCACGGCCTGCGGGTACTGGCGGCGGAACAGCCTGAGCTCCTGCAGGGAGCGGCGCCACGTGTGCGGGTCGTGGGGGCGCGGGGGAGGGGGAGCGTCGTCGAGCTGGGCGAGCGTGTAGATCGAGTCGCCCGCGATCACGAGGTCGCGGTCGCGCAGGCGGCAGATCACGGACTGGTGCCCGGCGGAGTGGCCCGGGGTGAATGCGAGCCGCACCGAGCCGTCGCCGAAGAGGTCGATCGTGCGGCCGAAGGTCGCGTACGAGGTCACCGCCGCGCTTGAGTAGTCGACGGTGCGGTAGTCGAAGGCGTAGTCGTAGTGGCTCGGGCGGTAACCGTGCAGGAGCGGCCTGCTCACGGTCGCCGCGGCCTCCCACTCGGGCTCGGAGATCACGAACGTCGCGTGGCCGAACTCCGCCATGCCCGAGGCATGGTCGAGGTGCAGGTGCGTCATCACGACGAGGCGGATCGAGCGGGGGTCGACCCCGCGGGCCCGCAGCTGGGCGGGCAGGTCCTCGCCCGGCGGCAGCTCCGGCTTCGAATAGCTGGAGACGATCCGCCCCAGGTTCGCCGACGGCTTGGCCGAGACCGACGGGTGTAGCCCGGTGTCGACCAGAAACCGCCCGGCGCCGGGGTGCTCGATGAGGAACGCGGGGCACGGCACCGCGAGCCAGCGCGAGCGCGGCGTGCCGAGCCCGAGCATGCGCAGCCGGCCCATTCGCTCGCCGCCGGCGCGTTCCAGGAACGCGCGCGGCACGTGCACGCGGCCGACCTCGAGCGCCTCGACGGTGACGGTCGCGCCGGGCTTCCCGCCGCTCATCGGGCCCTCGAGGGGGCGTGGATGCGCCTTTACCTTCACGCGCCGGAGCGTACTCAGGGTCGCGCGCGAGCCGGCGCGTGCGGTCGCCGGCGGGCGCGGGATTGCGCGTCGCCCCGGCGGCCGACCCGCGAATATGCTGCGCGCGCATGGACGAGCGGTCGAAGATCTTCGCTCCGGACCTGCTCAAGGACCGCGTCTGCGTGGTCTCCGGCTCGGGCAGCGGCCTCGGCCGGGCGACCGCGCTCGAGCTCGCCCGCCTGGGCGCCACGGTCGTCGGCTGCGGGCGCCGTCCCGAGCCGATCGAGGAGACCACCCGCATGATCCAGGAGGCGGGCGGGAACGCCGACCACCAGGCGATGGACATCCGCGACGAGGAGGCCGTCGACGCCTTCTTCGACCGAGTGCTCGAGCGGCACGGGCGCCTCGACGTCCTCGTGAACAACGCCGGTGGGCAGTTCCTCTCGCCCGCGGAGGCGATCACCCCGAAGGGCTTCCGGACTGTGATCGAGCTCAACGTCGTGGGCACCTGGCTGATGACGCACGCCGCGGCGACCAAGGCGTTCATCCCCGGGGGCGGTGGCAAGGTCCTGAGCGTCACGCTCTCCCCTCACAACGGGATGCCGGGGATGGTCCATTCGGGCGCGGCGCGCGCCGCGGTGGAGAACATGATGCGCACGCTGTCGGTGGAGTGGGCCCGCTTCAACATCAGGCTCTGCGCGCTCGCCGCTGGTCAGTTCGACACCGAGACGCTGCGCACCAAGTACCCCGCCGCGGTCACGAGCGGCCTCGCCGACACGGTCCCCATCGGGCGCCTCGGCACCGAGGAGGAGTGGGCGTGGCTGGTCGCCTACCTCGCCTCGCCCGCGGGCGACTTCTTCTCGGGGACGACGATCACGATGGACGGCGCCCGCGACAACTGGTTCGGCAAGTGGCCGCCCGCGATTCAAGGCGGCGGGGAGGGCTCGATCCCGGCCGAGGAGCGCCGGCCCAAGTCCTGAGCCCTGCGGGGGCCGCACGAGCCCGCGCCGAGCGCCGCGCCGGCCTAAACGCCGAAGGCCTGGCGGATCTTCTCGCAGTTGCCGGCCTGGGCGAGGTTGAACCCGGCGCCGCCGTCGCAGACGTCCTTCCCGCCGCCCCCGCCGAGCAGGTCGGGCCCGCCATGGCCGTAGAGCTTGTCGTGGCCGCCCTTACCGAGCAGCAGGTCCTGACCCCCGTTGCCCATGATCCGGTCGTTTCCGGGGCCGCCGACGAGCGCGTCCTTGCCCCCACCGCCGCAGATGATGTCGTTGCCGCCGCGGCCGAGGATCGTGTCGCCGCCCCCGCCGCCGTAGATCACGTCGTTGCCCTTGGTGCCGCGGATCTCGTCCGCGAGCTTGGTGCCGACGATCGTCGCGTTCTTGCCGCCGCAGCGCTTTGCCTTCGCTGCGCGCTCGGTGGCGGTGCTGGCGTCGCTCTGCGCACCGAGCGACGCCGCGGCGCAGAGGCTTAGGGCGAACGCGGCCATGGCGAGCACCGGGCGTCCCCGCCGGATCCCCATCACCGTGTCGTCCCGTGCGTGCCCCATCACGCAGGCACCACCATAGACGCTCGCTCGCCGGGGCGTCGAAGTTCGGCTAGGTGTACATCCCGCCGAACTGTCCGCCGGTCACGTTCAGCACCTGGCCGTGCACGTAGTTCGAGAGCTCGGAGCAGAGGAACAGCACCGGGCCGGCGGCCTCCTCGGGCTGAGCGGGACGGCCGAGCGGGATCAGCACCTTCGCCATCTCGCGCATCTGCTCGGGGATGCCGAGCTCGATCTGCTCGCCGTCCTTCTCGATCTTCTCGCCCTTCTCCTTCGCCTGCGTGAGCCGCGTCTCGACGAAGCCGAAGGCGACCGCGTTCACGTTGATCTTGAAGGAGCCCCACTCCTTGGCGAGCGTCTTGGTCATGCCGACCACCGCGGACTTGGCCGCGGAGTAGTTGATCTGGCCGGCGTTGCCCATCGTCCCCGAGATCGAGGAGACGTTCACGATCTTGCGGAACACCTCGCGGCCCTCGGCCCGCTCCGCCTTCGCCGCCTCGCGCCAGTGCGGGGCCAGCGCCCGGATCAAGCGGAACGGCGCGACCGTGTGGATGTCGAGCATCGCCTGGAACTGCTCGTCGGTCATCTTGTGGACGACGCCGTCCCACGTGTAGCCGGCGTTGTTGACGAGGATGTCGACCGAGCCGAACTCGTCCATCGCCTTGCGCACGAGCTGGTCCGGCACCTTGGGGTCCGTGAGGTCGCCGGCGAAGACAGCGGTCTCGCCCTGGATCTCGCCGGCCGCCTGCTCGGCGACGTCGCCATCGATGTCGTTGATGAGGACGCGCGCGCCCTCGCGGATGAACAGCTCGGCGGTCGCGCGGCCGATGCCGCGCGCCGAACCCGTGACGATGGCGTTCTTTCCGTCTAGAAGTCCCATACGTGGCCCTTCCTTCTCTCGAATCGAAGCTCTCCCGATGCGCCCGCAGGCGCCCGCGCACGCTATTGGAATCGGGCGCCGAGCGCCGCAGTTAGAGAACAGGTGCTCTGTTAGTAAGACGTCGCGCCCGCAGCGCCTAGAGCCCCAGCCGCTTGCCGAGGATCTCGCGCATGATCTCGTCGGTTCCGCCGCCGATCGGGCCGAGCCGCAGGTCCCGCAGCGCGCGCTCGATGCCGTACTCGCGCATGTACCCGTAGCCGCCGTGGATCTGCAGGCAGATATCGGCGACGTCGACCGCGGCCCGCTGCGTGTACAGCTTCGCCTTCGTGACCTCGTCGAGCCCCGCGGTGATCGCCGGGTTGCCCCAGTCGCCGGCGGCGATCGCCTCCCGCCGCTCGGCCTCGGGCCGCACGAACTCGCGCAGCGCGTGGTATGCGAGGGCGCGGGAGGTCTCGAGCTTCAGGCCGACCTCGGCGAGTTGGTGGCGGATCGCCTGGAAGCGGCCGATCGGCCGCCCGAACGCCTCGCGCTCGCGGGCGTAGGCCAGGGTTCTTTCGAGCAGGTGGCGCATTGCGCCCACCGCGCCCAGCGCCATCAGCAGGCGCTCCCACTGGAAGTTGGCCATGATCAGGTAGAAGCCGCCGTGCTCGGGGCCGAGCAGGTTCTCGGCCGGCACCTCGACGTCGGTGAAGGAGAGCTCGGCCGTGTCCGAGGAGCGCCAGCCGAGCTTCTCGAGCTTGCGGGTCACCTCGTAGCCCGGCATGTCCCGCTCGAGGATCAAGAACGAGATGCCCTGGTGGCCGCCCTCGGGCTTCGTGCGGCAGGCGCACACCAAAAAGTCGGCGCGCGCGCCGTTGGTGATGAACGTCTTCGAGCCGTTCACGACGTAGACGTCGCCGCGGCGCTCGGCCCGCGTGCGGATCGCGGCCACGTCGGAGCCCGCCCCCGGCTCGGTGATCCCCAGCGCGCCGATCTTGCGCCCCGCGATCGCCGGCCGCAGAAACCGCTCGTGCTGCTCGGGCGTGCCGAAGCGGTAGATCGGCGGCGTCGCGATGCCGGTGTGCGCGCCCAACCCCGCGCCGACGCCCCCGCCGGCGCCGGCCGCGGCGATCTCCTCGGCCCAGACCGCATCGTGGACGTAGTCGCCGCCCTGCCCGCCGAGCTCGACCGGGTACTTAAGGCCGAGAAACCCGAGCTCGCCCGCCCGCTCGTACAGCGAGCGCGGGAACTCGCCGGCCTCGTCCCACTCGGCCACGTGGGGCGCGACCTCCCTCTCGACCCAGCGCCTGATCGTCGCGCGCAGCTCCTCGTGCTCGCCGGTGAACGGCGGGAGCACCGCGCGCTCGCCGGTGTCCTTGATCACGGTGGCCGCCATGCCCCACGGATCCTTGCAGGAGCGCGGTTCGCTCACCGCACCTCGCGGGTATTCTCGCCGCGAGAGGACCCCGGGGGCCGGTACGCGGAGGCGGCCGAGGCGCTGCTGGGACACTACGACGGCCTCGACCCGGAGGACGTCGTGACCGAGATCGGGCGGGAGCTCTCGGAGTGGATCCCTGCGCGGACCGGCGGGGATTGCCTCAGCGCGTTCCTCGTGGGCCTCGACGCGCAGGACGACGACGCGGACGACTGACCGCGGGCGGGCGTCGCACGCGCGGCAACGATCATTTCAGGCGGGCGCCTCTGGGGTGGTACGGTCGCAGCGGTCGGGGGGTAGAGCGACCGAGGAAGGGATCTCATGATCAAGGGATTCAAGGACTTCATCACCGGCGGAAACCTGCTCGAGACGGCCGTCGCGCTGGTGATGGCGCTGGCGGTTGTCGACCTCGTCAACTCGCTGATCGCGAACATCATCACGCCGATCATCGGCGCGATCTTGGGCGAGCCGGACTTCAGCTCGCTGTCGTTCACGATCAACGACAGCGTCTTCACGTACGGCAGCTTCATCAACGCGCTGATCACGTTCGTCTCGATCGGCGCCGCCGTCTACTTCTTCATCGTCGTGCCCTACAACCGGTACAAGCGGATGCGCGGGATCTCGCCGGAGACCAAGACCTGCCCCGAGTGTCTCTCCGACATCCCGGCCGGGGCCAGCCGCTGCGCGCACTGCGGCCAGCCGCAGCCGGCCACCGCGTAGCAAGCAGCGTCACCCGCGGGCCGCGGCGGCGCGCCTACGCGTCGCCGTCGCCCGCGGCCCGCGCCCGCTCGTCCTTCCCCTCGGGGAGGACGGCAGCCACGAACTGCTCGCCGAACGGCGTGAGCCGGATCGAGCGGCGCACCGTCGTGCCCCTGCCGGCCCGCTCGAGCGCCTCGAGCACCTCGGGTTGGGCCTCGAGGACCTGGTAGCTGGCGAGGTCGTCGATCGGGTCGCGCGAGAACCAGATCAGCCCGAGTCGGTAGAGGTTCGAGAGGTAGACCGGCACGCGGTCGAGCGCCTTGCAGCCCGCCCGCTGCCCGATCATGGTGAGCCCCGGCGCCACCACGGTCGAGCCGATCCCCAGCGGGCGCCAGGTCCGCACGTCGACCGCTGCCTGCGGGCCCTCGACCGCGAGCAGCTTGAGGATCCGGGCCTCGTCGGGCGCCAGGTTGTTGAAGAGGTACGGGAAGGCGGGGTGCTCATCGTCTCCGTCGACGCTCGCCGAGCGCTCCATGAGCTCCTCCCAGCGGCGGCGCAGCTCCGCGCGCTCGTCGGCGTCCCGGCTCGACGGCCCCAGGCGGCGCTCGAGGTCGGCGATCCCGAGGGCGTCGCGGGCCACGCGCACGAGCTCGCGCCGCGCCTCGTCGATGAGCGCCACCGGCGACTCGCCCTCGCGCGCGGCGCGCGCGGCCCGGCGCGTGACGTCCACGGCGGTCTCCACGGCCCACCTGTTGGTGCGCCACCAGGCGCCGGCAGCGAGGCGCACCATGCCCCGCACCGTGGCGGGGTCGGGCAGCGGCCCGGCGGATCGCGACCGCTCCTGCGGGGAGGCCTCTTGCCGCTCCGACGTCACAACACGAAAGCTATCTGCAGGCAGCCGGCCACAAACCCGAGCACGCCACCCAGGAGGATCAGCATCCACTCGTCCTCCTCGACAGCGGCGCGCAAGAGCTCCGCGAAGTCCGGCTCGGGCAGCTCGCGCATGCGGCGGGCGAGCAGCGCCCGGATCGCGGCGGACTGGCGGCGCCCGAAGGAGCGGTCGCGCAGCGGCGCCATCGTGACGTTGATCGCCTCCGTGGCGAGCGACTCGCGCACCGACTCGTACTCGCGCGTGCCGAACGCGACGCGCACCGGCAGGCGCGCCGCGCCGAGGGCGCGGTCGACCGCCGGCCTCAGGCGATCGCGCACGAGCGCCCGGGTGCGGTCGGAGCGCGGCCCGGTGAGCAGCTCGTCACTCACGTTGGCCATCGTCACGACGTCGTCGGCGATCACCTTCGCGTAGACGTCCGCGACCTCGGGCTGGCGTCGCATGAACAGCCCCTGGATCGTGAAGGGGCCGACCCGCCGCGGGTACATCGGCCGGAAGATCAGCCGTAGGGCGATCCAGTTGGTCAGGTACCCGACGAGGACGCCGGCCAAGGGCAGGACGAGCCACGAGTCGATCGCCAGGTACAGCGGGATCGTGAGGATCCCGAGGATGAAGCCGAAGTACAGGCCCGAGTTGACGATGAAGCGCAGCTCCTTCGAACCGACCTCGAGGAATATGCGATTGGCGAGCGCAGGATTCTCCTCGATCCGGCGGATCACCATCAGCTTGACGTCGAGGAGCTGGTCGATGTGCTCGCCGACATCCCGCGTGATCTCGGCGGCGATCGCGGGCAGCTCGGCCTCCACGCGCTCGAACACCCGCTCGCGCAACCCCGGCGGCACGTCGCGCCATAGGCCGGGGTGCTCCCGCTCCACGATGCGCTCGACCAGCTCGCGGATCTCGCCGCGGGCCTCGGCGATGATGTGGTCGGCCATCGCCTGCGGGTCGAGGCAGTCGTAGAACTCGCGCGGGCTGCCGAGCTTGGCGATCCCCTTGTCGACCGCGATCGAGCCCATCTTCGCGGCCCGCGCGGGGATGATCCCCTGCCAGCCGATCCCGCCCTCGATCAGCCCGGGCACCGCCTGCACGCGGCGTGGGAGGAACTGCGCGAGCCAGCGCACGGCGTCGAGCCGCACCCCCCAGAAGCGCAACGGGAAGAACAGCATCCTCACGGCGACCCAGTTGGTGCCGTAGCCGATCAGCGCGGCGACGACTGGGATCGAGAGAAGCTCGAGGTCGAGCTGGACTCCGAGGATTTCGGCCGCCCCAACCACCCGCGGATCGTAGGGTCCCACACGAGCGCCGTGCGGAACTCAATCCGCCTCACATTGCGCCGCCACCCGGTGCGAGGCGGATCTGTCGCGCATGGCGCGACAGATCCGCCTCGCTGGGTGGGGGTTGCTACGGGCTGACCTTGGACAGCGTCACGCGGCCGAACCCGAACTGCGGGTCGCGGCCGGGGGCGCCGAGGTCGTCCGTTGCCGCCTGCAGCGCCGCGCGCCACTCGTCGGGGCCGCCCGACGGGTTGGCGCCGGCGATCAGCGCGGCCACCGCCGCTGCATGCGGCGTCGCCATCGACGTGCCCGAGGCGACGCGGTAGCCGCCGTCATTCCACGTCGAGAGGATGTCGACGCCCGGCGCCGCGACCTCGACGTCGGCGTTGAACTGCGAGAACGACGCCCGGTTGTCGTTGCGGTCCGTCGCCGCCACCGAGACCACCTCGGGATACGCCGCCGGGTAGCTCAGGGACGAGTTGCCGGAGTTGCCGGCGGCCGCGACGAGCAGCGAGCCTGCCTCGCTCGCGTTGCGCACTGCGTCCTGCAGGGCCTGCGAGCCCGCGGAGCCACCGAGCGACATCGAGATCACGTCGGCATCGCGGTCCGCCAGCCAGGTGATGCAGTTGGCGATCATCACCAGCGTGCCGGAGCCCTGGCCGTTCAGGCCCTTGCAGATCGCCAGCGGCGAGTTGAAGGCCACGCCCGCGACGCCGGTGCCGTTGTTCGCGTTGGCAGCGATCGTGCCGGCGACGTGGGTGCCGTGCCCGTTGTCGTCCTCGCACTTGCCGTCGACGATCGTCGGGTCGGAGAATAGGATCAGGATCAGGAGGCTGATCCCGAAGTTGTTCACGCCGCCGCAGTCGACGACGCGGCCCGCGAACTCGGGATGGCTGCGCCGGATCCCGGTGTCCACGATCCCCACCTTGGCGCCGCCCGCGCTCGGGAACGACCCGAGGCCGAGCAGGTCCCAGCCCTCGGGAGCGTCGATGTCGGCGTCGGCCGTGCCGCCGCCTTGGCCCGTGTTGTGCAGGCCCCAGAGCTCGTTGAAGCGCGGGTCGTTCGGCGTAGCGAGCGCGCGGTAGATGTAGTTCGGTTCCGCGTATTCGACCGCCGGCGAGCGCTCGAGCGCGCGGACCGCGGCCCGGACGTTGCCCGTGACCTCGACGAGGCGCGCCCCAACGCCGCGCACGGGGGCGACCCGCTCCAGGATCCCCGCCGCCCTGGAGGCCGCGGCGCGCTGCTGCGCGGTCGCATCGTCCTTGAACTTGACGACCACCTCGCCCGGCACGAAATCCGGCTGCGCCGATGCCGCGGCCGGTGCGAGTACGAGCGCAACCACGCAGCCCACGAGGACCGCGATGAACCTCTCCATTTCCCTAACCTCCAATCCGGGTTTGACCTACCCCCCCGGAACGTGCCCCGATGCTATGGACGCGGCGGGGGCGGGGCAACTGACAACCGCACGGGTGGGCAGATATCCGGCGGATCCGCGGCCTCGATGCGGCGTACGGTCGTGGGCGGAGCATGGAAGCCGGGTCGAGCACACCCAAGGCGCACGAGGCGCCCGCGACCGCAGAGGAGTCCCGCCGCCCGGGTGCGCTCGGCACGGTGCTGATCTCACTCGCCGGCCTCATCGGACTCTTGTTCCTGCTCGCCGGACTCACCTTGCTCGCGCTGCACGCCTTCGCGCGCGACGACGGCTTCTACACCACCGACGCCGAGCCGCTCGAGAGCGAGGGCTTCGCGATCGTCAGCGACCCGATCGACCTGGGGCCTTCCTCGGGCCTCGACGTGAGCGACGCGAACGCGACCGTGCGTCTAATCGTCGAGGGCTCGGGCGCGCCCGCGTTCGTGGGCATCGGCCCCGCCGATGACGTCGCCGCGTACCTGGAGGGCGTCGAGCACACCGTGCTCACGGACTGGGACGGCAGCGGGTTCGACGAGTGGGGCGGGGAGCCGGTCTACGAGCAGATCGCGGGCGGGCGCCCGCCCTCCGCGCCGGCCGAGCAGGACTTCTGGGTGGCGAGCAGCGAGGGCCAAGGCCAGCAGGTGCTCGACTGGGACGTCGAGGGCGGCACGTGGGCCGTGCTCGTCGCGAATGCCGACGCGAGCCCCGGGGTCGCGGTCGACGCCGAGGCGGGCCTGCGGGTCGGCTGGCTCGTGTGGGTCGGCGTCGGCCTGACGATGATCGGGCTGATCATCACCGGCCTGTGCGCCTGGGGCCTCTACAGCCGCCTGCGGCGACGGCCCGCCGCGTAGCCGGCGCGCGCTCGCGGCTGCGACAGACCGCGGCCCTACAACCCGTACGAGCGGCCGATCACGTCCAGCATGATCTCGTCGGTGCCGGCGCCGATCCGGTTGAGGCGCTGGTCGCGGAACGCGCGCTCGATCTCGTACTCCTTCATGTAGCCGTAGCCGCCCAGGATCTGCACGCACTCGTCGGCGACCTCGTGGCAGACGCGCGAGGCGAAGAGCTTCGCCATCGTGATCTCGCGCACGGGGTACTCGCCGTTGGCGAAGCGCCAGGCGGTCGTGTGCACCATCTGCTTGGCCGCCTCGATCTTCGTCGCCATCTCGGCGAACTTGTGGCGGATCACCTGGAAGCGGCCGATCGGGCGGCCGAACGCCTCGCGCTCCTTGGCGTACTCGAGCGCGCGCTCGAACATCCGCTCCGCGCCCGCGTAGCAGCCGGCGGCGGCGACCAGGCGCTCGCCCTGGAGCTCCCAGGAGATGTGGTAGAAGCCCTTGCCGACCTCGCCCAGCACGGCGTCGGCGGGCACGCGCATGTCCTCGAAGGCGAGCTCGGCCGTGTCCGAGGCGTGCATGCCCATCTTCTCGAGCGTGCGTGAGACCCGGAAGCCGGGGACCGGGTTGCCCTCCTCGTCGCGCAGGTCGACGACGAACAGCGTGATGCCCTCGTGGCGCGCCTCGGGATCGGTCTTGGTGACGATGATCCCGAAGTCGGCGCGGGCGCCGTTGGTGATGAAGATCTTCGACCCGTTGATCACGTACTCGTCGCCCTCCCGGCGCGCCGTCGTGCGGATGCCGGCGACGTCGGAGCCCGCGCCCGGCTCGGTGATGCACAG
>DATCLC010000049.1:0-14267 GCA_036564135.1 Solirubrobacterales bacterium
CGTGCTCCACCCCCTGGTCGATCGGCAGCAGCATGAGCGTGCCGTTGCCCGGCCCGAACTCGTACAGCAGGCGGCGCAGGCGGGTGCGCTTGCCCGGGTTCAGCGTGTCGAGGAGTGACTTCTGCTGGGTTGCTGTGGTGATCTCCATCCTTCTCTCTTCTCCTTTGGTTTCAGGTCCTTTCGGCGCCCGCGCTGGGCGCCCCGGCGTCACGCGGGGCGCGCGGGTCCGGGGTCAGCCCGTGTTGCGCATCCCGGCCGCGATCCCGGTGATCGTCTGCAAGAGCAATGCCTTGGCGGCCGCTTCGCCGCTGCGCACGCGCCCCAGGAGGTCGACCTGCATGTGCGAGAGCGGGTCGGTCCAGGGGTTGCGGTGCTCGAGGCGGGCGAGCAGCGCGGGGGAGTCGGCGAGCAGGCCGCGGCCGCCGCTGATCGACTCCAGGGCGGCGGTCACCCGGTCGTACTCGGCCCGGATCTCCTCCCAGAGCTCGGCGCCGTCGTCGCTGAGCGCCATGTAGCGCTCGGCGACGCCGAGGTCGGCCTTATACAAGGCCATCTCTAGGTTCGAGTACAACGCCGCGAAGAACGGCCAGCGCTCGCGCATCTCGCGGTGCAGCTCGTCGTCGCCCTCGGCGAGCGCCGTGCCGGCCCCGTACCAGCTCGGCAACAGCAGGCGGTTCTGCATCCACGCGAACACCCACGGGATCGCGCGCAGCGATTCGAGCCCGCGCCGCCCGTCCGGGCGCGAGGCGGGGCGGCTGCCGATGTTGAGGTCGGCGAGCGCGTCGAGGGGCGTGATCTGCTGCATGAACCGGAAGAAGTTCGGGCGGCCGATCAGGTCGCGGTAGACCTCGCGGGAGCGGCTCGCCAGGCGCTCGGCCTCCGCGCGGAAGCGGCTCGGCACTTGGTCGTCGTCCTTGAGCGAGGCGAGCAGCACCGCGGAGACCGTCTGCTCAAGCGAGCGCTGCGCGAGCTCGGCGTGCGAGTAGCGCTGCGAGATCACCTCGCCCTGCTCGGTGATCGCGATCTGGCCGCGCACGGTGTGCGCGGGCTGCGCAAGGATCGCGCGGTGCGTGCGGCCGCCGCCGCGCGAGCCCGGGCCGCCGCGGCCATGGAAGAAGCGGATCGCGACGTCGTGCTCGTCGCCCGAGCGCACGAGCAGCTCCTGCACGCGGTAGAGCTCCCACTGGCTGGCGATGAACCCGCCGTCCTTGGCCGAGTCCGAGTAGCCGAGCATGATCTCCTGCTCCCGGTCGAGCGCGGCGAGGTGCTCGGCGTAGGCGGGCGTCGCGTACAGCGCCTCCATCGTCGCGGTCGCCTGGCGCAGGTCGTCGACGGTCTCGAAGAGCGGCACGATCGGCCGCGCCGGGAGCTTGCTGCCGATGCCCGCCCGCCGGGCCAGGTAAAGGGCGGCGAGCACGTCGGAGGGGCTCGCGACCATCGAGATCACGATGCGCCCGAGCGCCTCCGGGCCGTGCTCGCGCATGCCGTGCGCGACCGCCTGGAAGGCGAGGCCGACCGCATCATCGGGGTCGGGCTCGAGCGCGGCCTCGGGGAGCTTCGCGATCGCCTCGGCGATCGCGGCTTGGCGGCCCTCCTCGCCGAGCTCCGCGAAGCCGGGCAGATGTCGCGCGACCGCCGCGCGCAGGGCGGGCGCGGACTGGCGCAGGTCAAGCGCGGCGATGTGGAAGCCGAAGACGCGCACCTGCGTCATCAGGCGCGCGAGCGCGCCGCTCGCTACCCAGGACGAGCCCGTGTTGCGGTGTACGAGCTCGAGGTCGGCGAGCAGCTCTGCGGGGGAGGCGTAGCCGCCCGCCTCGCCCCTCGCGGCCCGGTCGAGGCGCTCGCCGATCAGGGTGAGCTTGCGCCGCAGGGTCTCGCCGCGGTTACGGTGGTCGATCCGGGCGGCGAGCTCGCGCTCGTCGCGCTCGACCGAGGCGATGAGCTCCTCGCTCGGCTTGATGCGCCGGTCGGCCTGCGACCAGCGGGCCGCGAGCTCACGCACCCGCCGGCGCAGGAGCCGCAGCGCGAGGCGGCGGTGCAGCTCGAGCGTGCGCGTCACCGTGGACGCGTCGACGGCCGGGTTGCCGTCCATGTCGCTGCCGGCCCAGCTGCCGAAGCGCAGGACGGGACGCTCGGGCGGCCAGGGGAAGCCGAAGCGCACCGAGAGCTCGCGATAGAGCTCGGGGACCGCGTCGAAGAGCACGGCCTCGAAGAACATCAGGTTGCGGCGCACCTCGTCCTCGACGAGCGGCCGGCTGCGGCGGATCTCGTCGGTCTGCCACCAGAGCGTGAGCGCCTCGCGCAGCTCGGCCTCCAGCCGGGCCCGGCGGCTGGCGCCGACGCGCGGGTCGTCGAGCTCCTCGGTCAGCTCCTGGACGCGCTGGTGGTGGTTGAAGACCGAGCGCCGCATCGCCTCGGTCGGGTGCGCGGTGAGGACGAGCACGACCTCGAGCTGCTCGAGGGCCTCCCGCACGGCGGACGGGGGCGTGTGCTCCGTGTCCGCCGCGAGCGCGGCGAGCGATTCGGGCTGGCCGCGGCCGGAGTGGCGGTCGTGCCAGCGGCGGCGCCGCAGGCGCTCGAGCTCCTCGGCGATGTTCGCCAGATGGAGCTGGATCGCGCAGGCGCGGACGAAGGGCTCGAGCTCCGCGGGGGAGCGGTCGCGCAGGAACGCGATCAGCCGCTCGCCGGCCTCGGCGTCGCCCCGGCGCCAGGCGGCGGCGCGGTCGCGCAGGGTGAAGAGCTCGTCGCGGAAGGCCTCGCCGACCTGCTCGGCCAGGACGTCGGCGAACAGGTTCTCGAGCAGGCGCGTGTCGCGATCGATCGCGGCAAGCGCAGGGGCGCCCCGCTCAGCTCCGGAGTCAGGAGCGGCGGCGGGCGGCGCGGTCACCGGGGCGCGCGCGGCCACGGTGGTTACCTCACGCCGCGGTCGGGACGGAGTCGGCCAGCTCCTCGGCGCGCTCGCGGCTCAGGACCCGGTGCGGGGACTCCACGTGCGCGGCCGCGGCGGCGCAGGCGAAGCGCACCGCCTCGTCGAGGGGGTCGCCCGCCTCGAGGCGCAGGCCGAGCGCGGCTGCGAAGGCGTCGCCGGCGCCGATCGGGTTCACAGCGTTGACGCGCGGCGCCTCGACCCAGCCCCGCAGCCCGTTCGGGCCCTGTTCGGCGTATGCGGCGCCGGCGGCGCCGGCGGTCACCACGGCGCGCGGGGCGCCGCGCCGCAGCAGCTCGATCGCCGCGTCGAGCGCGCGCTCGGGCGGGTCGCCCTCGGCGTGTACGGCCTGCTCGCGCGGCCCGTAGAGGAAGATCTCCGCCTCGGCGATGTTGGGCACGACGAGCCCCTCGCCCTCCTCGATGGCGTGGGCGAGCGCCTCGCCGGCGACGTCGATGATCGCGCGCGAGCCGTTGTGGCGGGCCAGGCGGGCAAGGCGCACGTACCCGTCGCGCGGGGCACCCGGGGGCAGGCTGCCGGAGCAGAGCAGCACCTCGCCCGGACGCAGGCCGGCCTCGGCGAGCTTGGCGAACGCCTCCCACTCGCGGGCGCTGACCTCGGGGCCGGGCTCGTTGAGCACGGACATGCGGCCGCGCTCCTCGCGCAGGATCGTCGCGACGCGGACGTTGCCCTGGCAGGTCACCCACTCGACGTCGATCCCGTCGCGGGCGAGCGCGTCGGGGATCGAGGGGAGGTCCGGCTCGGGAATCAGCGTGATCAGGCGGGCGGGGGCGCCGAGCTGGAGAGCGGTGCGGGCAGCGTTCGGACCGCCGCCGCCGATCCGCGCATCGACGTGGCGCACGTGATGGATGTGGCCGGCATCGAAGCGATCAACCCCGATGACGCGGTCGACGGTGAGGTTCGGACCCGCAATCAGCACTAGCGCACTCTCCTACTTTCGCCGCCTAACTTACTGAAGCCCTCCGAACAGAGTCAAGAACCTCGAAACTTCAATCGCGAAACTTGCAGGCTAACGGCGGTGCTCGGGTCCCTCAGAAACCCCCGAACGGGGGGTGGGGCGAGCCGCCATCCTGTAGCCGCATGACGCCCACCCCGAAGCGCCCCTCCCCCCGCAAGACGAAGATCCTCGCCACGCTCGGCCCGGCGAGCCGTGACGAGGAGACGATCGAGCGCCTGATCCGCGCCGGCGCCAACGGCTTCCGGCTCAACTTCTCCCACGGCAGCCAGGAGGAGCACGCGGAGACCGTACGGCGCGTGCGCGAGGTGAGCGCGCGCCTCGGCGAGCAGATCGCGATCCTCGGTGATCTGCCCGGGCCCAAGCTGCGGCTCGAGGAGCTCGAGGGCGGAGCGGTCGACCTGCTCACCGACCAGGAGCTCGTGCTGACCACGGCGACGAACGGCGGGAGCAGCGCGGGACGGCTCGGCGTGTCGTGGCCCGAGCTGCCCGGCGCGGTCGCCGAGGGGGACCATGTGTTTCTGGCGGACGGGCGCATCCGCCTGCGCGTGCTCGAAAGCGACGGCGCGGAGGTGCGCTGCCGCGTCGAGGTCGGCGGGCGGGTCGCCTCGCGGCAGGGCGTGAACCTGCCGCGCGTGCGCACCGAGCTGCCCGTGGTCGGCGAGCGCGACCTCGAGTTCGTCGAGTTCGCGGCGCGCCACGAGCTCGACCTGCTCGCGCTCAGCTTCGTGCGCACCGCGGCCGACCTCGACCCTATATATGAACGGCTCGCCGAGCTCGGCGCCGACATCCCGGTGATCGCGAAGATCGAGAAGCCGGAGGCGGCCGAGCGGGCGGAGGAGATCATCAAGGCGACCGTCGCCGGGATCATGGTCGCGCGCGGCGACCTCGGCATCGAGCTGCCGCTCGCCTCGCTGCCCGTGATCCAGAAGCGGCTGCTCGCGCTCGCGGGCCGTCACGCGCGGCCGGCGATCACCGCCACCCAGATGCTCGCCTCGATGGTGAACTCGCCGCGGCCGACCCGCGCCGAGGTCTCCGACGTCGCCAACGCGATCCACCAGGGCACCGACGTGGTGATGCTCTCCGAGGAGACCGCGATCGGCGACTACCCGGTCGAGGCGGTCGAGGCGATGGTGGCGATCGCCGACGCCGCGGAGGAGGACCTCCCCTACCGGGAGTGGACCGCCTTCCGGGTCGCGCCCGACCCCGACGACGTCGCCGGGACCGTCGCGCAGGCCGCGGTCGCCGCCGCCGAGCGGCTCGGCCTAGCGGCGATCGTCGTGCCGACCGAGTCGGGCCGCACGGCCCGCCTGGTCTCCGCGCACCGCCCGCACGTCCCGGTGCTCGCGATCTCCCCGCACGCGAGGACGGCCCGCCGCATGTCGATGCTGTTCGGCGTTCAGGGCGCGGTCGCCCCGAACGCCGAGGGCGTGCTTGATTTGCTCGACCAGTGCGCTGGCCTCGCGCGCGAGCACGGGGTCGCCGAGTCGGGCGACTTGATCGGCATCATCGCGGGGGCTCCGTCACAGAAGCTGGGCACGAACCTGTTTGAGGTTCATCGGGTGCCGTAGGCGGGCCTGGGCGCCGCGGTGGCGCGGGCGTCGCGGTGAGGCGAAGGGGGCGAGGGAGGAGCGCGGAGGGGCCGCAAGGCCCCGAGGCGCGTCCCGCCGGCACCTGAGAGAGGAGCGATGCCGGCGGGACCTGAGCTGGAAGGGGAGAGCTCGGCCTCGGGAATCGACGTCGGCGACCCCGGGGTAGGAAGGGGTTGCTCATTCGAGCGCGTGCCGGCGTCGATGTCGAGGTCGGACCCTCTCTCTCCTCTCGCTCCCTTCCGCTTATACCTCCCGGATAGTCAGTTTGACAACCTTGAAAGGCGGGGGTAGTTTAGCGTGGTGGCCGGTCAAAGGTCGGCACAGTCGGCTATAAAGCCGCCCCCAGCTGAGTCCCCCGTGGCCCCCCGACACAAGGCTGGAGGAGAGGTGCTGTTGGCGCACCCGCACGGGTTCTGCGCCGGGGTGCGGCGTGCAATCGGAACGGTCGAGGAGGCGCTCGAGCGGTACGGCGCGCCGGTGTACGTGCGGGGCGAGATCGTCCACAGCCCGTACGTGATCGAGGAGCTCGAGGAGCGCGGCGCCCGCTTTGTGCGCTCCGAGGACGAGGTGCCCGAGGGCGCGGTCTGCGTGCTCTCCGCGCACGGCGTCTCGCCGGCGGTCCGGCGGCGCGCGTACGAGCGTGGCCTGCGGGTGATCGACGCGACGTGCCCGCTCGTCTCGAAGGTCCACGGCGAGGTCCGGCGCTACGCGCGCGCCGGCCGCAAGATCGTGCTGATCGGGCATCGCGGGCACGAGGAGGTCGAGGGCACGCTGGGCGAAGCCCCGGACCGCATCTGGGTCGTGAAGAACGAGGAGGAGATCCGGGCGCTGCCGATCGGCCGCGACGAGCCGGTGGCCTACGCGATCCAGACGACCCTCGCCGTCGACGAGGCCATGAAGCTGGTGCGCGCCCTGCGCGAGCGCTTCACCGACCTGGTCGGCCCGGGCAAGGAGGACATCTGCTACGCGACCCAGAACCGCCAGGCGGCGGTGCGCGCGATTGCGCCGAAGTGCGATCTCGTGCTGGTAGCGGGCGCCGTCAACTCCTCGAACTCGAACCGGCTCGTGGAGGTGGCGCGCCGGCAGGGAACCCCGGCGTATCTAGTGCCCGCGCCGAGCGTGATCGACCCCAAGTGGCTCGAGGGCGTTAGCGTTGTGGGTGTCAGCGCTGGGGCGAGCGCACCGAGCCGGTTGGTCGATGCGACCTTGGCGCGCCTGGCCGAGTATGGATTTGATCGCGTGCGCAACCACTTGGAGATGACCGAAGACGTCGAGTTCAACGCCCCGAGGTTCCCGGCATGAGCGCTCCTGACCAGGCTGATCGGGCGAGGCGCGAGCGACGCGTCGGCGTCTGGCTGATCGGCGCGCGCGGCTCGGTCGCGACCACGACGATCACCGGCGCGAGCGCCGTCGCGGCGGGTCTCGCCCCGTCGACCGGGATCGTCACCGCCGATCCCGAGCTCGCGCACCCGGAGCTTCCCGACCTCGGCGAGTTCGTCTTCGGCGGGCACGACATCGTCGAAACCCCGCTCGCGATGCGCGCTGCCCGGCTCGTCGACAGCGGCGTCGTGCCGCCCGGCCTGCCGGAGGCGGTGGGCGAACAGCTCGCGGCGGCCGAGGCCAACATCCGGCCGGGCATCGACTGGCACCACGCGCGCACCGAGCCGCGCCGGGCGCTCGAGCGCGTCGCCGCGCACCTGCGCGAGTTCCGCGAGCAGCACGGGCTGGACGACGTCGTCGTCCTCAACCTCTCCTCGACGGAGCCGCCGGTCGACCCGCACGATGCCCACAACGACATCGAGGCGCTGATGGCGACCCTCGACCGCGGCCCGGCGATCCTCCCGCCGAGCTCGCTCTACGCGCTCGCCGCGATCGAGACCGGCTGCGCGTTCGTCGACTTCACGCCGTCAACCGGCGCCCGCCTGCCCGCCATCGAGCAGCTCGCCGCGGAGTCCGGCGTGCCGATCGGCGGCAGCGACGGCAAGACGGGCGAGACGCTGCTCAAGACGGCGCTGGCGCCGATGTTCGCGGCGCGCGCGATGCGGGTCCGCTCCTGGAGCGGGATGAACATCCTGGGCGGCGGCGACGGCGAGGCGCTCGCCAACCCCGTCCGCGCGCGGTCCAAGCTCGCCTCGAAGGGGCGCTGCCTGGACGAGATCCTCGGCTACCCGGTCGAGGCGCCGGTGCGGATCGAGCACGTCCGCGACATGGGCGAGTGGAAGACGGCTTGGGACCACATCACGTTCGAGGGCTTCCTCGGCACCCGGATGCGCATGCAGTTCACCTGGGAGGGGTGTGACTCGGCGCTCGCGGCACCGCTGCTGATCGACCTGGCGCGGCTGGGCGCGCTCGCCCTGCGCCGCGGGGAGGCCGGCCTGATCGTCCCCCTCGCGTTCTTCTTCAAGGATCCGGCGGGAACCGACGAGCACGCGCTGCACCGTCAGTACGAGATGCTGCGGAGCTGGGTGGCCGAGCCGGTCTCGGTCTGACGATGCCCGCGGCGCGCGACGTCGCTGAACTCGTCCGGCTCCCCGCGGTGCTGAGCGTGCCCGGGGACGCCCTCGTCGGCGCTGCCGCCTCGGGGCAGCTGCGCAGGCCCGCCGACATGCCGCGCGCACTCGGGCTGAGCACCGCCTCGGCCTGCCTCTATCTCGCCGGCATGGCGCTGAACGACTACGCCGACCGCGAGCTCGACGCGCGCGAGCGGCCCGAGCGGCCGATCCCGTCGGGCCGGGTCTCGCCCGGGTTCGCGCTCGGGTTGGCGGGCGCGCTGACCGCGGCTGGCGCCGCCGCCGCGGTCGCCGCGGACGGCAGGCGCGCGCTCGCGGTGGCGCTGCCGCTGGCCGGCGCCGTATGGGCGTACGACCTCGTGCTGAAGCCCACGCCGGCCGGGCCGGTGGGTATGTCGGCCTGCCGGGCGCTCGACGTTCTGCTCGGCGCCGGGCCGCAGGGCGCGCGGGCCGCGCTGCCGCAGGCCGCCGTCGTGGGCGCGCACACCGCGACCGTCACCGCGCTGTCGCGTCACGAGGTGCACGGCGCGAGCGAGCGCGTCGGCCGAGCCGCGCTCGCCGGCACCGCGGCCGTCGCCCTCGGTGCCGCCGTGGCGATCGGGGTGCGCTCGCGCTCCGCGCTCGGCCGCGTCGCCGGCGCCGCCCTGCTCGCCGCGTACGCGAGCAGCGTGGGCTCGGCCCAGGCCGAGGCTGCGCGCGATCCCTCGCCGGGGCGGGTGAAGCGCGCGGTCGGCGCCGGGATCATGGGCCTGATGCCGCTCGAGGGCGGCCTGCTCGCCGGGTCGGGCGCGGTCGCCGCGGGCGCCGCCGTCGCCTCGCTGTGGCCGCTCGCCAAGTCGCTCGCGCGCCGGAGGGCGGTGACGTGAGCCTGCGCTACGGCTACGTCTCGAACGGGCTCACCTCCCACCGGCTAAAGGACGCGCTCGCGCTGCTCGCCGACGCGGGCTACGACGGGGTCGCCCTCACGCTCGACCACGTGCACTTCGACCCATTCGCGCCGGACGTGGAGGGCCGCGCCGCCGAGCTGCGCGCGCAGCTCGAGCGCCGCGGGCTCACCTGCGTGATCGAGACCGGCGGGCGCTTCGTGCTCGACCCGCGCCGCAAGCACCACCCGAGCCTGGTGACCGAGGGCAGCGAGCGGCGCGTCGAGTTTCTGCGCCGTGCGGTGGACGTCGCTGCACTCGTCGGCGCGCCCGTGGTATCGCTGTGGTCCGGCGCCCTGGAGGAGGGCGATGACGAAGAGACGGCCTGGCGGCGTCTCCGCCAAGGTTGCGAGGAAGTGCTGATGTACGCGGACGCGAGGGACGTGACGCTCGGCTTCGAGCCGGAGCCCGGCATGCTCGTCGAGCGCCTGGCCGACTACGAGCGCCTCGCGGGCGAGCTCGGCGACCCGCCGCGCCTCGGCATCACCCTCGACCTCGGCCACTGCGTATGCCTGGAGGACGAGCCGGTCGACGCCTGCGTGCGCCGAGCCGGGGAGCGGCTCGCGCACGTCCACGCCGAGGACATGCGGCGCGGGGTTCACGAGCACCTGCCGTTCGGCGAGGGCGAGCTCGACCTGGAGGCCGCGGTCGGCGCGCTCGCGGCCTCGGGCTACGAGGGCATGGTCGCGGTCGAGCTCTCCCGCAACGCCCACGAGGCGCACCGGCTGGTGCCCGAATCACTGGCCGCCCTGCGCGCCGCCGAAGCCGCCCACGCCGCGAAGGAGGTACCCGCATGAGTGATCTACCGCTGGATTCCGCAGAGGTCCGCGAGCGGCTCGCAGCCCGCGTGGACTCTGAGGCGCTCGCTTGGCTCGACGACGTGTGCGCGCGTATCGCCGCCGACGTCAAGGAGCTGGCCCGCCACTTCCCGGCCGCCGGCCGCAAGCTCGGCCGCGGCCCGCTCGACCCCGATGCCTCGCCGGACGACGTGCACGCCTGGACGATCGACGACGCCGGCCGCGTGCTCATGCTCGTCGCCGCGGGCGACGGAGCCGAGGGCGAGCTCGACGAGCTCTACCGCTTCGGCGACGCGGCGGAGCGACGCGGGATCCTGCGCGCGCTCGCGTACCTGCCGATCGGCGATCGCGGGCTGCACATCGCCGAGGACGCGGTCCGCTCGAACGACACCCGGCTGATCGCGGCCGCGCTCGGGCCGTACGCCACCGCCCACATGCCCGACGAGGCCTACGATCACGCCTTGCTCAAGTGCGTCTTCACCGAAGTCCCGATCACGCCGCTCGACGGCGTGCCCGACCGGGTCACCCCGAACGCGTCGCGGATGCTCGCCGCGCTCGTGCACGAGCGCATCGCCGCGGGCCGCGACGTGCCGGCGGAGGTCTGGCCCGTGATCGAGCTTCATCCGCCGGCCGAGGAGCTGAGGGCTATCGAGGCCGAGCTGGAAAGCCCATACGAGGACCGGCGGGCAGCGGCCGAGCGCGCGCTCGCCAAGCGCAAGGGCGCGCAGCCACACTGAAGGAGGAGGAACCATGAGGATCTTCGAGCCACACGCTCACATGACGTCGCGGACCACCGACGACTACGAGGCGATGGCCGCCTCGGGCGTCAAGGTGCTGGTGGAGCCCGCCTTCTGGCTGGGTCAGCCGCGGACGTACGTGGGCTCGTTCATCGACTACTTCAACTCGCTTTTGGGCTGGGAGCGGTTCCGGGCGTCGCAGTTCGGCATCCGCCATCACTGCACGATCGGCCTCAACCCCAAGGAGGCGAACGACGACGAGCTGCGCAAGGGCGTGCTCGAGGTCCTGCCGCGCTTCCTCGCGAAGGACGGGGTGGTCGCGGTCGGCGAGATCGGGTTCGACGCGATGACCAAGGCCGAGGAGGAGGCGCTCGTCGCGCAGCTCGAGATGGCGGCCGAGCACGACCTGCCGGTGCTGGTCCACACGCCGCACCGCGACAAGGCCGCCGGCACGCGGCGCACGCTCGAGCTGGTCGCGGAGTCGCCGCTGCCGCCCGAGAAGGTGCTGATCGACCACAACAACGAGCTCACCGTCGCCGAGGTGCTGGAGTCCGGGTGCTGGGCCGGCTTCTCGATCTACCCGAACACGAAGATGGACGAGCACCGCATGGTGCGCATCCTCGAGGAGCACGGCACCGACCGGATGATCATCAACTCGGCGTGTGACTGGGGCGTGTCCGACCCGCTGAAGACCCGCAAGACCGTGGACGCGATGCTCGCGGCGGGTTTCACCGACGAGGACGTCGACAAGGTCGCCTGGCAGAACCCGGTCGAGTTCTTCGGGCAGAGCGGCAGGCTCATCCTCGAGGAGCTCGGCGAGCCGGACATGACGGCGACCTACGAGGGCAACACGCTCCTGCGCGGCGAGCAGCGCTAGGAGAGGGGATGCGGTTCCGCCACCCAGCGGGAGGGACGCTCCACCTCGCCTACTGCTCGAACGTCCACCCGGCGGAGGACGTCGACGGGATCATCGATCAGCTCGAGCGCTACGCGGGCGCGGTGCGCGAGCGGCTCGGCGCCGACTCGCTCGGCGTCGGCCTGTGGCTCTCGCACCTGGCCGTCGACGAGCCGGGGGCGGGCGAGCGGCTGCGCGAGGCGCTGCGGCGCCTGAAGCTCGAGGTCGTCACGCTGAACGGCTTCCCGTACCGGGCGTTCCAGGCGCCGGTGGTGAAGCTCGGGGTCTACCGGCCCTCGTGGGCGGACCCGCGGCGCCGCTACTACACCCTCGGGCTCGTGCAGCTGCTGGACTCGATCATGCCCGACGACGTCGAGGAGGGGTCGATCTCCACGCTGCCGCTTGGATGGCGGACCGAGTGGAGCGACAGCGCCCAGGCGGCGGCGCGCGACGCCCTGGCCTGCGTCGCCAACGAGCTCGAGCGCCTGCACGCGCGGACGGGCCGCCGCATCCGGCTCGCGCTCGAGCCCGAGCCGGGGTGCACGATCGAGACGGTGCGCCAGGCGGCGGAGTTCCTCGCCGGGCTCGCGCCGGAGTGGATCGGCATCTGCCTCGACGCCTGCCACCTCGCGGTGCAGTTCGAGGAGCCCGAGGAGGCGGTCAAGGTGCTCGCCGACGCCGGCGTGCCGGTGGTGAAGGCGCAGATCTCGAGCGCCCTGCGCGTGGACGAGCCCGGCTCGGCGGCCGGGCAAGAGCTCCTGCGCCACTTCAACGAGCCGCGCTTCATGCACCAGGTGCGTGAGCGGGTGAATGGGCACGTGGAGGGCGCCGACGATCTGCCCGACGCGCTGGCGGGCGGCCTGCCCGGCGAGCATGAGTGGCGCGTGCACTTCCACGTGCCGGTGAACGACGCGGAGCACACCACGCAGGCGGAGCTTGAGCGCACGCTCGAGCGCCTGATCGCGCCCGAGGGCGCGCCGGCGACCCGGCACTTCGAGGTCGAGACCTACACGTGGAACGTGATGCCGGGCCGGGAGCACGGCGAAGAGGACCTGGTCGAGGGGATCGCGCGCGAGCTCGACTGGACGCGGCAGCGGTTCCTCGAGCACGGGGCGGAGGTGGTCGCATGACGCTGCTCGCCGTCATCGCCGTCGGGCTGACGCCGCGCGCGCTCGAGCACATGCCGCGCACGCGCGCGCTCGCGGACGAGGGCTTCCAGGCGCGGCTCGACCCGGTGCTGCCGGCGGTGACCTGCTCGGTGCAGGCGACGTTCACGACGGGGCTTGAGCCGTCCGGGCACGGGATCGTCGCCAACGGCTGGTACTTCCGCGAGCTCGGCGAGGTGTTCCTGTGGCGCCAGCACAACCGGCTCGTGGGTGGCCCGAAGGTGTGGGAGCGCGCCCGCGAGGTGAAGCCCGACTACCGGGCGGCGAACGTCTGCTGGTGGTACGCGATGGGGATGACCACGGACTTCGTGGTCACGCCGCGGCCGATCTACCGCGCCGACGGGCGCAAGGACCCCGACTGCTACACGCACCCGCCCGAGCTGCACGACCGGCTCACCGGCGAGCTCGGCGACTTCCCGCTGTTCACGTACTGGGGGGCGAACGCGAACATCACGTCGTCGCGCTGGATCGCCCAGGCGACGCGCAAGCTGCTCGACGAGGAGCGGCTCGATCTCTTGCTCTGCTACCTCCCGCACCTCGACTACGACCACCAGCGCTACGGGCCCGGGGCGCCGGAGTCGGCGCGCGCGGCGCGCGAGCTGGACGAGGTGCTGGGCGATCTGGTCGAGCACGCCCGCGGGCGCGGCGACACGGTGGTCGTGCTCTCCGAGTACGGGATCACGGACGCGTCGCAGCCGATCGACATCAACCGCAGGCTGCGGTCCGAGGGGCTGCTCAATGTCTATACGCAGGACGGCATGGAGTACCTCGACCCGTGGACCTCGCGCGCGTTCGCGGTCTCCGACCACCAGATCGCCCACGTCTACGTGCGCGACCCCGGCGACATCCCGCGGGTGCGCGAGCTGGTCGAGGGGCTCGCCGGTGTCGAGCGGGTGCTCGACGAGGAGGGCAAGCGCGACGCCGGGCTCGACCACCCGCGCTCGGGCGAGCTCGTCGCGGTCGCCGAGCGCCAGGCGTGGTTCACCTACTACTACTGGCTCGACGACGAGCGCGCGCCCGACTTCGCGAAGCTCGTGGAGATCCACCGCAAGCCCGGCTACGACCCGGCCGAGCTGTTCATGGACCCCAACGACCGCTTCGTGAAGCTGCGCGCGGGCCTGGCGCTCGCCCGCAAGTTCACGGGCTTCCGCTACAAGCTCGACGTCGTCCCGCTCGACCCGAGCCCGGTGCGCGGCTCGCACGGCCGCCTGCCCGAGACCGCCGAGGACGCGCCGGTCTTCATCTGCTCGGATGCGAGCATCGCCCGCGACCGCATCGCGGCCACCGAGGTCGCGGACGCCCTGCTCGAACTGAGCGGCGCGGGCGCAGCCACCAAACCGAATTGACCCCGTACGGCGTGGTCGCCTCCACGCCCGCCTGACATAAATGTGACGAGAGGCGCGCCGGCCGCGTAGGCCTTTCGTAACGTTTGCGGCAGGCGCGCGTAAAGCCGACCACGCAATACGTGGCCAAATTGGTCCGGGGTGGGGCGCTCGCGCCGCTACGAAGCCGCGCCCACGGGCACGCCCTCGGAGACCGCGCGGTCGATGACCTCGGGGTCGAGGATGTGCTCGATGACCATCACGCTCGCGCCGATCACCCCGGCGCGGTCGCCGAGCTTCGACGGCACGGTCGAGAGGTCGCGCGTTGCGAGCGGCAGGGAGCGGCGGAAGGTGACCTCGCGCACGCCAGCGAGCAGCTGCTCGTGGACCTCGGCCATGTCGCCGCCGATGACGACGACCGAG
>DATCLC010000050.1:0-40372 GCA_036564135.1 Solirubrobacterales bacterium
GGCACGATCCCCGACCGCGGTCTGTACGGCGTGCACCTCCCCGACGGGCGGCGCGTCGGGGAGCTCGACGAGGAGATGGTCTACGAGGCGCGTGCGGGCCAGACGTTCCTGCTCGGCGCGACGACCTGGCGGATCGAGGACATCACGCGCGACCGGGTGATCGTCACGCCCGCGCCGGGCGTGCCGGGCGCGGTGCCCTTCTGGCGCGGTGACGGCATCGGCCGGTCCGCCGAGCTGGGTAAGGCGATCGGCGAGTTCGCGCGCGAGGCCGTCTCCGCCTCGCCGGAGGAGCTCGCCAAGGAGTACGACCTCGACCCGCTCGCCGCCCAGAATCTCGTCGCGTACCTGCGCGAGCAGCAGGCCGCGACCCGCGTCGTCCCCTCGGACCAGTCGATCGTGGTCGAGCGCTTCCGCGACGAGATCGGCGACTGGCGGCTGTGCGTGCTCTCGCCGTTCGGCGGTCGCGTCCACGCCGCTTGGGGGCTGGCGCTCGCCGCCAAGATCCGCTCCGAGTACGACCTGGAGGCCGACGCGATCTGGTCCGACGACGGCATCGTCCTACACCTGCCCGACGCCGACGACCCGCCGCCCGCGGACCTGGTCCTGCTCGAGCCCGACGAGGTCGAGGACATGGTCGTCGGGGAGCTCGGCGGCTCGGCTCTCTTCGGCGCCCGCTTCCGCGAGAACGCGGCCCGCTCGCTGCTTTTGCCGCGCGCCTACCCCGGCAAGCGCACACCGCTCTGGCAGCAGCGCATGAAGGCCCAGTCGCTGCTCGAGGTCGCCAAGGACTTCCCGCGCTTCCCGGTGATCCTCGAGACCTACCGCGAGGTGCTGCGCGACGTGCTCGACCTGCCCGCCCTGCAGGGGCTTCTGCGCGACCTCCACTCGCGGCGGATCTCGCTCGTCGAGGTCGAGACGCAGAGCGCCTCGCCGTTCGCCTCCTCGCTGCTCTTCGACTACGTCGCGACCTACATGTACGAGGGCGACACGCCCAACGCGGAGCGCCGTGCCGCGGCCCTCGCCCTCGACCGCGAGCTCCTGCGCGAGCTGCTCGGCCAGGAGGAGCTCCGCGAGCTGATCGACCCGGACGCGCTCGACCAGGTGGAGCGCTCGCTGCAGCACCTCACCGACGACGCGCGGGCGCGCGACCGCGACCAGCTGCAGCAGATCCTGCGCAGGCTGGGCGACCTCACCGAGAAGGAGTGCCAGGCGCGCGTGGCGGAGGGCTTCTCGGCGAGCTCGATGCTCGCCAAGCTCGAGCGCGAGCGGCGCGCGGCCAAGGTGCGGATCGCGGGCGAGGAACGCTGGATCGCCGCCGAGGACGTGGCGCTCTACCGCGACGCGCTGGGCACCCCGCCGCCACCCGGCATGCCGGACTCGCTGCTCGAGCCGGTCGAGGACGCGCTCTCGGTGCTCGTGCGCCGCTACGCGCGCACGCACGGACCGTTCCCGACGGCGCAGCTCGCCCAGCGTTACGCGATCGACCCGCTGCCCGCCCTGCGCGAGCTCGAGCGTTCGGGCGATCTCGTCCGCGGCGAGCTCCTGCCGGGCGGCACCGAGCGCGAGTGGTGCGATGCCGACGTCCTGCGCCGGGTGCGGCGGGCGAGCCTCGCGCAGCTCCGCCACGAGGCCGAGGCGGTCGATCCCGCCGAGCTGGCGCGCTTTCTGGCGAGCTGGCAGAACGTCGACGTGCATCGCCCCGGCGGCGCCGGCATCGACCGCCTGCGCGACGCGCTTGTCCCCCTGCAGGGCGTCGCGCTCACGCCTGAGGTCTGGGAGCGCGACGTACTGCCCCGTCGGCTCGGCGCCTACTCGCCCTCCTGGCTCGACCAGCTCACGACGAGCGGCGAGGTGGTCTGGATCGGCGCGGGCTCGGTGGGCCGCACCGGCAAGGTGGCGCTGTACTTCCGCGACGACGTGCGCCTCGCCGGGCCGCCTCCCGCCAACGCCAAGCTCGAGTCGCCCAAGGGCGAGCTCCACGACATGATCCGCGAGCGGCTCGCGCTCGCCCCGTGCTTCTGGCTCGACCTCGTCGCCGAGCTCGACGCCCCCGCCGAGGAGCTCCACGAGGCGCTCTGGGATCTGGCCTGGGCTGGCGAGGTGACCAACGACGCGTTCGCGCCGCTGCGCGCTCCGCGCCTGCGCGCGGTACAGCGCCAGCAGCGCATGGGCCGGCGCTTCGCGTCGCGTCGCCCGGCGGCGTCCGGGACCGTGGTCGGCCGCTGGTCGCTCACAGAGGAGCTCTTCCGCAACGCGCCACCTGCCGGCCCGCGCCTGCGCGCGCAGGCGGAGCTCCTGCTCGAGCGCTACGGGATCGTTACGCGCGAGACGATCCGCGCCGAGGGGATCCCGGGCGGGATGGCCACCCTCTACGGCGAGCTCTCGAACCTGGAGATGCTCGGCACCGCCCAGCGGGGCTACTTCGTCGAGGGCATGGGCGGGGTGCAGTTCGCGCTCGCCGGCGCGGTCGAGCGCCTGCGCAGCCTGCCGCGCACCGATGGGGACGAGTTCCTGGTGCTGGCCGCGACCGATCCCGCGAACCCCTACGGTGCCTCGCTGCCGTGGCCGAAGCGCGCCGAGGGCCGTCGGCCGGCCCGCGTCGCCGGCGCGTACGTGCTCCTGCGCGACGGCCGTCCGATCGTCTACGTCGAGCGCGGCGGCAAGGGGATCGTCCGGCTGGAGCACCTCGAGGGCGCGGAGCTCATCGCCGCGGTCGAGCAGCTCGTCGAGGCGGCCCGCAACGGGCTGATCCCGAAGCTCTCGATCGAGCGGGTGGACGGCGAGCCGGTGATCGGCTCCGAGCTCGAGCCCGTCCTGCTCGAGGCCGGCTTCGCCCGCCAGCCGCGGCGGCTGGTGGCGTCGGCGTAGCGGCCGGCGCGGCGAAGAAGGCGGCCGCAGGCGACCGGTCAAGAACCTGCTCGGCTTCCGCCCGGCCCACGCGGGTAGGCGCCGAGTGCACGGAACAAGGAGGTGAACCGTGAACAGGCTGATCATCCTCGTCGGGCTCGCCGCGATCCTCGGGGTTGGCGCGTTCGCCGCGCTGCCCACGCAGGAAGCCGAGGCGATCTCGATCAAGAAGCTCGCCAAGCGCGAGTGCCGCGAGGAGCGCCGCACCGACCGCCAGGACTTCATCCGCAAGTACGGCGGCACCGGCAAGGCCGCGCTGCGCCGCTGCATCAAGGACGAGCGGCGCGACGCCCGGCGCGACTGCCGCAGCGAGCGGCGCGAGGAGCCCCAGGAGTTCCGCAACGAGTACGGCGGCACCGGCAAGGCCGCCCTGCGCCGCTGCATCAAGGACGAGATCCGCTGAACCGCCAGGGCCCGGCGGCCGCAGCCGCCGCCGGGCCCCGGTCGACGGCCGCCGCCTCCGCGGGCCCGGCGAACGCCGCCCCGACCGCCGCCCGCGACGGGTTACGCTTGACCGTCCAAGGCGCGCGTGGATTTCGACGGCAACAGGCGGGGCTGCGCATGAGGAGGACCGGGGCGGTCCTGCTCGCTTTGGCCGCCGCGTTGGCGCTCGCCGGCGGCGCGCAGGCCGGGAAGGTACGCAACGGCGGGTTCGAGCGCGGGGACCTGCGCGGCTGGCAGGTGCGCGCCCTCCCCGACGCGGAGTGCGGCTCCTGGACCGTGTACGGCGGCGATGCGGTGCCCGGGCTGCCGTCGCCGCCCCGGGGTGACCGGGCGGCCGCGGCGTCACCGCCGGCCGAGTGCCTGAGCGGTGCGCACATCCTCTCGCGGGTGGTCAAGTTGAAGAAGGGCAGCAAGCACAAGCTCAGCTTCCGGCTCGCCTACGACAACGGCTATGAGTTCTTCCTGACCCCGGGCTCGCTCGAGCCCGAGCCCGCTGGGAGCCAGCAGATCCGGGTCGACGTGCTGCGAGCGGGCGCGCCGCTGCTCTCCGTCAACCCCAACCACATCCTCAAGCGCGTGTACGTCACGCGTCACGACGCTCCGCTGCGGCGCGGCTACCGCCGGGTGACGGCGAACCTCAGCAAGCTCGCCGGCAAGCGCGTGCGCCTGCGGTTCGCGGCAGTCGCCAACCGCGGCCCGCTCGCGGTCGGGCTCGACGCGGTCCGGATCGCTTCCCGCAAGCGCTAGCGCAGTGAACTAATCGCACTTCGCCGCGGCGCGCTACCGTCGCCCCATGGCCGAGGGCGACACGATCCACCGCAACGCGCGCCGCCTGGCCGCTGCCCTCGGCGACGCGCCGCTCACCCGCGCCGAGGCGCCCAGCCCGCGTAGCTCGCTGCGCGCGCAGCCGCAGCGGCTCGCCGCGCTCGTCGGCCGGCGCTTGGTCGGCGCCGATGCCCACGGCAAGCACCTGTTCCTGCGCTTCGAGGGTGACTTAGTGCTCCACAGCCACCAAGGCATGAACGGCTCCTGGCACACCTACCGGCCGGGGGAGCGCTGGCGGAAGCCGCGCGGCGCCGCCTGGGCGGTGCTCGCCAACGAGCGCGCAGAAGCCGTGGAGTTCAACGGCACGCGCCTCGCGCTGCGCACGTCGGGGGAGCTGCGGCTGGACCCGCGCCTGCGCGCGCTCGGCCCCGACATCCTCGCGCCGGACTTCGACGAGGCCGCCGGGGTCGCCGCCCTGCGAGGCCGCGTGCCGCAGTCGGCGACGCTGGGCGACGCCCTCCTCGACCAGACCGTGATCGCGGGGATCGGGAACATCTTCAAGTCCGAGGGTTGCTGGGAGGCGCGCCTGGACCCCTGGCGGAAGCTGGGCGAGCTGAGCGACGAGGAGCTCGCGGCTCAGGTCGAGGCCACCCGCGCGCTGATGAGAGCGGCGGTCGAGAACGGCCGCGCTCCGAAGCGCGTCTACAAGCGCGCCGGCGAGCCCTGCCCGCGCTGCGGCACGCGCATCCGCTCCCGCGGCCAGGGCGACGCGAACCGCACGACCTACTGGTGTCCCACCTGCCAGCGGTGATCGACTTTTCTCGTCTGGTGGACCAGGAACCTCGATCACCACGTCCCGCGGCGGCCGGTGATCGACTTTTCTCGTCTCCCTGACCAGAAACCTCGATCGCGGGGGTGGGGAGGGCGGCCCGCCATAATCGGCTGGCGGAGAGGAGAGCATGGAATCGTCCTCCAACGTCGAGCTGCTCGCGCGGGTACCGCTGTTCGACGAGCTCTCGCAGGAAGAGCTCGAGCGGATCGCTGCCGTTGCCGTGCCGCGTTCCTACCCGCGCGGGGTACGCGTTTTCCACGAGGGCGACCAGTCCGACGCCTGTTACATCGTCCGCAGCGGAAACCTGCGCGTCACGCGCGAGCACTCCGACGGGCGGGCGATCGCGCTCGCGACGCTCGGCCCCGGCGACTTCTTCGGTGAGCTCGCGATGCTCGACGGCGGGACGCGCTCGGCCAGCGTCGAGACCCTCTCCGATGTCGAGCTTCTGGCGGTACCGGCTGGGGACATGCGCCGGGTGATCGCCGAGCACGGCGACATCGCCGCCAAGCTGATCCTCGCGATCACCCGCCGGCTGCGCGAGACCAACGAGCGCGTCACGCGGCAGTCGTTCCAGACGGTGCCAAGCCGGGTCGCGGGCGTGCTCCTGCAGCTGATCGCGGAGGAGACGATCCCCGAGGGGCGCGACGGGATCACGGTGCGCATGACGCAGGCCGACCTCGCCCAGCTCGCGGGCACTTCGCGCGAGAGCGTGAGCCGCTTCCTGGCGACGCTCGAGCGGGCGGGCGTAGTGCAGGTGGGGCGCGGGCGGGTAACCGTGCTGGAACCCCGCCGTCTACGCGCCTACGTCTTTTGAGCCCGGACAACGCATTCGACCCGGCGCGCGCCCGCGCGTACATGGTTCAGCGCCAGCTGCGCGCGCGCGGGATCACCGACGAGCGCGTGCTCGCGGCGATGGGCAGCGTGCCGCGGGAGCGGTTCGTCGCGTCCGAGCTGCGGGAGCAGGCCTACGAGGACGGCGCCCTGGCGATCGGGCACGGCCAGACGATCTCCCAGCCCTGGGTGGTCGCGGCGATCTGCCAGGGTCTCGAGCTCACCGGCACGGAAAGGGTGCTCGACGTCGGCGCTGGCTCCGGCTACAGCTCCGCAGTGCTCGCGGAGCTCGCCCGCGAGGTGCTCGCGGTCGAGCTGATCGGCGCGCTCGCGCGGCGCGCCCGCCGCGTGCTCGCCGAGCTGGGCTACGAGAACGTCGAGGTGCGCGAGGGCGATGCCAGCGCGGGCGTCCCGGGCGAGGAGCCGTTCGACGCGATCGCCGTGCACGCCGCGGCGCCCCGCGTCCCGGCCGGGCTCGTCGCCCAGCTGCGCCCCGGCGGGCGCCTCGTGGTGCCGATCGCGAGCGACGGGGCGGACATGCTCACCGCCTTTCGGCGCGTCGACGAGGGCAGCGAGCACCCCATGCTCGAGCGTTACGTGATCGCTCCCTGCCGGTTCGTGCCCCTGCTCGGGGCGGGCGGCTACAGCGGCTGATGCGCTGATGATTTACGCTGGCCGCCATGTACGGTGGCCCCCTCGTCCTGAACTTCTTTTCGCCGGCGTTCATCGACC
The DNA here is from genome assembly GCA_036564135.1 of Solirubrobacterales bacterium. GTDB lineage: Bacteria > Actinomycetota > Thermoleophilia > Solirubrobacterales > 70-9 > RSA11. The sequence continues at coordinate 6,512 of DATCLC010000050.1, forward strand.
AGCTCAAGCGCGGCCGCAAGACCGCCACGATCCGGCTTGGCGACAAATCCCGCAAGTACCGGCCGGGCATGCTCGTCTGGGTCACGGTCGGCTATCAGCACTCGCCGCGGGAGAAGATCTTCGCCGCGGTGATCGACAGCGTGGAGGTCAAGCTCCTCAAGGAGCTCTCGCCCCGCGACATCGAGCACGACAACCCGGAGTTCCGCCGGCTCGATGAGACCATGGAGTTCCTCCGCCAGATCTACCGCCGCGAGGTGACGCCCGACGACGTCTGCACGGTCGTGCGCTTCTCGCAGATCGTCGAGCCGCCGCAGGCGCAGCTCGGCAACGGCGGCACGCCGCACCGCAACTAGGCCGAAGGCGGCCGCTCGTGGCCGACTACAGCTTCCTGACCACGTGGGTCCTGGGAGCTGAGCGCGAGCGCGTCTGGGAGGCGATCTACGAGTCGGAGCGCTGGCCGGAGTGGTGGCCGGGCGTCGAGGTCGCCGAGCGGCTCGCCGAGGGCGACGAGCGCGGCATCGGCCAGCGCGGCCGCTACGTCTGGCGCAGCACGATCCCGTACCCGGTCGAGTTCGAGATCGTGACCACGTGCGTCGAGCGGCCCCACCTGCTGGAGGGCAGAGCGACGGGCGAGCTCGAGGGCGTCGGCCGCTGGCGCTTCTTCGAGCACGGCGGCGTTACCGCCGTGCTCTACGAATGGAACGTCGCGACGACCAAGCGGTGGATGAACGCGCTGGCCCCGGTCGGCCGCCCCCTCTTCCGCTGGAACCACGACCGGGTGATGCGCGCCGGCGGCCGCGGCCTGGCCCGGCTGCTCGGCGCGCCCCTGATCGCCTCGAGCTAGGGCCTAGTTGCCGTTCTCGCCGAAGCCGGTCGGCGTGCGGTGCAGCTCGCGCGCCTCGATCACCCGGTCGATCAGCCCGTACTCGAGGGCCTCGTCCGGCTTGAAGAAGCGGTCGCGCTCCATGTCGTCGTGCAGGCGCTCCTCGCTCTGGCCGGTGTGCTTCGCGTAGATCTCCTCGATGCGCTTGCGCACGTTGAGCGTCTCGCGGGCGTGGATCTCGATGTCGGTCGACTGGCCCTGGAAGCCGCCGCTCGGCTGGTGGATGAGGATGCGCGAGTTGGGCAGCGCCATCCGCTTGCCCGGCGCGCCGCCGGCGAGGAGGAGGGAGCCCATCGACATCGCCACGCCGAAGCAGATCGTCTGCACGTCGGGCTTGATGAACTGCATCGTGTCGTAGATCGCGAGGCCCGCGTACACCGACCCGCCCGGCGAGTTGATGTACATCGAAATGTCCTTGTCGGGGTCCTCGGACTCGAGGTGGATGAGCTGCGCGACGATGAGGTTGGCGATCTGGTCGTCGACGGGCTGGCCGAGGAAGACGATGCGCTCGTTCAGCAGGCGCGAGTAGATGTCGAACGACCGCTCACCGCGGGCGGTCTGCTCGACGACCATGGGCACGAGGGGCATGGAGGTTGTCCTTTCGCGTCGCTTGGGAAGGTCCGAACTGATGTGCAACCCTAGGGTTGCGTGTTGCGAGACGATATCATGTGCAACCGCTCAGTTGCACTAAGGAGGAGCATCGATGGAGACGCTCGAAGGTAGGACGGTGACCCGCGAAGAGGAATTCGAAGCGAGCGCCGACCAAGTTTGGCGGGCGCTCACCGATGAAACCATCCTCGAGCAATGGCTCGCCGAAGAGGTCGAACTCGATCCCCGCGAGGGCGGGGAGGTGCGCGTCCGTGACGACGGCGAGGAACGCCGCGGCCGCGTCGAGGACATCGACGAGGGTCGCCGCCTGGCGTTCACCTGGGCGCGCGAGGGCGAGCTGCCGTCGCTCGTCGAGTTCGAGCTCGTGCCCTGCGTCGCGGGCACGCGCCTGATCGTCACCGAGACCGTGCCGGACGGCGTGCCGATCGCGCTCACCGGGGCCGCCTGGGCGCTCACCGCCTTCGCGCTGCGCGGCGCGCTCGCCCCGGCGACCGTGCCGCAGACCGTCCTCTAGGAGCCCGCGTGGCGCGGACCGAAGCCGTCTTCGACGCGCTCGGCGATCCGACTCGCCGCCACATCGTCCTGTCCCTCGCGCGCCGCTCGGCGAGCGCGACGGCCCTCGCCGCGGAGCTGCCGATCAGCCGGCAGGCCGTCGCCAAGCACCTCGTGAGCCTGCGCGACGCCGAGCTGGTCGTCGCCGAGCGCGTCGGCCGCGAGACCCTCTACACGCTCGACCCGCGCCCCCTCGCCGAGGCCGCGGAGTGGATCGCGCGGGTCGGCGAGGAGTGGGACCGGCGCCTGGCCGCCCTCCGCGGCGTGCTGGAGCCCGACGACGAGTCCGGCTTCAATCGCCCTTTACCAAATATCTGAGCCATACCGGCTCAGATTCTTGAACAAGGGCCGGGCTCCTACTACACTTGCGGGTGCGGTTTGGCACTCTCCCCTGTAGAGTGCCAAGCGCTCACGGCGGTCGCTAAGCCCTTTCGCCCGCCCCGAGCGCGTAAAGCACTTGGATTTTGCGTTTGTCCCTTACGAGAGACCCCACCACGGAGGTAGAACGTATGAACCTGAAGCCCCTCGGCGATCGGCTGATCGTGGAGCCGGTTGAGGAGGAGGAGACGACGGCGAGCGGCATCGTCCTGCCGGACACCGCCAAGGAGAAGCCCCAGAAGGGCAAGGTGCTTGCGGTCGGTGACGGCAACTGGGACGAGGACGGGGAGAAGCGCATCCCGCTCGACGTCAAGGAGGGGGACGAGATCCTCTACTCCAAGTACGGCGGGACGGAGCTCAAGGTCGACGGCAAGGACCTGCTGGTGCTTCGCGAGTCGGACGTCCTCGCCAAGGTCGTCTAAGGCGGAAAAAGGCTTGCCGGCTCCCGCAACGGAGACCGGCCTAAAGCGTTTGACAGCAAGGAGGAACTAGAAGCCAATGGCTCACAAGGAGCTCAAGTACGACGCGGAGGCGCGCGCGGCCCTACAGGCCGGCGTCGACGCGGTCGCGAACGCGGTCAAGGTGACGCTCGGCCCGAAGGGCCGCTACGTGGTGCTCGACAAGAAGTTCGGCGCCCCGACGATCACCAACGACGGCGTCACTATCGCGCGTGAGATCGAGATCGAGGACGTCTTCGAGAACCAGGGCGCCCAGCTCGTCCGCGAGGTGGCCACCGCGACGAACGACGTCGCCGGTGACGGCACCACGACGGCGACCCTGCTCGCGCAGACGATCGTCCGCTCAGGCCTCAAGAACGTCGCCGCCGGCGCCAACCCGCTCGCCCTGCGGCGCGGCATCGAGAAGGCGGTCGACCAGGTCGTCGAGCACCTGCGCGAGAAGCAGTCGGCTGAGATCTCCGGCAAGGAGCAGATCGCTCGCGTCGCCGAGATCTCCGCGGCCGACGAGGAGATCGGCAACGTGATTGCCGACGCCATCGAGAAGGTCGGCAAGGACGGCGTGGTGAACGTCGAGGAGGGCCAGACCTTCGGGATGGAGCTCGAGTTCACCGAGGGCATGCAGTTCGACAAGGGCTACATCTCGCCCTACATGGTCACCGACCAGGAGCGCATGGAGGCCGTCCTCGACGAGCCCTACATCCTGATCGCGAACCAGAAGATCGGGAACGTGCGCGAGCTGCTGCCGGTCCTCGAGCAGGTCATGCAGTCGGGCAAGCCGCTGCTGATCGTCGCGGAGGACGTCGAGGGCGAGTCGCTCGCCACGCTCGTCGTCAACAAGCTGCGCGGCACGTTCACCGGCGTCGCGGTCAAGGCGCCGGGCTTCGGCGATCGCCGCAAGCGGATGCTCGAGGACATCGCGATCCTCACGGGCGGCGAGGTGATCACCGAGGAGATGGGCCTCAAGCTCGAGAACACCCAGCTCTCGCAGCTCGGTAAGGCCCGTCGCGTCGTCGTCTCGAAGGACACGACCACGATCATCGACGGCGCCGGCGACAAGGACCAGATCGAGGGCCGCATCAACCAGATCCGTCAGGAGATCGAGAACACCGACTCCGACTTCGACCGGGAGAAGCTCCAGGAGCGCCTGGCGAAGCTGGCGGGCGGTGTCGCGGTCGTCAAGGTCGGCGCTGCCACCGAGACCGAGATGAAGGAGAAGAAGCACCGCGTCGAGGACGCCCTGCAGGCGACCCGCGCGGCGCTCGAGGAGGGCATCGTCCCGGGCGGCGGCGTCGCCCTGCTCAACGCCCAGGAGGCCATCGACACGAAGGGCCTCGACGGCGACGAGGCGACCGGCGCGGAGATCATCCGCAAGGCGCTCGAGGAGCCGATCCGTCAGATCGCGGAGAACTCGGGCCTCGAGGGTTCGGTCGTGGTCGAGAAGGTCCGCGCGATGAAGCCCGGCGAGGGCCTCAACGCGGCAACCGGCGAGTACGGCGACCTGATCAAGGCCGGCGTGATCGACCCGACGATGGTCACGCGCTCGGCGCTGCAGAACGCCGCCTCGATCGCGAAGAACATCCTCACGACCGAGTGCATCGTCGCCGAGATCCCCGAGAAGGAGCCCCAGGGCGCGAACATGCCCGACATGGGCGGCATGATGTAAGCCCCTCCTTTCGAGGGAGTCTTCGGGAGAGGCCCGGGTCCAGCGCCCGGGCCTCTTTCGTTGTGAAAGGGGGCGCGGGCCGGCTCAGGTCGTGGCGAGCACGTCGCCCATCGCGCGCGGCTCGACGCCCAGCGCCTCCACGTCGGCTGTGCCGCGCTCCGAGACCATCGGCACCTCGAGCAGTTCGGCCTCCTCCCAGGTGGCGAAGGCCGCGTTGCCCATGACGCGGCGCAGGGCGCGCAACCCGAGCCTCACCAGGTTCAGCGGGACGTGGACGATCGGGCGCGGAGTGCCGGCGGTCTCGGCGATCAGCCGGGTCATCTGCTCGTACGTAAGCGTCTCGGGACCCGCGAGCTCGTAGCGCCGCGACTCGCCGTCGGCGCGCTCGAGGTCCGCGATCACGCAGCGGGCCACGTCGCGTGCCCAGATCGGCTGGTAGGCGGCCCGGCCGCTGCCGGAGATCGGCAGGACCGGCAGCAGCGCGAGGCGGCGCGTGAGGCGCACCCACGGGTCGTTGCGGTCGTAGACGATCGAGGGGGCGAAGACCGTGGTCTGCAGCGGCGAGTCGGCGACCGCGCGCTCTGCGATCGCCTTCGCGCGGAAGAAGCGCGTGCGCTGGAACTCGGTGGCCCCGAGCGCCGAGAAGAACACGAAGCGCTCGACCCCGGCCGCCTGCGCGGCGCGCAAAAGGCGCGCGGTGGCCAGGCCGTTGAGCTCTTCGACGCGGCCCGTGGGCTGGTCGCGGATCGCAGCGGCCAGGTGGATCACCGTGTCGACGCCGCGCAGCGCCTGCCGCCGGATGAGCGGGTCGCGCATCTCGCCGAGGTCGCCGAGGGCGATGCGTACCTCGACGCGGTTGCGCCCGAGCCGCCGCGGGTCGCGGACGAGCGCGCGCACCTCCGCGCCGGATTCGAGCAGCATCGGCAGCAGGGCCCGCCCCACCGTCCCGGTTGCGCCCGTGAGCAGGATCACCGGGACGGAGGTTATTGGTCCCCGGCGGCGAACCCGTCCGCTCGGCACATAGAATGCGCCAGCCGCGGGCCCGCTCGGCGTCGCGGCGCCAACCGACCAACTGAACTTCGAAGGGAACCAAGACCGTGGCCTACGTCATCGCCGAACCGTGCATCGGCCAGAAGGACAACTCGTGCGTCGAGGTCTGTCCGGTCGATTGCATCCACCCGACGCCTGACGAGCCTGACTACGACTCGGTCGAGCAGCTCTACATCGATCCGGACGAGTGCATCGACTGCGACGCCTGCGTCGAGGCCTGCCCGGTGGACGCCTGCTTCGCGGAGGACCAGCTCCCCGAGGAGTGGGCGCACTACGCCGAGATCAACGCCGCGTACTTCCAGTAGGCCGCCCGGCGTTCAGCCCTGGTCGTCGTTTTCCGACGACGTGGGCTGAAAGCGAAACGCGGTCTACTGGATGACCGGCAGCTCGGTGCCGCTCACCGAGCCGTTGCCGTTGCCCGCGGCGACGGCGGCGGGCGCCGGCTGCACGACCGGCAGCGCCTGCGGGGTGGCGGCGAGGATGCCCCGCGCCGCCTGCCGGATCGCGACCGCGGCGGGGTCGTTGGGGTTCCCGAGGACGAGCGGGTTGCCGTTGTCGGCGTGGCTGCGCAGATCCTCGGAGAGCGGGACCTTGCCCAGCAGCGGCACGTCGAGCTCGTCCGCGAGGAGCTGGCCGCCGCCCTCACCGAAGATCGTGAAGCGCTGGCCGTCGGGCGTGGTGAAGCCCGACATGTTCTCGATCACCCCGAGCACCTCGAGGTCGACCTTGTTGGCCATCTCGGCCGCGCGCCGGGCCACCGACTGCGCGGCGGGCTGCGGCGTCGTGACGATCAGCATCTTGGCCTGCGGCAGCAGCTGGGCGAGCGTCATCGACACGTCGCCGGTCCCGGGCGGAAGGTCGAGCAGCAGGTAGTCGAGCTCGCCCCAGTCGACGTCCTCGAGGAACTGCTGGATGGCCTTGTGGAGCATCGGGCCGCGCCAGACCACGGCGGCGTTGGGCTCGATGAAGAAGCCGATCGACATGACCTTCACGCCGGCGGGGCCCTCGAGCGGGATGATCTTCCGCTGCGCGTTCACGTCGGGCCTGCCCTCGACGCCCAGCATGCGCGGGATCGAGTAGCCGTAGACGTCGGCGTCGAGCGCGCCCGCGGACGAGCCCTCGGCGGCGAGCGCCGCGGCGAGGTTGGCCGTCATCGTCGACTTGCCGACACCGCCCTTGCCGGACGCGACGCAGATCACGTTCTTAACCTGGGCGAGCGCGCCCTCCGGGAGCCGGTTGCGGCCCAGCGCCTGCTGCAGGCGGCCGCGCTCCTCGTCGGAGAGCACGTCGAACTCGACGGCGACCGAGGTGACGCCCTCGAGCTGGCTCACGTTCTCGACCACGGCCCTCTGGAAGTGCGAGCGGATCGGACACCCCGGAGTAGTGAGCGACACGATCACGCCAACGCGGCCGTCCTCGGCGATGTCGATCGCCCGGACCATGCCCAGCTCGACGATGTTGCGGCGCAACTCGGGGTCGATCACCGCGCGCAACTTCTCGGTGACCTGCTCCTGCGTCGGAAGAGTCATCGCGATCCATTGTGTCAAACGCGGTCCGACCGCCGCCCGAGCTGCGATCCTGCAGGCATGCGCAGACGCGACTCGCCCTTCCGGCCCGGCGCTCGCAGCGTCGCCGCCGCCCTTGCCCTGCTCGCCACGCTCGCCCTCCTCGGCTGCGGAGACGACGGGGAGGACGAGCCCCAGGAGCCGACCGTGCAGCGCACGTGCTCGGCGCAGCCCCCCGGCATCGCCGGCTGGGACGGCGTCGCTCCGGTCGACCCGACCACGGGCGAGATCGATGTCAGCGGGTTCAACGCCTACCTGAAGTCCGCCGACCCGCCGATCAGCACTTCGCCGTGCGACGCCGCGCACGTGTTCGCCGCGGGCATCGTCGAGGACGGGCCCGAGGTCACCGTCAACGTCGCGCCCGAGGGCACGCCCGAGGCGACTGCCACGATCGTCGCCGAGGGGCTCGAGGACGACTCGATCGCAGCGCAGCGCTGGACCCTGCAGTTCGCGGGTGCGAACGGCGACCGGATCAAGGTCGTGCAGGCGAACACTGAGTACCGCTGTCAGAAGGGGCGCGGCCAGCGCAACTTCTCGTCCGAGCTCTGCCTGTAGCGCGGGGCGGCTGGCGGTTTTCCCGCAAAGACAAACGGGCCTCGATCGAGGCCCGTTTGCTGGGAGGAGAGGTTCTTCGGTCCACTCGCGAGTTGTGGTGCGAGCAGTCTCTCCGAGCCGCCCCTCTCCGCGCGGCTCGGGCTAAGCCTCAGACCAGCGTGCCGATGCGCTCGCTGATCGTGGCCTGCGCGTCCTTGACGGCGCGCTCCGCGCGAACGCGGTTCTCGCGCACGACCTTCTCGACGCGGGCGCGGTTGCCCTCGACGAGGGCCTCGGCCTGCGAGCGGCGCTGGCGCAGGTTGCGCTCGAGCCGGTTGCGGGTCTGACGCACGCGGGTCGAGAGCTTGCGGCGCGCCTGGCCGCCGCGGCGCTCGAACTTGTTCAGCTCGCGCTCGAGCTGGGTGCGCAGCTCCTTGAGCTCGCGCTCGCGCTTGGCCGGATCGGTCCAGGGCTTCACGTTGTCGGCGGCGACGAGGGCGACGCCCACGGGGACGTCGACGGCGCGCTCAGCGGCCTGACGGACGTAGGCGACGGCGACGTCGACCGAGCGCTCCTCGCGCTTCTTGGCGCCCTGCGTGCTCTTGGCGCGCGTCTTGGTGGTCTTCGCCTTCGACTTGGTGGCGGTGGCGTTGGCTGCCATTCGGGACTCCTTTGGAGGACTTGGTCCTAAGTTCCTTACTTCTAACAATGTTCACTCTAGCAGCGAACACATGTTCTTACAAGGACCGAGCGTTGGGGTTACAGGGGGGCGGGCGTGCGCGGGGCGGTCCGGGCGCCGCCGGGGTGCTGGCGTCGGGGATGGCGGGCAAGGAGGGGAAGGGTTCGGCGGGGGTGACGACTCGGGACGCCGCAGCGGCCCGTCGCGGTGATCGAGTTTCCTAGTCCCTGAGAGGAGAAAAGTCGATCACGGGCTCTCCGCCGCGACCGTGATCGACCTTGCTGGTCTGACAGACGAGAAAACTCGAGCACCGGGCGGCGGGCGGGGTCGTGATCGAGTTTCCTGGTCTCTGAGACGAGGAAAGTCGATCACCGGGGGTGGCTGCGGATCGCACCCACGCTGGTGCCTGCCCTCCTTACCCAGCCGAAACCGCGCTCCGGGTCACGCGAGCGCTGGGGCTTCACCTGCAACGTCGAGGTCCTACGCCGCCACCCCGGCCCGCTCCAGCCAGGCCTCGGGCTGATCCAGCTCCGCCAGCGTCGGCAGCGCCTGCGGTGCCTCCCACACGCGGTTCAAGCCGCCGATCCCCGCCCGCTCGGTGACCGCGTCGCAGAAGCGCTTGCCGCGCTCGTACTGCTCGAGCTTCATGCCGAGCCCGAGCACGCGCGCGATCACCGCGCCCAGGCCGGTGCGGGCGCGGCGGGCGTCGAGGTTCGCGCGCATGGCGGCGAGCTCGGCGTCGGTGGCGGACGCCGCGTCCATGACGTGTTCCGCGTAGCCCTCGAGGATCGACATCGTCGCCTGGATGCGGTCGAGCAGGTCGGCCTGCTGCGGGCCGGCGAGCGCCCGGGCGAGCTCGCCGCGCAGCGCCTTGCCGAGCGCCTCGCGCGGGTCGCGCAGGATCAGGCGCTTCAGCCCGCCCGCGATCCGCATGAGGTCGATGTCGGCGGATGCGGCCTCGATCACCTCGCGCAGTAGCCCGGAGAGGTGCTTGCGCAGCCAGGGCACGGCGGCGAACTGCACGGCGTGCGTTTGCTCGTGCAGCAGCACCCACTCAACGAACCGCGTTTCGCCGGCGCCGATCTGCTCGGCGACGGAGCGCGCGTTGGCGCTCACGATCATCAGGCCGGGCGGCCGGTCGGATCCGTCGAGCGCGACACGCAGCTGGCCGACGACGCGGCGGGCTGCGTAGCCGACCGCGACGCCCGCCTCCATGCCGGCGGCGGCGCCGAGGACGTTGCGGCCCAGGGCCGCCAGGGGCCCCGGCAGCGAGCCGCCACCCGCGATCATGCGCTCGAGCGGCTCGGCGAGCCCGCGCAGGTCCTCCAGGTTCGCCGCGATCCACGTGTAGCGGTCCACGAGCCGCGGCTGCGGGGTCGCTTCGCGCGGCTCCAGCCCGGTGTAGGCGAGGACGTCGGAGAGCGTGCGCTCGCCGATGCGCCGGATCTCGGCGTCGCCGAGGCTGAGCGTCGCGCGCTGACCGCCCGCGACCGTCCGCGCGACCTTGCCGGCGAGATCCCAATCGACGGTGGAGCCGCCGCTCACCGGCCCGGGTCTTCGGCGAGGCGCTGGGCGGCGACGACCGTGGCCAGCATCTCCTCGTCCAGCGCGGCTGCCACCCGGTAGCGGGCGTCGATGTCCAAGGTGGCTTCGTCGAGCGCCGTGTTCTCGAACTCCACGACCCCGCCCGCCTCGCGGACGAGGAGCTGGGCGGCGGCGACGTCGACGGACCGCGCGCCGCGCACGCTCAGCATCGCGTCGAGGCGGCCGCCGGCTACGTAGGCCATCGTGACGGCGATCGCGCCGATCGAGCGGACGCGCCAAGCCTTGCCCTTGAGCGCCGCGATGGCCGGGGCGATCGCCCCCGGCTCCGCGGACTCGATCCCCACGACCTCGAGCCCGTGTCCCGGCCCGGTCGCCGTGAGCGGCCTGCCGTTCACCCGCGCCCCCTGCCCGCGCCGCGCGACGAACTCCTCCTGCGCGCCGAAGTCATAGACGTAGGCGAACTCGACGTCGGCCAGCGTCGGGCCGGAGGCGACCGCGACGGAGAGCGCGCACGTGGGGATCGTGCGGCGCAGGTTGAGAGACCCGTCGATCGGGTCGATCACCACCCAGCGACCCTCGGGGTCGTCGCCGAAGTCGACCTCGCCGCGCTCCTCGGAGACGGCGCGGAAGCTGGCGCCCGCCGCGGCCATGCGCTCGAGCTCGGCGAAGACGATGTCCTCGCTGCGCCGGTCGAGCACCAGGGCGCGGTCGCCGCCCTCGCCGACGCCCTCGTACTCGGTGCGCCCCGCGATGGTGCGTTCGGCGGCGAGCAGCTCGCGCTGTGCGGCGGTTGCCCGCCGCAGCGCCGCAAGCCAGTCGGTCTCCGCCATCGATCGCGCAGGCACCAGTACCCACTCTATTGCCCAGCCTTTGGCGGGTTAGCGGGGGGACGGAGCGGCTAGCGTTGACTGGGAAGGATGCGTCGTGGCTGCTGAGGGAACTGGAGAGGAGCGCGGGCCCGAGGCCGTCGCCGCCCACGAGCGCGGGCCGCTGCTCGTGCTGGGCCCGGCGGGCAGCGGGCGCACGGGCGCGCTCGTCGGCCGCGTCGCGGCGCTGACCGAGCGGGGGGTCGATCCGCGCGAGCAGCTCGTCATCACCCGCGGCCGCGCCAACGCGGCGCTCCTGCGGAGGCGGATCGAGCGCGCCCTCGGCCGCGCCCACGACGAGGTCTGGGCCGGAACCTACGAGGAGATCGCCGAGCGCCTCCTGCGCGACTATCCGGTGGAGGCCGGCCTCGATCCGTTCTTCGCCACCGTGCGCCCGCCGGAGCGCCTGGCGCTGCTGCTCGACCACCTCGACGAGCTTCCCCTGCGGCGCCACGAGATCCGCGGCAACCCGACCGGTCTTCTGGCCCGCCTGTTGCGCCGCATCGATCTGCTCAAGCTCGAGCGCATCGGCCCCGGCGCGCTGCGCGAGTGGGCGCGGGAGCGCGAGCGGGCGGCCTCGACCGCCGCGGAGCGCGAGCGCGCCCGCCAGGAGGTCGAGTTCGCCGAGCTCTATGCGCGCCACGACGCGATCCTCCGCGACGGCGGCTGCCTTGACGAGGGCGAGTTGGTGCTCGTCGCCGCGCAGCTGCTCGCCAGCCGCGCCGACGTCGCCGAGGACGTCGCCTCGCGGTTCGCCCACGTGCTCGTCGACGAGCTCGAGGACGCCTGCGGCGCTCACCTCGCGCTGCTCGCCGGCCTGAGCGGCGGCGCGGCGAGCGTGGTCGCGACATGTGACCCCGCGCAGGCGGTCCGCCGGCCCCGTGGCGCCGGCGAGGCGTCGCTCGCGGCGTTCCGCGCGCTGCACCCGGGTGCTCGCGAGCTGCAGCTTCCCGCGCCCCGGCGCCACGGCGGCGACGTCGCGGCGGCCGTGGCCGCGGTGGGCTCCGGGATCCCGGGCGCTGCGACCGGCGAGCCGGCGCCGGCGGGAGGACGCGAGGTGCGCTTCTGGCGCTGCGCCGGTGAGCGCGCGCAGGCCCAGGCGGTCGCGCGGGAGGTCGAGCGGATCCTCGCGGGCGGCGACGTTCCGGCCGAGCGCGTCGGCATCGTCGTCGGCTCGGGTTGGCGCGAGGGGCGCCTGGTGGCGGCGGCCTTGGAGGAGCGCAGCGTCCCGTTCCGCTTCGCCGGCGACGCGGCGTTCTTCGGCCGGCCCGAGGTCCGCGACGTGCTCGCCTGGCTGCGGATGCTCGCCGACCCGAACGACGCCGCGGCGGTCGTGCGCGCGCTCACGCGCCCGCCGACCGAGCTCGGCTCCGGCGACCTGGCGCGCGTCACCACGATCGCGCGGCGCCGCAAGCTGGACATGGTCGCTGCCCTGGAAGCCGCGCTCGAGAGCCCGCAGATCCGTCCCGAGGCGCGCGATCGCATCCAGGGGTTCCTCAAGCTCCACCGCTCGGCCGCGAACGCGCTCGAGGCGATGCGCGCCGACGTCTTCGTGCGGCGCCTGATCGAGCGGATCGGCCTGCGCCGCCAGCGGCTGTTCGCGGCGACGCCCGAGGCGGCGGAGCGCCTCGTCAACCTCTCGCGGCTCGCGGAGCTGGCCGAGGAGTGGTGCCAGCGCGTGCCGCGCGGCTCGGTGCGCGATTTCGTGCGCCACATCACGGCGATCGCCGACGCGGGCGAGCTCGGCCACGACGACGGCGGCCCGCCGGTGCCGGGCGCCGTGGTGATCGCCGAGCCCGAGCAGGTCAAGGGCCTCGAGTTCGACCATCTCTACCTGCTCGGCCTCGCGGAGGGCTGCCTGGGCGGCGCGCCGTGGGAGGACCGCGCGATCCCCGACGAGCTCCTGGCGACGCCGCTGCCGCCCGCGGGCGAGGAGACCAGCGCGCGCCGGCGCGCGATGCTCGCCTACGTCGCGATGAGCCGGGCCGCGGAGAGCTTGGTGCTCGCCTGGCCCGAGGAGCCGGACCGCGCCTCCGCCGCCGCGCCGTTCTACGAGGAGCCGCGCGCTGCGCTGGGCGCGACCGAGGAGGTCCACGAGGAGGAGGTCTTCGGCCCGGCCGAGGGCCTGCACGCGACGTACCGGATGATCCGCGACGAGGTCCTGGAGAGCTCTTGGCGCGCGGGCTCGGCGCTCTCGGAGATGCGGCTCGACACGGTCGAGGACGTGACCCAGGCCGTCGCGCGCTACCTCGAGCTCATCAAGCTCGCCGCTCTCCTGCAGCGGCCCGGCGACGAGCCGGCCCGCGACGTGCTCGCGGCGCTCAACGAGGCGCTCGGGCGGGTCGCGACGCCCGAGCAGCGGGCGGCGCTTGAGGCGTCGGCTCTCGACCAGTACATCCTGGGCGAGGAACGCGAACGCGACGCGCGGCGCGACCTCGTCGCGGCGCGGCGCGAGCCGTCGCTCGAGCGCTTCATCCCGCGCCGCGACGGGGGGCTCGCGCTGTCGGCCTCCGACCTCGACCTCTACCGGACGTGCCCGCTCAAGTACAAGTTCGCGCGCGTCTTCGCGATCCCGCAGGAGCCGACGATCAACCAGCGCTTCGGGATCCTGATCCACAACGTGCTCGAGCGCTTCCACGCGGAGGAGCTCCGCGGCGCGGAGACCGGCGGGCAGCGCCCGGGCACCCTCGACCGGCTTCTGTCGCTGTTCGAGGCGGGCTGGCGGCGCCAGGGCTTCGGCTCCTCCGACGACGAGCTCCAGTACCGCGACCGCGCGGTCGCCGCGCTGGCGCGCTACCACGAGCGCCACGTGCGCGCGGAGTCGCGGCCGGTATGGCTCGAGCGGCGGTTCGCCTTCTCGATCGGCCCCCACCAGCTCCGCGGCCGCGTGGACCGCATCGATCAGCTCCCCGGCGGCGAGTACGAGCTCATCGACTACAAGACCGGCGACCGCCGCCCGAGCGAGCTCGCCGACGACCTCCAGCTCGCGCTGTACCGGGTCGCGGCGCGCGAGGCGTGGGAGCTCGACGCGACCCTTGGCAGCTACTGGTACGTCCTCGACGACGAGCGCGTCCCGGTCCCCGCGGCCGACGACGACGCCGAGCGGGTGGAGCAGACCGTCATGGAGGTCGCGGCCGGGGTGGAGGCCCAGGACTTCGAGCCGAAGCCCTCGTACGAGATCTGCAGCTGGTGCGACTACCGGCTGATCTGCCCGGCGAGCGAGGCGTAGGTCGGCTGCCGGTCGCCGGTCGCCGGTTGGGCAGATGCGCGAGCTCGGAGCCGCGACGGTGCCGGGCCACCATCTCTTCACCCGCCGTCCCCAACGCCTGCGCTGCCTGTGACGCTCAGAACCTCATCACCCGGGCCCGAGCCCACGAGCCGACGACCGGCAGCCGGCGACCGGCGACCTACTCCTGCCCTTCTTCCGGCTCGTCCGCGCGCTGGCGCAGATAGCGCTGGAACTCGCGCGCGATCGCGTCGCCGGATGGCACGTCCTGGCCGAACGGGAGGTCCTCTTCGTCGGCCTGCTCGGCCTCGAGGCGGCGCACGAGTTCCTCGATCTCCGGGTTGGCGGCGACGGCACGGTCGATCTGCCGCTCGAAGCGCTCCATCGCGTCCTCGAGCTCGGAGGCCTCGATCGCGACGCCGGTCAGGCCCTCGAGCCGACGCAGGAGCGCGAGCGCGGCCTTGGGGTTGGGCACGGCGGCCACGTAGTGGGGGATCGCGGCCCACAGGCTCGCGGCGGGGATGCCCCGCTGGCGGCACTCCTCGTGCAGCACGCCGACGATGCCGGTCGGTCCCTCGTAGGTGGAGCGCTGCATGCCGAGGCGCTGGACGAGCGACTCGTCGCTCGCCAGGCCGGTCACCGGGACGGGCTGGGTGTGCGCGACGTCCGCGATCAGCGAGCCGAGGCTCACGCACATCTCGACGCCGAGGCGCTCGGCGGCGTCGATGATCTCGCGGGCGAAGGTGCGCCAGCGCAGGTTGGGCTCGAGCCCGCTGAGCAGCACGAGGTCGTGCTCGGCGTTGGGGCCGGTCTCCGCGGTCACCAGCGTGTTCGAGGGCCAGTCGATCCGCCGGGTGAGCCCGTCGACGAGCCGGATCGTCGGCCGGTTGACCTGGAAGTCGTAGAACTCCTCCGGGTCCATGCGCGCGACGATCTGCGAGTCGAGGCTCGCGGCGACGGCCTCGATCGCGGTGGTCGCGGCGCTGGCTGCATCATTCCACCCCGCGAACGCACAGACGAGGATCGGTGACCGCAGTCGGGGCGGCTCGCCCTCCCAGTGCACGTGGCTCACGCGGCGAGACTAGTACACGGACCGCCGGGTTCGACGCGCAAGGACGGCGATCGCCGTCCGCTCCCGCGGTCAAGATCGAGGCATGGCGGAAGCGATGACGGCGCCGGGCGGACCGGCGGCAGGCGAAGCCCGGCCTGGGGCGATCGGCGCGCTCCGGGCGGGCCAGCGGTTCGAAGGCCGCTACGCCTGCGCGCGCAAGGACCGCCTGACCGCGCGCAACGGGTCGCTGTACCTGGCGCTCGAGCTGCGCGATCGCACCGGGACCCTGCCCGCGCGCGTCTTTCGGGACGTGGACCGCATCGGCCTGCGTTTCGAGGCGGGCGACGCCGTCTGGGTGCGCGGCCGCACCGAGCGCTTCCGCGGTGAGCTCGTCGCCGAGCTCGAGGACGTCCGCCGGCTCGAGCCCGGCACCTACGACCCTGCCGAGTTCCTGCCCGCGGCGTACCGCTCGGTCGAGGAGCTCGAGGGCTTCCTCGAGCACCTGATCCGCGAGGTGCACGACCCCGGCCTGCGCGGCGTCTGTGAGGCGCTTCTGCTCGACGGGCCGGTGGCAGCGGAGTTCCGCCGCGCGCCCTGCACGCGCTCAGGCCATCACGCGTATCTGGGCGGCCTGCTCGAGCACACGGTCGCCGTCGGCACGCTCGTGCTCGAGGTCTGCCAGCTCCACCCGCGGCTCAACTCGGACCTGCTGATGGCGGCGGCGCTCCTGCACGACGTCGGCAAGACCCGCGAGTTCACGTACGGCGCCGAGTTCGGGGTCAGCGAGGAGGGCCAGCTCCTCGGCCACCTGCAGCTCGGCGCCGAGCTGATCGCGCCCGCCGCCAAGGGCCTGCCCGCCGAGCAGCGCGTCGCGCTCTTGCACTGCGTGCTCTCCCACCACGGACCCGAGGCGACCGGCAACCGGCCGCGCGGCTCGGCGAGCGGTTTCGGCTCGCCCGAGGCGCTCGCGCTCTACCGCCTGAACGCCCTCGACGCGTCCGTCAAGGGCGCGCTCGAGCAGGGTCGCCTCTAAAGCGTCAGTCGCTGGCTTCCGCCGGTGTGCGCAGCGCGCGCACGGCGAGCTGCGCCGCGATCGCGAGCGCGAGGATCGCGAAGCCGATCTCGAGCGCGCGCTCCGGCACCGAATTGGCGACGACCACGCCGATCGCGACGCCCGCGATGGAGAGCGCACCGATCACGGCGGCGTCGCCCAGGCGCACGTTGCCGTAGCGGCGCTGCCGCCACGTGCCCGCGATCGAGACGATCACGATCGCGAGCAGGGAGGTCGCCTCGGCACGCACCTGCGGCTCGTCGAGGAAGATCACGAGCGCGGGCACGAACAGGATCCCGCCGCCGACCCCCACGAGGCCGCCGATCATCCCCCCGGCGAAGCCGAAGATTGCCGCGAGGATCAGGTCCACCGCACACCTCCGCCTGTCGTGGCCGTGCCGCTCACTACAGCAGCAGCTCCACCGCCATCGCGACGAGCACGGCCGCGAACAGGAGCGAGACGGCGCGCTGGGGGATGCGCTGCTGGACCGCGGTGCCGGCGATCACGCCAAGCGTGGCGGGCACGCCGATCCCGAGCCCCTTGACGACGTCGACGTTGCCGTAGAGGCCCTGCCCCGCGGCCGCGAACGCGGCGATGATCACGATCGCTGCCAGGCTGGTGCCGGTCGCCAGGCGCTCGCCGTAGCCGAACCACAGGATCAGGAGCGGGACGATGATCGTGCCTCCCCCCACTCCGAAGAGGCCGCTGAAGGCGCCCGCGGCGGTGCCCACCGCGGCGAGCTTGAGGAACCTATGTGCGGCCACGACCGCGATACTAGAGCGGCTGTGGCTTCCTCTCGGTCAGTGAGCAGCGCCGATGCTGCGCGCCGGGACCTCGGCGCGCTCGCCGCGTACCGGGAGCGCCCGACCGACGCCGCTCTGCTTTTCGACATCGACGGCACGCTCGCGCCGATCACGACCCGGCCCGGCGACGCGGCGGTCCCACCCGAGACGCGCGAGCTGCTCGCCGCGCTCGCGGAGCGTTACGCGCTCGTGGGCTGCGTCTCGGGCCGGCAGGCCGCGGAGGCGCGGCGGATCGCCGGGGTCGAAGGGATCGTCTACATCGGCAACCACGGCCTTGAGCTGCTCGAGCCGGGCGCGAGCGAGCCCACCTTCGATCCGGCGGTGGCCTCACTGGCGGACGCGGCGATGCGGTTCGTGTCCGGGCTCGACGCCGAGCGCCTCGCGGATGCCGCGCTCGCGGTCGAGGACAAGGGCCCGATCCAGGCGCTCCACTGGCGTGGCGCGGCCGACCAGGAGCGCGCGGAAAAGGCGGCGCGCGCGATCGCCGCCGACGCGCCGGCTGAGGTGCGCCCGCACTGGGGCCGCAAGGTGCTCGAGCTGCGCCCGGCCGTGGATGTGGACAAGGGCACGGCCGTGCGGCGCCTGCTGGCCTCCTCGGGCGTGAGGCGCGCGCTGTACGTGGGGGACGATCGCACCGACCTCGACGTCTTCCGGATCCTGACCGAGCTCGTTGAGGCCGGCGATTTGGAGGGCGCCCTACGCGTCGGCGTGCGCTCGGGCGAGGGGCCGCAGGAGATCATCGACGAGGCGGACGTCGTCGTCGACGGGACCGAGGGCGTCCGCGCGCTGTTGCGCGAGCTGGTCGGCTGATGCTCTTTACGGAACTCCTGCGCGTGACCGTGCTGCTCGCCGCTGGCGCCGGCTCGGGCCTGATCGCGCTCTCAGTCTTCGTCGCCCAGCAGCAGCAGAGCAGCACCGCGATCATCGTCGGGGCGGCGTGGTGGGTGATCGCCGTGACCGCGGGGCTGATCATGGGCCGCAGCCGCTCGGCGGGCGAGGCGATGACCGCCACGCTCGCGCAGGCGCGCACCGCGGTGGAACTGCCGGCGCAGAGCGCCGTCCGCATCGCGCTCACGCGCCTGTGGCCGGTTGGGCTGTTCGTGATCGTGTGCGGCGGCGTGGGCGTGATCTGGCCGCAGGTGGCCGCGATCGCGGGGGGCTACGCGCTTATGGTCGCGCTCTGGTGGCGAAACCGCGAGGCGGCCGTCCAGGCGATCGAGGATCGCGACGGCGTCCGCTTCTACGTCGAGCCCTCGTCGGCGCTGCGCCCGGTGAAGCTGATCCGCACGCCGGGGCTCTACCGCGACCGAAGCCCAAAGGTAAAGCCGCCGCCACCGCCGCCCGCGGCCAGTACCTAGGCTCGCGCGCCTCATCCGCGCGCCCCCGTCCGCTCCCGGCGGCGGTGACCCGCGCCCCGGCTCGCGCTGCGATGCGTCCCGGTCGGGGTGACCGCCCGGTGCTCGCGGGTATCGAGCGCCCGGTGGCTGCCGGTGTCGCCACGCGCGCGGGCGCGGCCCGGCTCGGCGCAGCGCTCGCGCTGGCGCTCGGCGGCCTGCGGCGGGCCGGCGAACGCAAGCTCGAACTCGGCGGTCCCGGCCTCGCGCTTCGCCCGCGCGAACGCCCAGTAGGCGCCCGCAGCCGCGACGAGGGCCGCGAGCGCTCCCATCACGAGCCCGGCGCGGGGCCCGAGGTGCTCGGCGAGCCAGCCCACGATCGGGCTGCCGATCGGGGTCGAGCCCAAGAACACGATCGAGTACAGCGCCATCACGCGGCCGCGCATCGACGGGTCGGCGCGCAGCTGAAGCGTGGAGTTGACGCTCGCCGAGAAGGTCACCGCGGCGACGCCCAGGCCCGCGAGCGCGAGCGCCGCGAGCGGGAGGGTCGGGGCCAGCGCCGCGAGCATCGCGAACACGGCGAAGCCGAGCGAGGAGGCGACGAGCACGTACGGGCTCACCTGCCCGCGCGCCCCGGTGGCCAGCGCGCCGAGCACCGAGCCCACGCCCATCGTCACCGCGAGCGCGGAGTAGGTGGACGAGTCGCCGTGGAAGCTGATCTCGGCGAGCAGGGGGAGGAGGACCTGGAAGTTCAGGCCGAGCGTCCCGACCAGCGCCATCATCGCCATCGGGATCGCGAGCTCGGGCCGGCTCAGCACGTGGCGCAGGCCGGCGCGCACCCCGCCGCGCTCGCGCCGCGCGAGCTGCGCCGGCTGGATCGCCCGGCCGTCGAGTGAGCGCAGCATGATGATCATCGCGACGAACGAGAGCGCGTTCAGCAGGAAACAGAAGGCGAGGCCCACGGTCGCGATCAGCAGGCCGGCGAGCGCGGGGCCGAAGACGCGCGAGGAGTGCACGAGCACGCTCTGCAGGCTGACCGCGTTCACGACGCGGTTGGGCCCGACGAGCTCGATCACGAAGCTCTGGCGAGCGGGCCAGTCGACCGCGAGCACCAGCCCGCGGGCGAGCACGAGCGCGAACACCATCCCGGCGGTGACGACGTCCGCGGCGGTCACCGCGAACAGCGCGAGGGCCGGGATCACCAGCAGGCTCTGGGTGATCAGCAGGATGCGGCGCTTGGGGAAGCGGTCCACGAGCAGCCCGCCCCACGCCCCGAACAGCAGCATCGGCAGGAACTGCAGCGCGGCGGTGATCCCCACAGCCACGGCGCTGCCGGTCAGCGTGAGGACCAGCCACATCTCGGCGACGATCTGCATCCAGTTGCCGCTCACCGAGATGAGCTGGCCGATGAACCAGCGCCGGTAGTTGGGGATGGAGAGCGAGCTGAGCGAGCGCCGGAGGGCCGCCGTCACGCGGCATCACCCTCGAGCATTTGCTCGAGGAGCTCAGCGGCGCGCTCCAGGGCTGCGTGATCGGCGGGGTCGAGCTCCCTCAGGCGGCGGGAGATGTAGGCGTTCTTGCGCTTGCGCAGGCGCCGCAAAAGCGCCTTGCCCTCCGCGCTCACGCTCACGAGGCAGGCGCGCCCGTCGGTCGGGTCGGGAGCTTTGGTGACGAGCCCGGCGTCGGTGAGCTGGCCGATGATGCGCGTGGCCGAGGGGCGCTTGATCCGCTCGAGCTCGGCGAGCTCGCTCGGGGTGAGCGGGCCGTTGCGCTCGATAGTCGCCAGCGCAGCGGTGAGCGTGGGCGAGAGGCCCTCGCCCGCCTCCTGCCGCATCCGGCGTGCCGTGCGCGTGATCGCGAGGCGCAACCGCGCAGCCAGCTCCGTGAGCTCCGCATCCCGGGTAGTTTCCATCGCTAATTAGCTTAGCTAATTAGCTTCGAGAAGTTTCTGGAACTCGCTCCAGGGCCTCGTGTTGGCGATCTGCTTCGGCTCGAGCCAGGCGCGCCGCGCGGTCGCCACCGCGTAGCGCATGTTGGCCAGGGTGCCGGTCTGGTGGGCGTCGGTGTTGAGGCAGATCAGCACGCCCGCCTCCGCCGCGAGGCGCGCGTTCTGCTCGCTCAGGTCGCGGCGGTTCGGGTTGCCGTTGATCTCGATCATCGTCCCGCTGCGCGCCGCCGCCTCGGCGACCGCCTCGACGTCGAAGTCGTAGGGCTCGCGCCGCAAAAGCAGGCGTCCGCTGGGGTGGCCGAGGCAGTTCACGCGCGGGTTCTCGACCGCGGCGACCATCCGCTTGGTCATCTTCTCGCGCGTCATCCGGAACGAGGTGTGGACGCTCGCGATCACCCAGTCGAGCTCGTCCAGCACCTCGTCGGGATAGTCGAGGTCGCCGTTCGGGAGGATGTTGACTTCCGAGCCCGCGAGCACGCGGAAGCTGCCGTCGGAGTAGAGGCGCTCATTGAGCTCGCGGACCTCCTCGACGCGGCGCAGGAGCTGGTCGGCCTGCACGTCGTTGCCGAAGCCGTGGGTCGCCGAGTGGTCGGTGACGGCGAAGTACTCGTAGCCCCGCTCCCGCGCGGCCTCCGCCATCTCCTCGAGCGTGTGCTTGCCGTCGGAGAGCGTCGTGTGCGAGTGCAAATCCCCGCGCACGTCCTCGAGCTCGACCAGCTCGGGCAGCTCGCCGCGCTCGGCGGCCTTGATCTCGCCCCGGCCCTCGCGCAGCTCGGGCTCGATGTAGGCCAGGCCGAGGCGCTCGTACACCTCGGCCTCGGGGGCGTGGCGCTCGACCTCGCCGGTCTCGGTGTTCGTGATGCCGTGCTCGGAGACCGAGAGGCCCATGCGCACCGCGCGCTCGCGCAGCTCGACGTTGTGGGCGGCCGAGCCGGTGAAGTGCTGGAGCAGGTTACCGTAGGCGTCGGGCTCGACGATCCGCAGATCCACGGAGATGCCGGCGTGGGTCGTGGCGCGCAGGCCGGCGTCGGTCGGGTTGCCCGCGACCGCGATCAGCTCGTGCTCGGCGAGCGCCTCAGCGAGCTGCTTGGGCTCGCTCGCGGTGGCGATGATGTCGATGTCCTTGCAGGTCTCGGCGAGCCGGCGCACCGAGCCCGCCACCGTCACCTGGTCGGCGGCCGGATGCTCGCGCAGCGCCGCGGCGATCTCCTCCGCGACCGGCAGGGCCTCGGAGAGGAGCACGCGCTCGCCGGCGCCGTCGACCTCCATGCGCTCGAGGGCCTCGAGCACGTTGCGCTCGAACTTGGGGCCGAGCCCGCGCAGCTTCTGGATGCGGCCCTGCTCGGCCGCCTCGCGCAAATCATCGAGCGTCGCGATGCCGAGCTCGTCCCACAGGCGGCGCACCGTCTTCGCGCCCATGCCGGGGATGCGCGTGATCTCGACAAGGCTAGGCGGGAACTTCGCCTTGAGCTTCTCCGCGGCCGGGATCGTGCCGGTTTCGACCAGGTCGACGATCTTCTGCTGGAGCGTCTTGCCCACCCCCGGCAGCTCCGTCGCGCGGCCGGCGCGCGCGAGCTCGGCGACGGAGACGGGGCTCTGGCGGATCGCCTTGGCGGCGTCGCGGTAGGCGAGCACGCGGAAGCGGTCGGCACCGTCCAGCTCGTACAGGGTGCCGAGCTCCGCGAGCGCGTCGGCGATCTCGGCGTTGCGCATGGCCGGGAGGCTACTTGCGCCGGGGTCGCGTGACACGTCTTTAGTGAAGCGCTCCCCTGGCGCTGCACTACGATCGACCGCCCCATGGCCCCCTCCCCCGACGTCTGGCTGGTCGTCCCGACCTACAACGAGGCCGACAACATCGAGCCGCTCGTCGCCGCAGTGCGTGAGCGCCTGCCGGCGTCGCGGCGAGTGCTGATCGTGGACGACGGCTCCCCCGACGGCACCGGCGAGATCGCCGACCGCCTCGCCGCGGCGCACGACGACGTCGAGGTCCTGCACCGCGCCGCGAAGGGCGGCATCGGGCCCGCCTACGTCGCCGGCTTTGAGCGCGCGCTCGCGGGCGGCGCCCGGCTGATCGCGCAGATGGATGCGGACTTCTCGCACGAGCCCGCCGACCTGCCGCGCCTGCTGGCGGCGGCGGAGGGCGCCGATGTCGTGCTCGGGTCGCGCTACGTCCCGGGGGGCGGCGTCACCGACTGGGGCCCGCTGCGCCGGCTGATCTCGCGCGGCGGCAGCGCTTACGCGCGGCTCATGCTCGGCGTGGGCGTCCGCGACCTGACCGGCGGTTTCAAGGTCTACCGCCGCGAGGTGCTCGAGGCGATCGACCTGCCCTCGCTCGCGGCGCTCGGCTACGCCTTCCAGGTGGAGACCACGTACCGCGCGCTGCGGGCGGGCTTCCGCGTCGTCGAGGTGCCGATCGTCTTCCGCGACCGGCGCGTGGGGCAGTCGAAGATGAGCGCGGGGATCGTGTTTGAGGCGGCGACCAAGGTGCCGTTGATGCGCGCGCGGGCCGGTGCCGCGCGCCGTCGGGGATAGGCGGCGAAAGGCGGGGCGGCCCCGCTGGGGTCGCACGTATCGCGGATTCGCGATCCGGGACGCGGTAGACGCCGCGCCGAGCGGGAACAGGGTGGGCGCGGCCCGGTGGGACGGTCACTTCACTTTGTATAGTAGGTGCGTGTAACCGGGGTGGCGCCATCCCGCCACCGCATCAGGTAGAACGCGGGTTCACGGTCGCGACCGACCGAGACTCGACAGCGACTCAACCGACTTTCAGGAGAACGAATGGCCGGCAAGCTCCCCGACGTAACCGACGCCAACTTCCAGAGCGAGGTCCTGGAGTCCCAGGAGCCCGTGCTCGTGGACTTCTGGGCGCCGTGGTGCGGGCCGTGCCGGATCGTCCACCCGATCCTCGAGGAGATGGCCGAGGAGCGCGACGACGTGCGCATCGTCAGCCTCAACGTCGACGACAACCAGCAGACGGCGGCGCGCTACGAGGTCCTCTCGATCCCCACGCTGATCCTCTTCAAGGACGGCGAGGAGGCCAAGCGCATCGTCGGCGCGCAGCCCAAGCGCCGCCTCGAGGCGGAGCTCGACCCCGCCCTCGCGGCTTAGCCGCGCGCGGCCACTAGCGCCGCGCCCGCAAGAGCTTTCCGGGTCCGCCGGGCTTGACCGCGCCCGGCGGACCTGGGAGAGTGCCTCCCATGAGGCGGGGGGCTCGACTCGCTCCACTGGCGGTCCTGGCCGCGGCGTTGACGATGTTGGTCGTCGGTATCGCCGAGGCCAAGCCCCGGCTTGCCCGCACGTTCAAGCTGACCGGCCAGCCCGGCCAGATCGCCGTCGGCCCCAAGGGCGCCGCCTGGGTCGTGCTCAGCGGCAGCTCGGCCGGCAATGACATCGCGAACATCACGCCGCGCGGCGCCGTCAATGAGTACGACCTGGGTGTGAACCCGGTCGGCATCGCGCTCGGGCCGGACGGGGACATCTGGGTGACGCACCCGGCGGGGGTCACCGAGATCGACCGAACCGACCCCACCGATACGACCACCCACACGATCGCCGCGATCGGCCAGCCGCAGGAGATCACCAAGGGCCCGGGCGGCAGGCTCTGGACGGCGAGCGGGAACGAGCTCATCTCGTTCGACCCGGCCAACCCGGCGGGCTTTGCGACCCAGGATCTCGGGCTGAACACGAGCGCCCGCGGCATCGCCGCCGCGAAAGGGAAGGTATGGGTCGCCGACTTCAACGACGGGAAGATCCTGCGCGTCAGCCCCGGCGGCGCGATCAAGCGCTTCGACGTGGGCGGCGGGCCCCAGGACGTGGCCAGCGGCGCGAAGGGCCGCATCGCGTACACGAATCAGGGCACCAACCCGCACACCGTCGGGCGCATCGTCGGCAAGCGGGTCCTGCGAAAGCGCGTTCCGGACACCGACCCGTTCGGCATCGCCTTCGCCGCCGGCAACTGGTGGATCGCCAACTTCGCCTCGCACGACCTGACCATCCTGAGCCCGAAGGGGAAGATCCGGAAGTTCCGCAAGCTCCCCAACAACAGCGGGCCGCGCTATCTGGCGAAGGGCAAGGGCCGCACGCTCTGGGTCGGACTTGAGACCCGCGAGCGGGTCGCGCTGATCAAGGGCCTCTAGGGCCCGGAGGCGCGCCCGGCCCCGCCCGCGACTCGCGGGGCGGGGCCGTTCGCTTAGGACTTCCGGTTAGACGGCGGGGTTGGTCTCAGCGACGGTGCCGTCGGTCGCGCCGCCGTGAAGCTCGCGCAGGCGGAAGTAGAGGACCGCGGTGATGATCGAGACGTACGGGTAGGCCAGCACCGCGACGGCGATCAGGACGATCACGCCGACCACCGGCGCCGCGGCCACCAAAAGCGCGCCGATCACCCCGACGGCCACGTAGATCGCGAGCACGATCAGGCCGACGGCAAGGATCCGCATCCGGTTGCCGCGGGTGAGGTCGGAGCTGCGCGAGAGGGCGTCGAAGACCCCACGTTCCTCGACCACGAACGCCGGCACCGCGGCGATCCACATCAGCGCCAGGATGACCCCCGGCACGATCAGCAGCACCAGGCCGATGGCGACGCCGATGCCGATCACCAGCTGCAGCGCGATGAGCGGCAACAGGCGCGGCAGCACCGAGCCCAGTACCTCGCCGACGGACTGATCGACGCGGCCGTCGGCCTCGACGTCCTGGACGATCCGCACGATCGAGCCGATCAACCAGGCGCCGACCGCGAGGTTGATCAGGCTGCCCAGGAACTGGAGGCCGCTGTCGTCACCGAGCAACGCGACGATGATCGACGACGGCACCATCAGGATCAGGGCGACCAGCCACACCGTGCCGAAGCAGCGCTTGTAGATGTCGGTCGTCTTCTCGAAGACGCCACCGATATCGAGGTGGGCGGCTGCTCCGCTTCCGTTAGTCATCTCTCCTCCTTTGTGCACCTGGGGCACTCAACGGGCGGCGCGTCCATGCGCGTACGCGGCCGGATTCTCCGGTACCCGTTCACGCAAAGGCGCGAAAACCCTGCCCGCGGGCGGAAATGCCCGCGGGCGCTCATCGCGCGCCGCGCCCCTCCCTCTTCTTGGCGATGCGCTCGTAGGCGCCGATGTCGGGCTTGCGGTCACGCTTGCGACCGCGCTGGTCCCGCTTCGGCGCGTCCCGCCCCGCCTTGCCCAGCGCGGGGCTGCCGGGCAAAAGCGCGATCGTCTTGGTCGGCCCGCCATTGGCCTTCAGCGGGCCGATGCGGACCTGCGCGCGCACCAGGTCGCCCGCGGCGGTGAAGTTCGGGCAGTCGCTCGCGTCGCTCAGCAGGTTGTTGCCTCCGGACGTCAGGGTGCCGCCCGTGACCACGCACCCGGGCCCCGCGACCACCGCCGAGTTGAGGGCGAGCAGGACGTTGTCGGCGCGCAGCGTCCCGGAACTGACCGCGAACCCGCCGCCTTGGACGGCGGAGTTGCGTGCGATCGTGACGGCGTTGAGCCGCACGTCGCCACCGTCCGCGATCAGGGCGCCCCCGAAGCTGTTGGCAGTTTCGTTCCCGGCGAGGGTCGAGTTGACGATCCGCAGATCCCCGCCGGCCTGGTGGTGGATCCCGCCGCCGGGCAGGGTCGAAACGCGGTTCCCGCTGATCGTCGAGCCCGTGATCGACAGCGAGCCCGTCCCGCTGGTCCGGATGCCGCCCGCGTTGGCGCCATCGCCGCCGTTGCCCGCGATCGTCGACCGGTCGATCCGGCCCTCGCCGAAGTCGGTCAGGAACACCCCGCCGTCCGCGTTGCGCAGGACCTTCGACCGCGCGAGGCTCAGGGAGGGGGAGCTCAGGACCCGGATACCCACGTGGTTGCGGACGACGGTCGCGCCTTGCAGCACGAGCGGGCTCGCTTCGACGTGGACGCCGACGTCTAGGGACCGCCGCACTACCAGCCCGCGCCCGCTCACGCGGCCGCTGCCGTTGGAGAAGAGCCCGGTGCGGTTCTGCTCGAAGACGGCGCCGAAAGCGTTCACGCCCCCGGGTCCCGTCTCGGAGACCCCAGCGATGCCGTTGCGTAGCGCGCGCCCGCGCTTGAACGAGATGCGACCCTCCTCGCTCTCGAAGAGCCCCGTCTGGCCCTGATCGCGTACGCGTGCGCGGTCGGCGAGGACGGAACCCGACCCGTTCTCGACGACGCCGAAGGCGGCGTTGGGGCCGATCCGGGCGCCTTGGGCGAGCACGTCGCCCTGGTCGAACTCGGTCACCCCGTTGACGCCGTTGTCCGCGGTCGAGCCGCCGCGGAGGTCGACCCGCCCGGGGCCGCTCTCGGTCGCGCCGTGCGAGGAGTTCCCCTCCAGCGTGGCGCCGCGCGCCAGGATCGAGCCCCCGTCCCACTCGCTGAGGCCGTGCACGGCGTTCCGCCGGGCGACCGCACGCCCCGCCCGCAGGTGGCCGTCACCCGACTCGGTCACGCCCAGCCCGGCGTTCGCCACGGCGTGCCCGCGGTAGAACCGGAGGCTGCCCGGCCCCGACTCGGCCATGCCGAGCCCGGCGCTGCGCACCACCCGGGCGCGCGTGGCGAGCAGGCTGCCTCCGTCGGACTCCAGCACGCCGTTGCCGCCGTTGTCGATCACCTTGGCGCGGTTCGCCCGCAAATCGCCGTCGCCGGCCTCGGAAAGGGCGGTGCCCGCGTTGTTGCGGGCCGTGCCCCCGACGAAGGACAGGTTGCCGCCCTCCGCCTCGGTCAGCCCCGAAACCCCGTTGTTTTCGACCACCGTCGCGTCCGCGACGAGGTTGCCGAGGCCGGACTCGATCAGCCCGCCCCGGCCGTTGCCGTGCACCCGCGAGCGCTTGAGCACAAGGGAGCCCGGGCCCTCCTCGCTCACGCCCTCCCCGGGGTTCGGGCCGACCACGACCCCGGAACCGGTGATCCCGCCGGCGCCGGCCTGCGAGATCGCCGCGGCGAACGCGCCGCTGCCGTCCCTGACCGAGACGCCCCGCAGGACGAGGGTTGCGTCGGTGGCACGGATGCCGCTCCCCTCGCCCAGGGGGTTGCCGTTGCGGACCCCGACCCGCGTGAGCGTCGTGCGCGCGAACACGTCGAAGGCCCTGTCCAGGCCAGCGGCGTCCACGACCGCCCGCCGCTTGCCCGAGGCCCTGATCTCGACGCGGTCGCGCACGTCGAGGTCGCCCAGGGCCGCCTCGTCCTCGCCGCGCCCCGCGATCGCGAGCGTGTGCGCTCGCCCGCTGCGCAGCACGATCACGTCGGCGCCGGCTCGCCGGTTCGCCGCGATCAGCGCCTCGCGCAGCGTGCAGTCCGCGGCGGTGCACCCGTCGGGCTCGTGGTCCGCGCCGGTGGTGACCTTGAACGTCTTCGCCGCGGCGGCCGGAGCGAGGGCGCACGCGGCCGCGAGCACGGCAACGACCACCCCTGCGATCGTCCTCGCCCGCGTTCCCACGCCGGTCCCGCGCATCGGCGGGTGCAAGTCTCACCGAGGCGGGCGGCTCATGTCAAGGCTCGGTAGGCTGCGCGTCGCTATGCCTTACATCCACATTCACTGGTACGAGGGCCGCTCGGACGAGCAGAAGCTCGAGATCGCCCGCCGCATCACCGACGCGCTGGTCGAGGTCGGCAAGACGCCGCGCGACCACGTCTGGATCCGCTTCGAGGACACCAAGAAGTCGGACTGGGTGATGGGCGGCGAGCAGCAGGGCTGAGCTCGTCCGGGCTCAGCCCGCCCGCTCGACCGCGATCCGCAGTTCGCTGCCCTCGATCGTGACGGCGGCGCCGTCGGCGCCGCCGTAGGAGACGCTCGTCGCCAGCGTCTCGCCCGCGACGTACTCCTCGTGGGCCCGGGCGGCCTCCAGCAGCTCCGCGTCGCCCGCCAGCCGCAGCTCGATGCGGTCGGTGATCTCCAGCCCCGCCTGCTTGCGGGCGTTCTGGACGGCGTGGACGACCTCGCGCGCCAGGCCCTCGCGGCGCAGCTCGTCGTCG
This sequence comes from Solirubrobacterales bacterium, assembly GCA_036564135.1. Lineage (GTDB taxonomy): Bacteria > Actinomycetota > Thermoleophilia > Solirubrobacterales > 70-9 > RSA11. Next base: position 34,671 of record DATCLC010000050.1, read on the forward strand.
AGCTCGAGCGCGAGCGCGACCGCGCGGCCCGCCTCGGACTCGACCTCGTAGCCCTCGAGGGGCTCCATCACGAGCTGCAGGTCGTCGGGGGCGAGCTCGTGCTCTGAGCCCTCGACGTTGATGCCCACGGGCCGGCCCTCCTTGACCGCCGCCGCGACGCCGTCGGCGTCGAGCGACTCGACGGCCTTCGCCACCTGCGGCATGAGCTTGCCGAAGCGCGGCCCGAGGGTGCGGTAGTTGGGCTTGACGCGGTAGCTGACGAGCTCGGCCTCCTCGGAGACGAACTCGAGCTCCTTGACGTTGAGCTCGGCGCGGACGATCTCGCCGAGGCGCTCGATCTCCCGGCGCTCGTCCTCCGTAGCGACGATCACGGCGCGCCGCAGCGGCTGGCGCACCTTGACCTTCGCGGCGGCGCGGGCGGCGCGGCCGAGCTCGATGGCGCGCAGCGCGGCCTCCACGCCGGCCTCGAGCTCCTCGTCGCGCAGGGCCTCCATGGGCTCGGGGTAGTCGCAGAGGTGCACGGAGTCGGGCGTGCCCTCGGGGGCCTCGCCGTCGCCGGCCGTGAGGTTCGTGTAGATCTCGTCGGCGACGAAGGGGGTGAACGGGGCGAGCAGCTTGGCGACCTCGATCAGGCAGTGGCGCAGCGTGGCGAGCGCGGCGCGGTCGCCGTCCCAGAACCGGCGGCGGTTGAGGCGCACGTACCAGTTCGAGAGCTCGTCGACGAAGTCGGCGATGGCGCGGCCCGCGGTGGTGCAGTCGAAGTCGTCGAGGCGCTCGATCACCCGCGCCGTCGTGCCCTGCAGCCGCGAGAGGATCCAGCGGTCGAGGTCGGTCCCGGCCTCCGAACCGGCGCCCGCGGCGGGCGGCTCCGCGCCGAAGTCGGCGGGCCCAAGGCCCTCCGCGTTCGCGTACAGGACCCAGAACGAGTACGTGTTCCAGAGCGTGAGCAGGAACTGGCGGACGGACTCACCGACCGTGTCGCTGGAGAAGCGGTAGCCCGCCCACGGCTGCTGGGCGGTGAAGTAGTACCAGCGGAACGCGTCGGCGCCGTGCTCGTTGAAGACCTGCCAGGGGTCGACGACGTTGCCGCGGCTCTTCGACATCTTCTGGCCCTCGGGGTCGAGGATCAGGCCGAGGCAGACGCAGTTGAGGTAGCTCGTCTGGTCGAAGACGAGGGTCGAGACGGCGAGCAGCGAGTAGAACCAGCCGCGGGTCTGGTCGATGGCCTCGCAGATGTAGTCGGCCGGGAAGCGCTCGGCGAACAGCTCCTCCCCCTCGAAGGGGTAGTGGAACTGCGCGAAGGGCATCGAGCCCGAGTCGTACCAGGTGTCGATCACCTCGCTGACGCGCCGCATCTCGCCGCCGCACTTCTCGCAGCGCAGCACGACGTCGTCGATGTAGGGGCGGTGCAGGTCGTCGGGAACCTCGCCGCCGCGCTCGCGCAGGTCGGCGATCGAGCCGGCGCAGAACATCTCGTCGCAGCCGGCCGACGTGCACTCCCAAACCGGCAGCGGCGTGCCCCAGTAGCGCTCGCGCGAGAGCGCCCAGTCGATGTTGTTCTCCAGCCACTTGCCGAAGCGGCCGTGCTTGATGTGCTCGGGATACCAGCCGATGCGCTCGTTCTCGGCCAGCAGGCGGTCGCGCACCTCGGTGGTGCGGATGTACCAGCTCGACTTCGCGTAGTAGAGGAGCGGCGTGTCGCAGCGCCAGCAGTGAGGGTAGGCGTGCTCGTAGTCCTCGGAGCGGAACAGGCGGCCCTTGCGCTCGAGCGCCTCGATGATCTCCGGGTTGTGCTGGAAGACGAGCTTGCCCTGGAAGTCGGGGACGCGCTCGTCGTAGGTGCCGTCGGGCTTGACGGGGTTCTGCAGCGTCATCCCGTAGCGCTGCCCGAGCTGGAAGTCGTCCTCGCCGAAGGCGAGCGCGGTGTGTACGAGGCCGGTGCCGTCCTCGGTGGTCACGAAGTCGCCGAGCAGCACGGAGTGGCCGTGCGGGCCGAAGTCCTCGCCCTTGATGTAGTCAAAGGGCGCCTCGTATCGCACCCCCTCGAGCGCGGAGCCGGGGAACGAGGCGTGCTCGGTCCAGCCCTCGCCCAGGACCCGGTCGGCGAGCGCGCGGGCGACGATCACGATCTCATCTGAGCCGGCGGCCTGGGCGCGCACGTACTCGATGTCCGCGCCGACCGCGACCGCGGCGTGCGAGATCAGCGTCCAGGGCGTCGTGGTCCAGACGAGCAGGTTGTCGCCGGCCTCGATGGGAAGCTCGCTGCCGTCCGGCACCTCGGTGACCGGCAGCCGCACGTACACCGAGGGGTCGACCACGTCGCGGTAGCCGAGCGCGACCTCATGCGAGGAGAGGGCCGTGCCGCAGCGCGGGCAGTAGGGCACGACCTTGTGGCCGCGGTAGAGGCGCCCGTCGTCCCAGATCTTGCGCAGCGACCACCAGACCGACTCGATGTACTCGTTGGTGAGCGTGACGTAGGGGTCGTCGAGGTCGATCCACATGCCGACCCGCTCGGTCATGCGGTTCCAGTCCTCGACGTAGCGGAAGACCGACTCGCGGCAGCGGCGGTTGAACTCCGCGATGCCGAACGCCTCGATCTCGTCCTTCGACGAGATGCCCAGCTCCTTCTCGACCTCGAGCTCGACGGGGAGGCCGTGGCAGTCCCAGCCGGCCTTGCGCGGGACGTTGTAGCCGCGCATCGCTTTGTAGCGCGGGTAGATGTCCTTGAAGACGCGCGAGAGCACGTGGTGCGAGCCGGGGCGCCCGTTCGCGGTGGGCGGTCCCTCGAAGAAGCTCCAGGTCTCGGCGCCGGAGCGGAGCTCGAGCTGACGCTTGAACGTCTCGCGCTCGCGCCAGCGCTCGAGGATGCGCTCCTCGAGCTTCGGGAAGCTCTGCTTGGGATCTACTGGGCGAAACGCTGGCATTGGGCGCCTGATTCTGACAAGTGACGCTGGGTGCTAGTGGCCGGGGCGGTGAGGCCCCTGGCGTTTCGCCAGCCGTGCCGCAACCCGCGAACCCGCGACCCGCGACCCGAATGTGCGAAAGCAAACGCTTTGCTCGCGGTTTGCTCACAAACCGTGGCGGGTAGGTAACCCGCGCCCCCCGAAGCCCAACTTCAAGGAGGAGAAGGCAGATGCGCATAGCGCTACCTGCGTGCCTACCCTTGGGCGCGAAGGCTGGCGTGGCGACGGCGTGCGTTCTCGCCGCCGGGCTCTTTGCCTTGAGCCCCGCGGCCGCAGCCCAAGCCCCGCCCGACGAGCACTTCGAGAAGGTGACCTTGAACGACAGGCCGGGCGAGCCGATGGACCTCGCCGTCCTACCCGACGGGCGCGTGCTGCATACGACGCGGGCCGGCCAGGTGTGGCTGCACGACCCGAAGACCGGCGTGAACAGCCTCGCCGCCGAGCTCGACGTCTACACGCACGACGAGGAAGGCCTGCAGAGCATCGCGCTCGATCCGAAGTTCAAGGCCAACAAGTGGGTCTACCTCTACTACTCCCCGCCGCTTGACACGCCCGTCGACGACCCGATCACGCCGGTGAACGAGGGCGATTCGCCGGAGACGGGTGAGCCGGCCGACTGGGAGCCGTACGAGGGCGTGATCCGGCTCTCGCGCTTCAAGTGGCGCAAGGACGAGATCGACCTGCGCAGCGAGGAGCAGATTCTCGACGTCCCGGTGGACCGCGGCATCTGCTGCCACGTGGGCGGCGACATCGTCTTCGACAAGGAGGGCAACCTCTACCTCGCCACCGGCGACGACACGAACCCGTTCCAGTCCGACGGGTACGCGCCGATCGACGAGCGGCCCAACCGCAACCCGGCGTTCGACGCCCAGCGCAGCGCGGCGAACACGAACGACCTGCGCGGCAAGATCCTGCGCATCAAGCCGAAGCCCAAGGGCGGCGGCTACACGATCCCGAAGGGCAACCTCTTCCCGAAGGGAACGCCCAAGGCGCGGCCCGAGATCTACGCGATGGGCCTGCGCAACCCGTTCCGGATCGAGGTCGACCACGAGCGCGGCGTGCTGTACGTGGCCGACTACTCGCCGGACGCGGGGCAGCCCAACCCCGCGCGCGGGCCGGCCGGGCACGGCAAGTGGTTCGTGCTCGATGAGCCGGGCAACTACGGCTGGCCGTACTGCGCCACGCCGGACCTGCCCTACGTGGACTACGACTTCGCCACCGGCGAATCGGGCGAGGAGTTCGACTGCGCCAACCCGGTGAACGAGTCCCCGCACAACACCGGCCGCAGGGAGCTGCCGCCGGTCAAGCAGCCGCAGGTCTGGTACTCGTACGGCGCGTCCGCCGAGTTCCCCGAGCTCGGCACGGGCGGGATCGCGCCCATGGCGGGCCCCGCCTACGACTACGACAAGCGCGCGGCGACCGGCCGCAACTCGGTCGCCTGGCCGCGCTACTACGACGGCAAGCCGCTCTTCTACGAGTGGGCCCGCGACCGGATCTGGGCTCTTGAGCTCGGCGCCGACTTCGCGGTCGAGTCGATCGAGGACGTGCTCGGCGAGCTCGGCCCGGCGCGCGGCGACGACGCCACGCTCGACAACGGCATGGACATGGAGTTCGGCCCGGACGGCGCGCTGTATGTGCTGGAGTACGGCGACGGGTACTTCAGCGAGAACCCCGACGCCCAGCTGGCGCGCATCGACTACATCGGCCCGAACGGCAACCACGCGCCTCAGGTGCAGGTGGCCGCCGATCCGGAGAGCGGGCTGGAGGCGCCCCTGGAGGTCCAGTTCTCGAGCGCCGGGACGATCGACCCCGACGGCGACTCGCTCCGCTACCGCTGGGACCTCAACGGTGACGGCAAGCTCGACTCCACCAAGCCCTCGCCGACGTTCACGTACACCAGGGAGGGCGTCTACCGCGCCACCCTGAACGTGATCGACAGTCACGGGCGCTCGGCGGCCGAGTACGTCGACATCGTCGTCGGCAACCAGCCGCCGGAGGTGGAGTTCGTCGCGCCCGAGGACGGCGACGAGTTCCAGTTCGGTGACGCCATCGACTTCGAGGTGAGCATCACCGACGAGGCCGAGGTCGACTGCAGCCAGGTGCAGGTCCACTACATCGTGGGCCACGACACCCACGGCCATCCGCAGACGACCGCGAGCGGCTGCACGGGCACGATCCAGACGCAGCCGATCGAGGGCCACGACCCGGCCGAGGGCAACATCACCGGCGTCTTCGTGGCCGAGTACACCGATCCGGGAGGGCTTACCGGCAGCGCCCAGGTGGTGCTGCGGGCCACAGGCTGACCCCAACAACCCCTCCGTCCCCCGACGCGACGGCGTCCGCCTCGACACCGGGCGGGCGCCGTCCGCGTGTCTGGGGTGGCACCCGCCGCGCCACCGGCCGCCTGCCCCGGCCGGTGCGGCGCGCCAGATAGCCTTGCCCGCGACGTAAGGAGGCTTGATGGCAGAGCAACTTTGGGGCGGTGAGACCGCCAAGGCGATCAACAACTTCCCGGTCTCGGGCGAGCGGGTCCCGACGCCGGTGATCCGCGCGCTAGGCCGCATCAAGGCGGCTGCGGCGCGCGCCAACAAGGAGCTGGGCGTCCTCGACCCCGAGCTCGCCGACCGGATCGCGGCCGCGGCCGACGCCGTGGCGCGCGGTGAGCACGACGACCAGTTCCCCGTCGACGTCTTCCAGACGGGCTCGGGCACCTCGTCGAACATGAACGCGAACGAGGTG
>DATCLC010000051.1:0-26773 GCA_036564135.1 Solirubrobacterales bacterium
GTGCTCGCCCAGTACTACAACTTCTGCCGCTTCGGGCGGCAGGGTTACCGGGAGATCATCCAGGCGATGGACCGCAACGCGCGGTTCCTCGCCGAGGGCATCGCGCGCTCAGGGCGCTTCGAGGAGGTGGGGAGCGGCCCCCGCCTGCCGCTGGTCTGCTTCCGGCTCGCCGACCGCGACCTCGCCTACGACGAGTTCGACCTCGCCAGCCAGCTCGCCGCCGAGCGCGGGTGGATGGTCCCCGCCTACACGTTGCCGCCCGACGCCAACCAGATCACCGTCCTGCGCGCGCTGGTCAAGGAGAACGTGCCGCACGCGACGGCCGAGCTGTTGATCAGCGACCTCGAGGCGGCCGCCAAGACCCTCGACAAGAAAGGCGGGCTCGACGAGCACGAGCGCGACCGCCGGCGGCGCGGCCCGGGCTACTGAGCGAGCGTCTCGCGCAGGCCCTCCTCGAGTGGGCGCGGGGAGTAGCCGAGCTCGCGGACGGCGCGGTCGTGCGAGCCCCAGAACGTGACGCCGTCGGCGGAGGCGACCAGCTCGCGCAGGTTCGGCGGCTGGCCCATGAGCTTGCCGACGAGCGGGCCGACGGGCCGGAGCGCCCTGACCAGCCCGGAGGGGATCGCGCGCGGCGGCTTGCGCCCGGTGATGCGGGCCGCGGTCGCCATCACGTCGCCCATGCGGGTGATCTCGCCGCCGAGGACGTAGGAGCGGCCGAGCTCGCCGCGGTCGAGGGCGAGCAGGATGCCGTCGGCGGCGTCGTCGATGTAGGTCATGTTGAAGCCCAGCTCGGGGAAGGGGATCGCCGGCAGGCGGCCGCGCGCGAAGTCGGAGATCTGCTTGCCGACCACGGAGTGGTCACCCGGGCCGTAGACGGTACCGGGCTGGACGATCACGCACGGCAGGCCCTCGGCGATCAGTCGCTTGGCGATGCGGTGGGCCTCGACCTTGGTCTGCTCGTAGTAGGACGTATAGGAGTCGCCGGGGTGCTCGTAGTCCTCGTCGACGATCTGCCCCCTGGTGTTGCCGAACGCGGCGATCGTGGAGACGTAGACGACGCGGGGGATCCCGGCGTCGAGGGCGGCGCCGAGCGCATTCTCGGTGCCGACGACGTTCGCCTCGTACATCGCGGGGCGCTCGCTCGCCGGGATGCCGACCTTGTAGACCGCCGCGCCGTGGATCGCCGCGTCGCAGCCGGTCATCGCCTCGGCGAGGGCGGCGCGGTCGGAGAGGTCGCCGCGCACGAGCTGCGCGCCGCTCTCCTCCAGGTCCCGCGCCCGCGCCGGGTCGCGGACGAGCGCGACCACCTCATCGCCGCGCTCCCGCAGCTTCGCGGCCACGCGGCCCCCGATGAACCCGGTTCCGCCGGTGAGGAAGACCTTCACGGCTTGAGCCTAGTCGGTGGTGGTGCCGGGAGCGGAGGTTCGTCATGCTGTCTTTATGGACCGCCGTGTGCAGAGGCGGCCCGGGCTGCGGGCGGCGGGCGTATGCGCCGCGCTCGCCCTTGCGGCAGCGGCGCTGCTGGGCTCGCCCGGGTCGCGCGCGGGGACGCCGGCGCTCGCCGACGCGGAGAGCTGGGCGTTCGCGATCGGCGACGGCATGCTCGCCGGTGACGCCGAGCGGGTCGCGGGCCGGCTCGGCGACTTCGACCTGGTCGTGATCGACGGCGAGCTCGCGACGCGCGCGGAGATCGCCGCGCTGCGGGCGCGGGACACGATCGTGCTCGGGTACGTGAGCGTGGGCACGATCGAGAGCTACCGCAGCTGGTACAGGCCGCTGAAGCCTTTCCGGCTCAAGCGCTGGCACGACTGGGACGGCGAGTGGTTCGCCGACACCTCGAAGCCTCGCTACCGCAAGCTGATCGCGAAGCGGATCGCGCCGCGGATCCTACGCAAGGGCTTCGACGGCCTCTTCCTCGACATGGTCGACATGATCGAGATGCGCCGCCATCGCGCCCAGCGCCCGGGGATGCGCAGGCTCGTGCGCCGGCTGGCGCGCCTCGTGCACGGGCGGGGCAAGCTCCTCTTCGCGCAGAACGGCGCCTGGGGCATGCGGCGGTTCGGCATCGCTCGGTACCTCGACGGCTGGAACCGCGAGGACGTGACCTGGACCTACGACTTCGACCGGCGCCGCTACGTGCGCCAGAAGCCGAAGGCGATCCGGCGCGCGCAGCGCGAGCTCGAGCGGATGGCGGCGCGCGGGATCTTCGTGACGGCGACCGACTACACGCGCCGCCGCGACGCGGGCGCGGCGGAGGAGTCGGTCGCCAACGCGTGCGCGGCCGGCGCCCTGCCGTACGTCTCGAACATCGGGCTCACCGTCAGGCGCCTGCCCAAGCCGCCGCTGCGCTGCGACTAGGGCGCAGGCGACCCCGGACACCGCTTCCCGCTCGGGTTACTCTCGCGCGGTGATCGACCGGGGTGCAGACGGGCTCTCGGCGGGGGCGGGGCCGGCCGGGACCGGACGCGACGCTGCCGACCCCGGTACCGACCGGCCGCCGTGCCTACAATCGGACCAGTGCAACGCTCTCGCAACGGACGCAAGAACGGCTCTCGCGCCCCCGCGTCCGCTGCGCAGGGCGCCGGCGTAAGGAACCCGCGCGCGCGTCAGCGTGCGCTGGTCATCGGCGCGATCCCCGAGCTTCCGCGCGACGGCGAGGACCCGCTCGCCGAGCTCAAGGAGCTCTTGCGCACCGCCGGCGTCGCGACGGCGGGCGAGATGGTGCAGGTGCGCGCCGAGCCCGACCCCAACCGCTACTTCGGCCGCGGCAAGCTCGCCGAGCTCAAGGCCGAGGCCAAGCGGGTCGGCGCGAACCTGATCGCCTGCGACGACGAGCTCGCCCCGCGCCAGGAGCGCAACCTCGAGTCCGAGCTCGACATGCCGGTCATCGACCGCACCGCGATCATCCTCGACATCTTCGCCGACCACGCGCACTCGGCCGAGGGCAAGCTGCAGGTCGAGCTCGCCCAGCTCGAGTACAACCTCGCGCGCATGCGCGGCCTGTGGACGCACCTCGAGCGCCTCGGCGCGGGCCGCATGGACGGCGGCATCGGCACCCGCGGCCCCGGCGAGTCCCAGATCGAGACCGACCGCCGCCTGGCGCGCGACCGGATCACCCAGCTGCGCCGGCGGCTGAAGCGCCTCGAGCGCGGCCGGCGGACGATGCGGGCTCGGCGCGAGGCCGCGCCGATCCCGCGCATCGCGCTCGCGGGCTACACGAACGCGGGCAAGTCGACCCTGCTCAACGCGCTCACCGGCGCGGAGGTCGGCGTGGGCTCGCGCCTCTTCCACACGCTCGACCCGACGACGCGCGCCTACGAGTACGAGGGGCGCCGGTACCTGGTGACCGACACGGTCGGGTTCATCCGCAAGCTCCCGCACCAGCTCGTCGAGGCGTTCAAGGCGACGCTCGAGGAGACTCGCCTCGCCGACCTGATCCTGCACGTGGTCGATGCCTCCGAGCCCGAGGAGCGGCGCGCGGGCACGATCGCCGCGGTCGACCAAGTGCTGGAGGAGATCGACGCCGGCGACGTGCCGCGCGTGATCGTCTTCAACAAGCTCGACTTGCTCGACGAGGACGAGCGGCGGCAGCTCTTGGTCGGGCGCCGCGACGTCGTCGGAATCTCCGCGGCCACCGGGGAGGGCCTGGACGAGCTGCGCGCGCGGATCGCGCGCGAGTTCGAGCGCATGCTCGAGCCGATGGACCTGCTGATCCCATACGACGAGGGCTCGCGGCTCGCGGAGCTGCACGAGCTGGCCGGCGACCTCGAGCGCGAGGAGCGCCCGGAGGGTGTGCTGGTCCACGCGCGCGTGCCGGCTGTGCTCGTGCACCGCTTCAGCGAGTTCGCGGTGAACGGGGCGGACGGCCGCGGCTAGCTGCGGCGTGGAGAGCGTGGAGCTTCGCGTACGACGGCTGGACCCCGCGGCGAGGCTGCCGACGCGCGCCCACCCTGGGGACGCCGGCCTCGATCTGTACGCGAGCGAGCCCGCCCGCATCGAACCGGGGGCGCGCGCCAGCGTCGGCACGGGGATCGCGGTGGAGATCCCCGGGGGCCACGCCGGGCTCGTGCTGCCGCGCTCGGGGCTCGCCGCCCGGCACGGGATCGCGCTCGTCAACGCCCCGGGCCTGATCGACGCGGGCTACCGGGGTGAAGTGCGGATCCTCCTGCTCAATACGGATCGCGAGGAGCCATTCGAGATCAGCCCGGGCCACCGGATCGCCCAGCTTCTGATCACCCCGTTCGCGGAGACCGAGCCCGTGGAGGTCAGCGAGTTGAGCGCGACGGTTCGCGGCGACGGGGGCTTCGGCTCCTCTGGGCGCTAGGCCCGCCGCGGGCTCAGCGGCACTCCGCGCCCTCGTCGGCGCGCGCGGCTTCGAGCTCAAGTCGCTCGCCGTCCCGGGTGGCGGCGACGGTCACGATCTCGCCGTCGGGGAGGCAGAGCCTGATCGCGTCGCCGACCGGGCGCGCGATCGTGGGCTCGGGGCCGAGGGTGATCGTGGTCAGGTAGGTGCCCCGCGCGGCTCGCGCCGGCAGCTCGAGCGCCCAGCGGGGGCGCAGGCTGCGGCCGGCTGAGCGCGACACGTACCAGCCGCGCAGCGGCCGCCGCTCGCCACGATGCAGGAGCGGGGGCCGGATCCCCGCGCCCTTCCGGTCCCAGATCGTCGCCTTGGCCTTGCGGCCGTCGCGCAAGACGAAGGCGCGCCCCTTGCGCTTCGGATCAAGGCGCGGGGCGATCTGCAGCCATCGGCTGAAGAGCAGCGGCGAGGCGGCCTCGATCCGGTCGCGAATCACGAGCAGCTCGCCGGGCCGGTAGATGAACAGGCGGTCGTAGTCGATTCCGGCGCGCGCGAGCCCGAGGTGGCGACCCTCGATCGCGTACCAGCCGTCGCGCTCGCCCTGCGCGGTGAGCGCGGTCCCGTAGGGCTTGCCCGCCAGGCTGGGTCCGTGCCAACGGGCACCGAGTGTGATCGTGGAGTGCGCCAGGGCGCTGTCCGGGAAGCGCGCGGCAGCACGGTTGGACGGCGCCACCCCGTTGCGGCCTGAGTCGGAGATCACCGGCCGGCCAGCCCAGAAGAGCTCGAAGCCGAGGTCGTCCCTCTGCTTGTGAGAGCGCCGGTGGAAGGCCGCGGTGGTGGCGAAGTAGCTGTCCGACCCCTTGACGATCCCGAACCCGGCCGAGAGCGTGGGGGCGAGACCCGCGTCCTCGGGCGGGCCGGGCACGTAGTCCGGGGCCGGCTTGCCACGGACCGTATCGCCGCCCGGCCAGAGCTGTCCGTTGGGCATCGTCAGCCACCAGGCGACCTCGCGCATGCGCGCCTGGAGCTCGCGCAGCCAGTCCGGCGCGCCCGCGCGGTGTCGCAGATAGTCGTCGATCATCCGCTCGACGAGCGCTTGGTAGGAGGGCGAGTGCTCGAGCTCGACCGCGGTGGGGATATCCACGAGCTCAGCCACGCCCGCCTCGAAGCGGGCCGCACCGAGCTCACGCCACTTCTGCGCGCCCTTGAGGAACGGGAAGAGCGCGCCGGTCAGGTTGAGGCTCAGGTCGCGGGCGAGCTGGTGGTTGGTGCGGCCCGGCGGCGTGCGGCTGGCGGCGAGGAAACGCGCGTGCTGCTTCACCGCCCGCAAGAGCCGGCGCGCCTGCCTGCGGCTGAGCAGCCCACTGCAGGCGCTGAGGCGGGCGATGTAGCCGATCCGCAGGAGCCGATCCCCGGCGCGCTTGTCCTCCCAGGCGAAGCGCGACGGCTTCGGGTTGCGGCTGGGATAACTCGCTATCCAGTCGAGCGCGATCCTGCGGGCGATCGCCAGCGCGCGCCGATCGCCGCGCAGGTGGTAGGCCGCGATCAGCGGATCGAGCCAGCTCAGCGTGTGGAGCTGGCGACGCCAGGGGATGCTGCGGTACGGGTCGCGCGTCCGCCAGGCGATCGGCGGGCGCAGCTTCACCGCCGGCAGACCGACGATCGCGAACCGGTGCCGCTTGGCGGAGCGCAAAATCCGGCTGGCTGGTTCGGACAACTGCATCGGGGCCTGGCTCGGGCACTCAGCCTCAAGAAGCTCGTCCACGGCGCTGCCGGCGGCGGGGAGACCGGCGGCGAGCGTTGCACCCGCGAGCGCGGCGAACGTCGCAAGCGTCGTGAGCGCGCGCAGGCGCGCGTTTGTGGTGCCCACGCAGCGGCCTCGCCCACGCGCGGACGCGGGCGTGGTTTCCGCCCTGCGTACCATCCCTGGGCCGAATCTTACGAGCGCTCCGCCGCCCGGCGCGCGCTCTCGTGGGCGGCCCGCTCGAGCTCGTCGTCAAGCCGGGCGAGCTCGGGCGGCGATCCCGAGCGCCGGGCGAGCGCCAGCGCGATCAAATGGTCCGCGAGCCACGCGTTCTTCGGCAGGAGCGGCCCGTGCATGTAGGTGCCGATGAGACCGCCCCTGCGCACGCCCTCGAAGCCGTCGCGGCCGTTGTTGCCGTGCCCGTGCAGGACGCGCCCCAGCGGCTGCTCGCCGGGCCCTAGGTATGTGCGCCCGCCGTGGTTCTCGAAACCCGCCAGCACGCGCTTGCCCGCGCCTAGGTCTACCTCGATCGCGATGTTGCCGATCAGCCGCGGGCCCTCCTCGCGCACGGTGCGCAGATCGACCAGGCCGAGGCCCTCGATGACCTCGTCGCCGAGCTCGTAGCTGTGGCCGAGGAGCTGGTAGCCGCCGCAGACGGCGAGCATCGCGGCGCCGTCGGCGAGCGCCTCGGCGAGCGCCTCGCGCTTGGTGCGCACGAGGTCCTCGGCGACGATCCGCTGGTCGCGATCCTGCCCTCCGCCGATGTAGATCAGGTCGTGTGCGCCGGGATCGATCCGCTCGCCCAGGCCCGCGCCGGTCTCGACGAACTCGATGCCGCGCCACTCGCAGCGCCGCCGCAACAGCAGCAGGTTGCCCCGGTCGGCGTAGATGTTCATCTGCTCGGGGTAGAGCGCGAGCAGGCGCAGCCGGTGCGTCGGGCTCATGGGGCGGCCTCCAGGACGAGCACGGCGGACCCGATGTGCGCTTCGCTCTCCGGCACGTCGAGGCGCTCGCGGACGCGCAGTCCCGCCGCCGCGGCCTCGCGCTCGAGCTCGGCCGCGGTGAGCACCGCGAGCTGGTCGCGATGGAGCTCCTCGCGCAGCTCGCCGTCGGGGGAGACGACCTGGCGCAGCCTGCTCACGATAAGCGCGTCGCCCTCGACGGAGGCGCCGAGCGGCAGGCTGGAGTACACCCAGCCGCCGTGCTCGCGCACGTCGGGGAGGGGGCGGGTCTCGTCGTCGGCGCCGTGGAGCCCCGCCTCCTCAGGCGCGCCCTCGACGATCGCGCAGGCGAGCGCGGCCCCCGGACCGAGGCGCAGCGCGGCCGCCCGCAGCGCGCGCTCGCGGTCGGCCGGCCCGTCCAAAAGCTGGAGGATTTGCATCGGCGCGAGCACGAGGCCGAACGGGCCGGGCGGATGGGGGTGGCGGATGTCGGCGCAGAGCGCGTGCGCGTCGAGCCCGTCCGCGCGGGCGCGCTCGTTGAAGGCGTCGACGAGGGCGCGGTCGGTGTCTACGCCCACGACCTTGTGCCCGTCGCGGGCCAGGGCGAGCGCCACGCGACCGGTCCCGCAGCCCAGCTCGAGCAAGCTTCCGGTGGCCTCCTCGGCAAGCGTGCGCCAGAGCGGCAGGTCGGCTTCGTAGCCGCCACACTCGACGTCGTGCCAGAGCACGCCGGCCGTGGAGGTGTCGCGGGTCGCGCTCACGCCCAGTACTCCTTCGCCAGGCCGCGGTCGGCGAGCAGCGTGCGCAGCTCGAGCAGGGCGGTGTAGGTGGGCAGCGCGAACAGCCTGCCGGGGGCGGCCGCGAGGGCGTCGTCGAGCGACTCGTCGATGGGCTCGCGGACGACGATCCGCTCCTGCGGGAGGCCCGCGTACTTGAGCCGCAGCGCCATCTCGGGCGCGCGCGTGCCGGCGCACGTGACGCGACGGATCGAGCGGGCGAGCATCTCGAAGTCGGCGTCCCAGATCCACGAGACGTCGCGCCCGTCGGCGATCCGGTCGTTGAGCGCGATCCATAGGTCGAGCTCGCCGCCGCCGGACTCGCCCGCGCCGCTCGCCTCGAGCGCCAGCGTGCGCAGAACCTCGTTCGCGCCGGCCGGGTTCTTGATGAGCAGGATCGAGAGCGAACGCTCGCCGACCGCGATCGTCTCGACGCGGCCGAAGGCGGCCTCCACGCGAGCGAGCGCCTCGACCGCGACCTCGAGCGGCACGCCGAGGCGCAGCGCGGCCGTGAGCGCGGCGAGCGCGTTGTAGACGTTGTAGAGCCCGGGGAGGGGGAGGGTCACATTCGCCGAGCCCCACGGGGATTCGAGGGCGAAGCGCGCGCCGCGCATGCCCTGCAGCTCGATCGAGCGCGCGACGACGTCGGGTGCGGGCCGGTCGGCGCCGCAGTTGGGGCAGCTGTAGTGGCCCAGGTGCCCGACGAAGGCCCGGGCGTACGCGTAGGGAGCGCCGCAGCGACGACAGTGCTTGGCGTCGTGCGCGTGCTGCAGCGCGGGGAGGGCCTGCGCGGGATCCTCGATGCCGAAGTAGGTGACCTCCGGGCGGCGGCGCAGCTCCGCGTCGCGGCCCAGGTCGGCGATCAGGGGGTCGTCGGCGTTCAGGACCAGCCCGGTGCGGCCCTCGCGGTCGGCGACCATCTCCGCCCACTCGTCGGCGAGCCGCTCGAGTTCGCCGTAGCGGTCGAGCTGGTCGCGGAAGAGGTTGCCGAGGACGAGCAGCCGCGGGCCGAGCTCGCGGACCATGCGCGGCAGCCACGCCTCATCGACCTCGAAGAGGCCCTCATCTCCGTCCTGCTCGAGCAGCGCGGTGGCGACGCCCCAGGCCATGTTGGACCCGGCGCGGTTGTGGACCGGCGCGCGGCCGTCGGCGCGCAGCATCGCGGCGATCATGCTGGCGGTGGTCGTCTTGCCGTTGGTGGCGCTCACGATGGTCGTGCCGCGCACGAGCCGGCGGCCGAGCTTCACCACCGCCTTCGGGTCGAGGCGCAGCAGCGCGCGGCCGGGGAGCGTCGTTCCGCCGCCGCGTCCGCTGCGGCGGCTCGCCCAGCCGAGCGCGCGCGCGGCGCGCACCTTGAGGCCGAGGGCGGGGTCGAACTCGGTCACGGGGCAGCCTCCGGCGGCACGATTACCCGCAGCGCCGCCGGCAGCACGCGCACCGTCGCGGGCAGCTCGGTGATCGGGTCGCCGTCGGCGAACACCTTGAACGGGCGGTCGGACTCGATCCGCACCTCCTTGACGCGCCAGACCCGCACCTCGGGCCGGTTTACGTGCTCGCCCTTGAAGACCATGGGCAGTCCGCGCAGGAAAGCGAGCTTGGAGCCCTCGCCGGTGACGACCACGTCGACCAGCCCGTCGTCGAGGCTGGCGTCCGGGGCGATGTACATGCCGCCGCCGTAGGCCTTGCTGTTGGCGGCGACGACCGAGTAGCCCCGTAGCGCGACGCGCTCGCCGTCGAGGGTCAGCGTGAACGAGGCCGTCTTCCAAAAGGCCAGCGTGCGCAGGGCGGCGTACGCGTATACGAGGGGGCCCCGCAGGATGCGCGTCTCGTTCGCCCGCTCGTTCACGACGGAGTCGAACCCGCAGCTCGCGATGCACAGGAACCGGGCGCCGTTCGCCTCGCCGACGTCGATCGTGCGCAGCCTGCCGGCGACGATCGCGGCGACCGCGCCGCGCACGTCGGTGGGGATGCCGAGCACGCGCGCCAGGTCGTTGCCGCGGCCGGCCGGGATGATGCCGAGCACGGCGTCAGTGCCGGCGAGCGCGCCGCCCACCTGCCCGATGAGGCCGTCGCCGCTCATCACGATCACGCGCTCACCCGCCTCGACGGCGGCGCGCGCCTCGGCGACCCCGTGCTCCAGGTCGCGGGTGAGCACGAGCCGATGCTCGATCCCGGCGCGGTCGAGCTCCTCCCGGGCCGCGCCCAGCAGCTTGCGGGAACGCCCCACGCCCGCGGATGGGTTGACCAGCAACAGGTGTCTCGGCGGCATAAACGGCAGTGACTCTACGCGGCCTGGTCGGCGGCACGCCCGACCCAGTACGTCCCGGCGGCCGCCTCGCCGCGGGCGACCTCGGCGATGCCGTGCGCGGCGAACCCGCGCCGCATCGCGTCGGGCGGCGTGTAGAACGGGGTCTCCGGGCCCCAGCTCGCCGCGAAGACCACGTGGCCGCCGGAGCGCAGCACGCGGGCGACCTCGGCGAAGAACGGCGGCATGTTGAGGCCAGTGACCAGGTCGAACGAGTCTTCAGGCCAGGGGAGGTCGGCGGCGTCGGCGACCTTGAAGGCGATCCGGCCCTCGGGGTCGAGGCCCACCTTGGCGCGGGCCGCGCCGATCATCGCCGGGGAGAGATCGACGCCGCGCACGCGCGCCTGCGGGAACTCGCGTGCCACCAGCAGCGCCGCCTCGCCGGTCCCGGTGCCGAGGTCGAGGGCGCGCTCGGGCGCCGGCCGCACCGCGGTCAGCCCGGCGGCGAGCGCGGCGAGGTGCTCGGGCGAGCCGGCGCCCGTGCGGGCGTCCCACTCGGCGGCGATCGCCTCGAAGTAGCTGCGCATCCTGCCGCGGACGAGCGGCCACGCCCAGGGGAAGCGCACGACGAGGTCGTTCAGCGCCCGCCCGATGGCGTGGGTCCGGCGCGGCGGGGGCTGGCGCTCGCGGCTTGGGTCGGCGGGCATCGCTCCATGATCGTAGGCGGCGAGATAGCCTGCGCGCCGTGCGTAACTGGACCCTGCTGTTTACCCTGCTGGCCGCCGCCCTGCCCCTGACCGCGTGCGGGGGCGACGACGAGGGCGGCGGAACGACCACCACGGCCGCCGCGGAGGAGCCCGCCTGCACCGAGGCGGAGCGCCCTGAACCCAAGACCGTCGACGTGGACAAGCCGCCGAAGCGGCCGTCCGCCCAGAACCTCGTCGCGGTCGTCGAGACCACGTGCGGCGAGTTCGAGATCAAGCTCGACACCCGCAACAACCCGAAGACCACGGCCTCGTTCGAGCACCTAGCCAACGAGGGCGTCTACGACGGCACCTGGTTCCACCGGATCGTCCCGGGGTTCGTGATCCAGGGCGGCGACCCGGAGGGCACCGGTACCGGCGGCCCCGGCTACAGCGTGGTCGAGCGGCCGGCGGAAGACACCGAGTACCTGCGCGGCGTGGTGGCGATGGCGAAGACGCAGGTCGAGCCGCCCGGCACGTCGGGCAGCCAGTTCTTCGTCGTCACCGGCGCCGACGCGGGCCTGCCGCCCGACTACGCGGTCGTCGGGAAGGTGACCAAGGGGATGTCGGTCGTGCGCACGATCGAGGGCTACGGCGACCCCTCGAGCCCCGAGGGCACACCGCTCGGGGCGGTGCTGATCGAGAGCGTCACCGTCGAGCCGCGCGGGTGAGCGCCGCCGTCGCCGACCCGGTCCCGTTCGAGGCGCGGGGCGCCGCGGGCGTCCTGCGCGGCGAGGCGGCCGGCGAGGGGCCCGTGATCGTCACCCTGCACGGCCTCACCGCCAACCGGCGCTACGTGCTGCACGGCTCGCGGCACCTCCAGCGCCGGGGTTTCCGGGTCGTGAGCTACGACGCCCGCGGCCACGGCGAGTCGGATCCGGCGCCGCCGGACGCGGGCTACGACTACGGCGAGCTCGCGGCCGATCTCGGCGCGCTGCTCGACGCGCAGGCCCCGGGTCGGCGTGTCGTGCTCGCCTGCCACTCGATGGGCTCGCATACCGCGGTCCGCTTCGCGCTGGAGCACGGCGACCGCCTCGCCGGGCTCGTGCTGGGCGGTCCCGCGCACATGGGCGAGCCGCCGACCGCCGAGCAACTCGCGTACTGGGACTCGCTCGCGGACGGCCTGGAGCAGGGCGGGGTGGAGGGCTTCGTGCGCGCCTACGACGTAGACCTCAACCCCGACTGGCGCGAGGTGATCCTCAGGCTCGCGCGCGAGCGCCTCTCATTGCATCGCCATCCGGCGGCGATCGTCCGGGCGCTGCGCGAGGTACCGCGCTCGCTGCCGTTCGAGGGCATCGAGCAACTCGAGCGGATCGACGTGCCCGCGCTGGTGGTCGGCAGCCACGACGAGGCCGATCCCGGGCACCCGTACGCGGTCGCGCGCGCCTGGGCCGAGCGGCTGCCGCGGGCGCGGTTCGCGATCGAGGACCCGGGCGCCTCGCCGCTCACCTGGTCGGGAGGCCGGCTCTCGCGCGAGATCGAGGCGTTCTGTGGCGAGCCGGAGGTCGCCGCGCGGCTCGCCGCTTAACCGGGTCGTCCGCGGGCATATCCTGTGCGCGTGGAGGAGGACCGCGGACACGCCGTCCACTACCGGGCCGTGAAGCGCGGGACCCCGGTGTACGCGGCGGACGGTGAGCGGGTGGGCTCCGTGGTGCGGGTCCTCGACAACTACCGCGAGAACATCCTCGACGGCATCGTCTTCCGCGACCGCGACGGCCGCAAGCGCTTCGTCGACGCACCCGAGGTGGAGCGCACGTACGAGCGCGCCGTGCTCCTCAACATCGACTCGCGCGCCGCGCTCGAGCTCGGCCCGCCACGGCACGGCGCCCTGCACGATGCGTTGCTCACCAGCCCCTTGGGGCGCCTGTTCCGCCGATGAGCGCGGACGCACCCGAGATCGGTGGCGGGAGGCGCCCCGGGGAGACGGAGGAGCAGCGGCTCGACCGCAACCTGCAGGAGCTGCTCGGGGGGCTACGGGTGGCGCTGCCGGGCGTGCAGGTGCTGTTCGCGTTCCTTCTGATCCTGCCGTTCCAGAACGAGTTCTCGCGCGTCACCTCGTTCCAGAAGGCGATCTTCTACGCGACGCTGATCTGCACGGCGCTCTCGTCGATCTGCCTGATCGCGCCATCGGTTCGCCATCGGTTGCGCTTCCGCAAGGAGGACAAGGCCTGGGTCGTGTTCTCCGCCAACCGACTGGCCGTCGCGGGGCTCGCGTTCCTGGGCCTCGCGATGACGGGGGTGATGGTGCTGATCAGCGACTTCATCTTCGGCGCCACCGCGGCGATCGCCGCCGGCGCCCTGACCGGGCTGCTGACCGCATGGGTGTGGTTCGGCTCGCCGCTGAGCCGTGAGCTGCGGCGCGAGTGAGGTCAGCGGTCGCGGTTGCGGGCACCGGCCAGCGCGGCCGCCGCGCGCCGCGCGAACTCCTGGGCGAACGCGAGGTCGCCATCGTCGTAGCAGCGCCGCGACTCGGCGGAGGCGAGCGTGAGCGCGGCGAGCACCTCGTCACCGGCGCGGATCGGCACGACGACCGCCGAGCGCAGGCCCATCCCGCGCAGCAGCTCGAGGTGCTCGTCGGACTGCGCGCCCGCTCGCAGGGTCGCGTCGGTGATCTCGCGGTAGAGCTGCGGCTCCCCGGTCCTGGCGACGACGCCGGAGCCCTCGGCCTCGAGCCGCGGGGGCCAGCGGGTGAGCAGCCGCTCGATCAGCTCCTCCTTGGCCGGATCGGTGTGGACGAGCGCGGCGCGGCGCAGCTCGCCGTCCTCGAGGACGTCGATCGCGCACCACTCGGCGATCTCGGGAAGCGGGATCTCGGCGAGGCTGCGCAGGGTCTCGTCGTAGCCTCGGGGTGAGACGAAGAGCTCGCCGGCGCGGGCGAGGACGCGCTGCCGGAGCTCCTCGGTCTTGCTCTCGGTGACGTCCTCGATGATGTTCGCGATCAGCCCGCGCTCGGGGTCGATCATGGTCGCGCGGGTGAGCAGCCAGTACTCGCGCCCGCTCACCCGCTCGACGCTGCGGGTGAGGAGGGGAGGGGCGTCCTCACCCCGGCCGAGCCGGTTGCCGGGCAGGTCCGCGTAGCGGACGGGCGAGCCGTCCTCGCGGGTCATGATGAACCGCGACGCGAACGTCCCCGGCGGGGAGGAGATGACCTCCTCGGCGGACTCGGCGCCCAGCAGGCGCACGGCGGCGTCGTTCGCGTAGATGTTGCGGCCCTCGCGGTCGTGCACGGTAACCGCCGCGCCGAGGTGGCGGAGGATGCCCTCGTAGCGCGCGCCAGCGGCCCGCAGATCGTGGGTGATGCGCTCCCGAGCGATGCCGCGCGCGACCCTGTCCGCCGCGGCTCGCAGAAAGCTCAGCATGGGGCGAGGGTGGCCGCGCTCCGGGCGCAGCCCGAGCCCGAGGCTGCCGAGCATCGCGCCATCGTCGATCAAGGGCAGAACGATCCAGTAGCGCAGGCCGAGCTCCTCCATGCGGGCGCGGTCGTCCTCGTCGTGGGACAGCTTCGCGAGCGCGTCGGGGTCGTCGACGCGGATGACCCGCGGGCGCCCCACGAGCAGGTCGGGGACCGTGGCCTCGATCTCGGCCGTCACGGGGGCGCGGGCGGCGAGCCACTCGCTGAGTTCGTCGTCGAAGGCGACGCGGGCGCCGAGGCGGCGCGCGCGGCTGTCCTCCTCGAGCAGGTCGATCGCGCAGGCGTCGGCGAGCTCGGGCACGAGCAGCTCGACGAGGGACTGGTAGCCGGCGGCGGGCCAGTCCGCCGATTCCGTGAGCGCGGCGATGCGCGCGAGCATCGCGAGGCGCCCCTCTTCGTCCCGGACCGAGGGGCGGCCGACGAGCCCGGGGACGTCGAACGTCATCGAGATCTCCGTGCCGACGCCGTCGGGCCCGGCGCGCATGTCGACCGCGCTCGCCAGCTTGCCGATCAGCGGCAAGCCGATCCCGAGCCCGGGGCTGTCGGCGCGCGGCTGCATGCCGCGTCCTCGGTCGGCCACGGTGACCACGACGGCGCCGTGGCGGATCTCGACCCGCAGCTCCATGGGACCCGGCTCGCGGTCGACGTAGGCGTGGACGACGACGTTGGTCGCGGCCTCGGAGATCGCGACGGAGACGTCGCTCAGGGTCGCGGCGTCGATGCCGTGCGCCTCGAGCAGTTCCTGGGCGTGCGCGCGCAGCTCGGCGACGCGATCAGCCTCCGCGGGCACGACCCACGTGCCCTCGTAGTCAATGGCGCCTGCGGCGCGCGCTCCCAAGTGACCCCAGCCTTTCTGTCAGGACGAGACGAACGGATCGTAAACGACCTCTAGGCTGACGCGGATGGAGCTGGTCAGGCAGCAAGTGGACTTGCCCGGGGGACCGCTGGTCGTGATGCAGCCCGCGGAGGCCGCGGAGCTGCCCGACGACCGCGAGGTCGACTGGGCGCCGCTGCTCCCGTACTGGTCGGTGCTGTGGCGCAGCGGGGTCGCGCTGGCGCGCGAGGTCGCGGTCGCCGAGCTGCGGGGCAAGCGCGTCATCGAGCTCGGCTGCGGCCTGGGGGTGCCGAGCCTCGCCGCGGCGCGCGGCGGCGCCGAGGCGCTCGCAAGCGACGAGGACCCCGACGCGATCGCGCTGCTGGAGCGCAACGCGCGCGAGAACGGGGTGGGGCTGGCCGCGGTGCGGGCGGACTGGGGGGATCCGGGCCCGCTGCTCGACGAGGCGCCGTTCGACCTCGCGCTCGCGGCGGACGTGCTCTACATGCGCGCGGCGGTCGCGCAGCTGCTCGAGCTCCTGCCGCTGCTCGCGCCCGAGGTCTGGCTGGCGGACCCGGGGCGGAACTTCACGGAGCCCTTCATGGAGCGCGCCCGCGAGCTCTGGCGCATCGACACCGTGCAGCGCGGCGTCGTCCGCATCCATCGCATGCGCGAGCGCGCCTAGGCCGGCGCGGGGAGCTACCCGTTTCCGCCGCCGTCAGCCCGAGACGCGCCGCAGCAGGCCGCGGGCGAGGCCCAGGCCGTGGCGTTGCGAGGGCGCGGCGATGTAGGTGACGTGACAGTCGAGCGAGGCGACGACGAGGTGCTCCGGGCCGCGTTTGTAGTGGACGAGGGGGATCCCCGCAATCTTGATGCGGTCGCCGACGATGCCCTGTGCGGCGGCGCCCATGAGCGCTCCCTCGGCGACGTCCTCGCGGGCCTCGTCGGTGTCGAAATGGCCCGGGGGGACCGGGAGCATCGTGATCAGCGCGCGGGCACCGCCGGGCCAGTGCGCGAACGCGAACTTGGTCTGGTCCGTGAACCGGGCGCCGGCGCGAGCCATGCGGCGCCGAGCGCGCTCGAGCTCGCGGGGCGGCAGGTCGCCGATCCGGACCTCGCCGACGCGGCCGGGGAGCCGCTCGGCGCATTCCTCGGCCCCACGCGCGACCAGCTCATCCGCCGCCGCGCCCTCCTCGTCCGTATCCAGCGCCACCACGAGCCCGAGCCCGAGGAGCGCGACCGCGGCAAGGACCAGCAACACGGTCAGGAACCGTCGATTCACGGCCGGAAAACGTAGCGATGGCGCGTAGGGCCCGGGCCTGCGCGGCATTGCGCTCGATAATCGGGGTTATGTAAATCAACTGCCGGCGACCAGCCGTCACCTGGCGCATGGAGGCCGACCCTGATCCCCCGCGTCCTGTGGGCGCACGCTGGAAACCGGCGGCTATCGCGCGGCGTCCAGGGCCTCTCTCAGCCGCTCGCGCGCCTCGCTGGCGACGGGTTCGCCGTGCGCCAGGACGATCAACTCCACTGGGAGCTCCGTCAGGCGCTCCAGCCCTTGCACGAGCTCAGAGGCGCTCACGTCGCCTACGAGCCAGCTGGTCGGCATGACCCGCAACGTCGTTGAGCGCTCGCCCTCGGCGCCCAGGAGCGCGTCGCCGACCACGAGCGTTCTCGCGGCCTCGATCCAGTACGCGACCTCCGCGCGCACCGAGTCGATCGCGAGCGCTCGTACGCCGCCCGGCAGCTCACCATCGCCCTCGAACTCGTGGGTGATCGGGTACGGCCACGGTCTGGCGCCGGCCTCGTGCGCCCAGACCTCCACGGGGCGCGAGTTTCCATAACGCTGCGCGACCTCGTTACCGCTGCGGTGGTGCCACTGCAGCGTGATCGCGACCACGAGCGGGCCGTCGTGGCGCCCGACCAGGCCGTCCAGCCAGCGCCAACCGCCCTCGTCGTTTATGAGCGGGTCGAAGAGGACGAGCGCGTCCGGCCCCTCCCACGCGAAGCAGGCGACGTCGGGTTGCCAGCCGGTCGCCCCGCCATCCTCTCGGCGCCAGTCCGGGTGACGCGCGAGCCAGCGCCAGAACCCGGGCCGGAGCTCGCGCGGGTCCATCGCCCCGCACCTAGTTGAGCGACGGGTTCTCGGGCATGCGGGCGACCAGCGCGTAGCTGCCGCCCTTGCGCTCGAGGACGTCGCTCCAGAGCGTCTCCGGGTCCTCCGGGAAGAGTTCGGCGGGCAGCGGCGGCTCGACGATCCAGGACTCGAGCTCCATCTCGGCCTCGAGCTGACCCGCGCCCCAGCCGGAGTATCCGGCGTAGAGACGGCCGCGGCGGACCTTGCTGAGCAGCTCGTCGAGATCGGTGTCGGCCGAGGCCAGGCCGACGTCGGCGGCGACGATCCACGCCGCTGCGGAGGGATCGCTGAACTCGGCGAGCAGGACGATCGCCTCGGGCTGCACGGGACCGCCTACGAACAGCGGATCGTCGCCGGTCAGCTCGGCCAGCGCCGGCACGACCTCGGCGGCCCTGGCCTCCGACGGCCGGTTGAGCACGATGCCCATCGCCCCCTCCTCATTGTGCTCGGTGATGAGCACGACGGTGCGCGCGAAGTTCGGGTCGACGAGCGTCGGTGAGGCGATCAGCAGCTTGCCGCGGAGCGAGTCGTGCACTCGGCCAATTATGGCCGGAGCATGCCGTTTGGCTAACCTCGACTGCGTGATCTTCGACGTCGCCGAGGCCGATTTCGAGGAGCGAGTCGTCAACCGCTCCCGCGAGGTGCCCGTCGTCGTCGACTTCTGGGCCGAGTGGTGCGGGCCCTGCCGGCAGCTCGGCCCGGCCCTCGAGGAGGCCGTCCGCAAGCGCGGCGGCGCCGTCGAGCTCGCCAAGGTCGACGTCGACCAGAACCAGATGCTCGCCGCGGCGTTCGGCGTGCGCGGCATCCCCGCCGTCAAGGCCTTCAAGGACGGCAGGATCGCGGGCGAGTTCGTGGGCGCGATCCCGCCCGCGGAGATCGAGCGCTTCCTCGACCGCTTCGTGCCCTCCGAGGCCGACAAGCTCGCCGAGGCCGGCGACGAGGCGTCGCTGCGCGCCGCGCTCGAGCGCGATCCGCGGCACGCGGGCGCGGCCGTCGCGCTCGGCCGCCTGCTGGTGAAGCGCGGCGACGCGGACGAGGCCCGCAAGGTGCTCGAGCCGCACGCCGACTCCGACTTCGTCGCCTCGGGGCTGCTCGCCCGGCTCGAGCTCGCGGAGGATCCCGAGGCCGAGGAGGCCATCCGCGAGGCGTTCGAGCGCTGGGACGAGGGCGACGCCGGGAGCGCCCTGGACACGCTCCAGGAGGCCATCGCCGCGGAGGACGATCCGGAGCGCCGCGACCTGATCCGCCGCGTGATGATCGCGATCTTCACCGACCTCGGGCCCGAGCACCCGCTCGCGCGCGAGCATCGGCGACGCCTGGCGGCAGCGCTGAACTAAGACGAGGCGGCGATGGATCCGATCTCTGGGGCTGACGTCCCGGTCGCCTTCCTAGCGGGGCTCGTCTCGTTCGTCTCGCCCTGCGTGCTGCCGCTCGTGCCGGGCTATCTCTCGGCGGTGAGCGGCGTGAGCGTCGCCGAGATCGACGAGGCCCACTGGACCCGCGTGCTCGGGCCGAGCCTGCTCTTCATCGCCTCGTTTTCGGCGATCTTCATCCTCCTCGGGCTGACCGCCACGGCGCTCGGCCAGACCCTGCGCGACCACCAGGACCTGCTCACCGACGTCGGCGCCGTGCTGCTGATCGGGATGGGCGGCTTCTTCATCGCGACGATGTTCGTCGACCGGCTCAACCGCGAGTGGCGCCCGGAGGCGCTCGTCGCGCGCGCCGGCAAGGGCGGCCCGATCGTGGCCGGCGCGGCGTTCTCGATCGCGTGGACGCCATGCGTCGGACCGGCTCTGGGCGGCGTGCTCACGCTCGCCGGAATCCAGGGTGAGGTGCTCTACGGCGCGTTCCTGCTCGCCGTGTACTCGCTCGGCCTCGCGATCCCGTTCCTGTTGACGGCGCTCGCGTTCTCGCGCGCGACGGCGGCGTTCGCGGTGCTCAAGCGCCACTACCGCGCGATTATCGCCGTCGGCGGCGGGATCCTGATCGCGATGGGGTTGCTCATCCTCACGGGCGGGTTCACCGAGCTCAACATCTGGGCCCAGCGCGTCACGCGGGACCTCGGGCTGAACCTCTGAGACGGCGGCGCCGGTCGGCTACACCGGGAAGCCGCGGCTCGGATCCGGAGGCGCGCCGATCTCGATGGGCTCCCCCACGGCCTCGACCTCCTCCAGGTCCGCGCCGTCGCCGTCGCGGGCGCAGACAATGCGGAAGCGGCCCGTTGAGATGCCCGGGTCGCCGACGATCGGGATGCCGCGGATCTCCTCCCACCCGAGTCGCTCGACCTCGAACGGGTTCATGCGGATCTCGGTCGGCGGGAACGGACACGTCTGGTTGTGCGTGTCGATCGCCTTCGAGATCGCTTCGAGGTTCTTGGCGTCGGAGCGAGACATCTCCCCCCGATTATTGCGAGTCCCCGAAATGAGGCGGGCCACGGGCGCGACCTACACGCCGCGCCCGTGGCCCTGAGCGCCTCAGGAGGAGGAGGTGTTAGCGCGAGGCGTAGACCGTGCCGGTCGAGCCGAAGCCCAGACGGCGCTTGGTCGCCTCGGTCAGGTCGAACTCACGGTGGCCCGCGTACGGGCCGCGGTCGATGACGCGCACCCGCACGACGCGGCCGCCGTACATCAGCTTCAGCTTCGTGCCGCACGGCATGGTCTTGTGCGCCACGCCGAGCATCCCCGGCGTCAGCGTCTGGCCGCACGCCGTCCGGTTGCCGTAGAAGCCGGGGCCGTAGTAGGACGCGGCCGCCGGGCGGTAACCGGTCACACGCCCGGCGCGATCCTTGCTGCCCGTGGCGCGGCGGTCGCCCTTGGCCTCAACGCGCACCTTCCTGGTGCCCGTCGAATTCACGCGGAACGAGCGCGAGAACTTGCCCTTCTTGTTCGTCCGGGTCGTGTAGCTCTTGCCGCCGACGCGGACCACGACCTTGCGGCCGCCCGTGGCGGGCAGCACGCGGCCCTTGACACGCGTCTTGGAACCCCGGACCACGTTCGCCCGCGAGAGGCGAGCCTTGGTCTTGGACTTCACACGGATCCGATGGGAACCGGTCTCGAGGTCGGCGGTGCCCGGTGCGAGCAAGCCGCCGTCGGCCCGCAGCTCCTGCGGGTTGGCCACCTCGGCGCGCCAGTGGCCGGTCGCCCGCGGCCGGACCCGGACGCGGTAGCCACCCCGCGGGCCCGTCTTGGCGTTGCGAACCGTGCGGAACACGTCCGCGCCGGCGCGCCGGAACCGGATCTCGATCGCAGTGTTCGGCGCGTCCGGGAACTTGCCGTGCAGCGTCACGCGCTTGCCGTACTTCACCCGTTGCTTCCCCGAGTCGATGTGCGCCGCGCGCTCGGCCTCGCCGAACGACGGCGCCGACACGGCCAGCGCGGCGGCCGGCACGAGCGTGAGCGTCGCGAGGACGCGCCCCACGCGAAATCGTCGCATTTGAATTGTCTGTCCCTTTCGTAATTCGCCTACGGGGTTAGCTGTCGGGCTCGCGGCGTGAGGTCTTCCTGCCTCTGACCGCTACAGGCGGATCACCGCCCGATTCGCCCCGTGCGGCGCGCTGCGCCGCGGTTGGGTTCCCCGCTCGCGCCCTCCGTTTGGACGCGACTCGGCAGTTGGTTTGCTGCTCTTGCGACGCCTGAGTTAAGCGACTGTAAGCAGATTATGTGTGAGTGCTGTCACACTCTTAATAACCAGCTTACGCCGGGACAAACATCGGGCCGCGCTTGCCGTGGGTCGCGGCTAGCCGGTCGCCGGTCGCCCGTTCTCGTGCCCAAGCCGCTTGATGATCGGCCGCCCGGCGAACGCCCGGCTGGTTTCCATAACCCGCCGCGGCCCCACCACGATCGCGCCTCCATACCCGGCGACCTGCGACCGGCGACCAAACGAAACGGGGCGCCCCTTCGGGCGCCCCGTTCCAACCGGTCTTGCGCGGCGGCTAGCGCTTAGACGCGCGTCACCACCTCGCAGTTGCGCGAGACGCGGTCGCCGCGGTCCGCGCGCACGCGGTCGATGCCGCGGCCACACGAGATCCGGTCGCGCTCGCCGTCGGCGGCGTTGATCCGGTCGTTCCCCGGGCCGCCGACGTACCTGTCCTCAGCGCCACCGCCGACCAGCCTGTCGTTGCCGGGACCGCCGCTCAAGAGGTCGCGGTGCGGTCCGCCCTTCAGGCGGTCATTGCCGGAGTGCCCGCGGATCTCGTCCCGGCCGGGCCCGCCGTCGATCCGGTCGCCGCCGGCTTCCCCGCGCAGCACGTCACGGAGACGGCCGCCCGAGAGCACATCCTTGCCCGGGCCTCCGCGCAGCTCGTCGAGGCCGGGCCCGCCGGTGAGCGAGTCGTTGCCCTCGTCGCCGAACAGGCAGTCGGAGCCGCCCCGGCCCTGAATCGTGTCGTTCCCGCCGAGACCGCGAAGGGAATCGCTGCGATTCGTGCCGATCAGCTCATCGCTCGCCGGCGTGCCGGGCCACAGCGCGGCCAGGCCGCCCAGGCAGGTCACCTCGCCGAACGGCGAGTCGTCGCAGGCATCGCCGATGCCGTCACCGTCGGTGTCCGCCTGGTCCGGGTTGGGGACGGTTCGGCAGTTGTCCTCACCGTCGTCCGTCCCGTCGTCGTCGCCGTCGGGATCCTCGGGCGACTCGTCGCACGCGTCGCCGACGCCGTCGCCGTCACTGTCCAGCTGGGTCGGGTTCGGGACGTCCGGGCAGTTGTCGACGTCATCCGGGACGCCGTCGCCATCCCCGTCCGGACCGCCCGGCGTGTCGTCGCACGCGTCGCCGATGCCGTCACCGTCGGCGTCCGCCTGGTCCGGGTTGGCGACCGCCGGGCAGTTGTCCTCGTCGTCCGGCACGCCGTCGCCGTCCGTGTCCGGCTCCTCGGACTCGTCGCAGGCGTCGCCGATGCCGTCACCGTCCGAGTCGGCCTGATCCGGGTTCGGGACGCTCGGGCAGTTGTCGTTGTCGTCGGGGATGCCGTCACCGTCCTCGTCCGGACCCGGCTCGTCGTCGCAGGCGTCACCGATGCCGTCGTTGTCGGCATCAGCCTGATCCGGGTTCGGGACACTCGGGCAGTTGTCCTCGTCATCCGGGACGCCGTCGCCGTCCTCGTCCGGACCGCCCGGCGTGTCGTCGCACGCGTCGCCGATGCCGTCACCGTCGGCGTCTGCCTGGTCCGGGTTGGCGACCGCCGGGCAGTTGTCCTCGCCGTCCGGCACGCCGTCGCCGTCTTCGTCGTTCGGCTCCTCGTCGGCCTTCGTCGCGGTAAGCACGACGTTGTCGAAGTCGAACTCCGCGTCAGGGATGAGCGACACCGGCAGCGAGAACTGGGTGACGATCCGGAACCGGTACTCGTCCCCGATGTCGAGCTCGTCCGGCGGGATGTTCGTAGCCGGGGCGCTGACCCACTCGTCGATGTTGGGGATCGGCGCCGGACCGAACAGCGTCACGCTGCTGTTGTCGGTGACGTTGTCGAGCTGCACGCGGTACTCCGACGACGTCAGCAGCGAGAGCAGCGCGCCGACCTCGAACCGCCTGTCGAACGTGAAGCTGACCGAGTCCGGAGCCTGGCCACCGACGCCGTCGTACGTGAACGTCGGGCTGTGCCAGGTCGTCCGAACCGTGGTCAGCAAGCTGGCGAGCGAGTTGACCTCGCTGCGCAGATGGCCGTCGTTCTGGCCGCTGGCCCCGCCCGTCGCGCGGTGGAAGCTGTCCACCACCGGACAGGTAACGCCGGGCACGCAAAGCAAGGTCGAGTACTCGGTACCGGCGGTCCAGCCCGCTGCCGAGGTCGCGAACGTACGCGCGTTCTCGTCCGGGTGATAAGTCGCAGTTGCAGCTGTCGCGGCGCTTGCAGACGCCAGCGCGGTCAGCGCGCAGGCCAATGCGACCAGCGCTCCGACCAGCTTCCTAGACACCATTCTTCCTAAGACCCCTTTCGTCCCAGTGTCCCGTGCCCCGTCTTCCTGATGGGGCGCGCGCGATGGTACCCCACACAGGGGATACCGTGCGGAAGTCGCCGCCCCGGCTTGGGAGATTCCGCCCAAACGGGGGGTGCCGCTCGAGCGCCCTTAGAGGCCCAGATCGCGCAGGAACCTGGGCTTGTAGCTGCCGAGGAGCACGAATCCGGGCGCCTTGAGCCCCTCGTCCTCCTCGTGTTGCTCGCGCTCCCGCTCCTCCTCGGCCACCTCTTCCGGGGACTCCGGGAGCGGCTCGTCGGCGTCCCGCCAGGCCCGCGCCACGGGGTGCCAGCGCGTGGAGCGCACGACCGCGGTGAGCCCCTCCTGCTCGAGCAGCTCCCGCACCACGCGCTCCGCCTCGGCGCAGCTCTCCCGGGTGTTGGCGTAGAGGAACATGTGCGGCCCGTCCCGGGTCACGATCACGCGCGAGCCCAGGCGCTCCTCGGCCTCCTCGTCGAGGTCGAACGCCCGCAGGCGCTCGCCGAGCGTGAAGCCGTGCTCGGGGTCGTCGAGGTCCACCTCGACGCGGAACTCGTCTTCGGCCATCGGGGCCTCCTTCGCCGGTTGCGCGCGCAGCGTACTACTAGGCCGGGGCGACCGTTCGCGCGCGCGGCGCGAAAGAATGCGCGCTATGGGGTCCCCCCGCAGCACGGGCAGCGGAGGCGCGTGGGCGCGCGCCGACCGCGGACCGGCCACGCCAAGCGAGCGCCAGCGTCGCCGGGCGGCGGCCAGGCGCGCCGCCTACCGCCGGCGCCGGTTGCGGGCGCTCGGCGTGGTGGCCGCGCTCTCCGCCATCGCGGGCGCCGCGGTGGGATCCGGCGCCGGCTCCGATGGCGGCGGGGCCGAGCCCGTCGCGGGCTTCTGCGATCCGCAGCGCAGCGACCTCGCGCGCGCCGCGGGCCAGAGCGTGATGGTGCGCATGGAGCTGCGCGCGACCGACGAGCTCCGCCGGCAGGCGCGGAGCGGGGAGATCGGGGGCGTGATCCTGTTCCCGCCCGAGGACGTGCGCGGCGAGCGCCTGGCCGCTCAGATCGCCGCCCTTCAGGAGGAGGCCGCACGCGGGGGCAACCCGCCGCTGCTCGTCGCGATCGACCAGGAGGGCGGCGTGGTCGAGCGCCTCCCCGCGCTCCCGCCCCAGCTCTCCCCCTACACGCTCGCGCAGAACGACGACCCGCGAGCCGCGCGCCTCGAGGGCCGCGCCGCCGGCTTCCAGCTTCGTGAGCTCGGTATCAACGTCGACCTCGCGCCGGTCCTCGACGTGCCGGCGGACGCCGAGCACTGGATGGTCCCGCGCGCCTTCGGCGCCACGCCGGAGCAGGTCCAAAGGCTTGGCCTGCGCTTCGCCGCGGGACTGCAGAACGAGGGGGTCGCGGCGACCGCGAAGCACTTCCCCGGCCTCGGTCGCGCCGTCGAGAACACCGACTACACGCCCACCACGGTGTCCGCGAGTCGCCGCGAGCTGCGGGCCGACATGGCGCCGTTCGCCGCTGCGATCCAAGGCGGAGTGCGTGCGGTGATGATGAGCTCGGCCGCCTATCCCGCGCTGGGCTCGCGCGCCCCGGCCGTGCTCTCGCCGCAGGTGGTCAGCGGTGAGCTGCGCGAGCGCCTCGGGTTCGGCGGCGTCGTGATCAGCGACGACTTGCTGGCGCCCGCCGTCGCCTCTGAGGCCGACCACCGCGAGGCGGCGGTGCGGGCGGCGGCCGCCGGGGTCGACGTACTGCTCTTCGCCCGCAGCCGGGTGCGGGGGATCGCCGCCGCCCTGGTCCGCGCCGTCCAGGCAGGGGAGCTGGACGAGGCGTCGGTGAGGGCCTCGTGCGCGCGCGTCGAGGCGCTCAAGCGCGAGCTCGCGGCCGACGGGCCGCTCGCTCCCCCTGGCGAGAGCTCCTCCTAGCGCCGCCGCAGCTCGACCACGTAGTGGCGGCCGTTGTGCGCGTAGGCCCGCGCGAACCCCTTGCTGCGCAAGCGGCCGTCGGCGTTCACGATCACCGCCGTGATCCGCTTGTACCGCCGGACGTTCCCGAGCGTCACGGCGCCGGTGCCGCCCTTCTGCAGGTAGCGCACCTCGCGGACCACCTTGGCCGTCTTCGGCTTACCGCGGCGGCCGACGAGGGCGATCCCGCTCCGCGTGCCCTTCGGCGCTTTCACCACCAGGCGTAGGCGCCGCGCGCCGTGGGGCCTCACCCGCTGCAGGACGTACGCGGTGTGGTTCAGCTTGAGCCTGGACCGCTCGCCGGGGCGAAGGATCCCGAATCGCTTCACGTCGACGAACCCGGGCTTGTTGCGGTCGGGGAACCCGCTGCCGCGGGCGCGCCACTCCGCCGTGGCGGCGGCGAAGCGCACGAACTCCTGCGCGAAGCCGAGACCGTCATTGCGCCTGATGGCGCGCTGGTACGCGTTGACGCCGAAGTGCTTGGGCCGCGTCTTGCGGGACGCGAGCCAGGAGTCGAGCACGACATCGGGGCTGAAGCGCCGGGTGAGCCAGTGGTTCCAGACCGCGGTGCCGTACTGCCGCGGATCCCCGCTCGCGGCCGTCGTGATCGGCTGGCGCGAGGTCCGCGCCCAAAAGGACAGGAACGTGCCCACCCAGTCGTCCGCGGCGGGGAAGACGTGCTCCTCGATCCAGGTCGCGGTCGACTCGAACACCCAGCGGTCCATCGCCGCGTCGATGCGGAACTGCAGGATGTGGTTGTACTCGTGGGCGAGGGTCGCCTTGAGCGCCTTCATCCGGTGCGGGAACCCGACGTAGTCGTTGTCGAGCACCATGTAGGCGGCGCAGCGATAGGTCGGAGCGTTGCAGCCGGGCACCTCGGGATCGGGGGCCGCGAAGCCGAAGAAGCACTGGTTCGGCTGGACGCAGAGGTCGGCCAAATAGATGTCGACGCGGTCGTCCCCGCCGATCCCGTTGTCGGACTTGGCCTCGGGCCAGCCAAGCTGGGCGTTCTCCACGTCGAAGGCCCGCTCGGCCAAATCCTCGATTCGGCTGAGCACCTGCGCCGAGGGCGCGTCAGGACCCGTGGTCACGTAGTGGATCCGGAAATGCGCGCTCTCCAGCACGTCGCGGTTCGCCGTGTCGGCCGGGCTCCAGCCGATGTTGAACGGCTTCTGCGCGCTGTTGCCGTCCCCGTACAGCGGGCACGGATTCTGCGTGCAGTCTGGCGGCCGCGCGAGCAGGGCGAGCGCCTCCTGGCGCGCGGCCCCGCGCAGGTATGGCAGCGCGAGCGCCAGGTCGCGGAGCTCGAGGGTGACCTCGTACTCGGGTGCGGTCTCGCCGGGAGCGGGCTCGCCCGCGAGCGCGGCGCGCGCCTCTTCAAGCTCCTCCGCGGCCGCGGCCTGCGTGAGCGGCCCGGCCGGTGTCGGCTCGTCGCCTCGCGCCTCCGCGGCGCCCAGCGCAAGCCACGCGAGGGCCGCCAGCGCCGCCGGACGGAGTCCGCGGCGCCACCCTGAGCTGCTCAACAAGCCGTGCACGGTAGGTCCGCCTCGCGCCCCACGATACCCCCTCGGCCGCGGCCCGCCGGGAGATTCGTTGCCCGGTGGGCGCGCCGTCGCGCTCCCGTTACATACTTGCCCGGTGCCGAATCCCAAGCTCAGGCTCGCGCTCGCCCAGGTCAACGCCACCGTGGGCGACCTGGAGGGCAACGCCGCGAAGGTCCGCGAGTGGATCGAGCGCGCCCGCGCCGAGGGCGCGCAGCTCGTGCTCTTCCCGGAGCTGGTCATCCCCG
>DATCLC010000052.1:0-22673 GCA_036564135.1 Solirubrobacterales bacterium
CGCCCTCCACGCACGAGATCGCGGAGGAGCGGGAGACCGTGCGCGGCGTGGTCGCCGGCGTCGAGGAGGAGCTCACCGACCTGCAGCGCACCGCCTTCGTCGGGCACGTCCTCGAGGGCAAGAGCCACAAGCAGATCGCGCCCGAGGAGGGCGTCTCGGTTGGGTCCGTCCGCATGGCGATCTCCCGCGCCCGCGAGAAGATGCGCCGCCGCCTGGGTGCGCTCGCACCGATCCCGCTGTTCGGCTGGGCCGCATCGCTCTTCCGCAAGCTGTTCCCCAACATCAGCGCAACCGGCAGCACGGTCGCGGCCGGCGCCGCGACCGTCGCCGTCGCCGCGGTGGCGGCGGGCGCCGCGATCAGCACCTCCGGCGACTCGCCGGCTCAGGCGGGCGGCGGCGAGCCGCCAACGGCGTACGCTTCGGCGCCGCCGTCCGACTCGAAGCCCGCGGCCACGAAGCGCAAGCCGGCCAAGAAGCCTTCGAGGGACAAGCCGCGCAAGCGGGACAAGAAGCAGGCGAGCGCGCCCGCGCAGACTCCGGTCACGCAAAGCGCACCAGCGCAACCCTCCGCACCGGCAAGCGCGCCGAGCACGCCAGCTCCGTCGCCCTCGCAGCAGTCGGAGCCGACGCCGCAGCCCGAGGGGCCCAAGCCGCTACCGCCGATCGTGCCGGTTCCTCCTACGCCCGACCCGCAGCCCGAGCCCACGCCGGAGCCCTCCCCATCGAACCCCTCGCCGCCGCCGAGGGGCAACTGCGGCTCGCTCTCGCAGCTGGTTCCCTGCGTGATCGACACGGTCGAGGGCATCCTCACGCCGGGCTAGCGGCCGGAAGCCCCCACGCCGCGCTCGCGCGGGGAAGACCTCTGATTCCGCGGAGAGCGGGCGGGCGCTAGTTGGCGTCGGCGACGATCGTCTTGACCTTCGCCTTGTGGCCGCTCGCGACCTCGACCTCGATCATGTAGGTGCCGACCTCGCGGATCGGCTCCTCGAGGTTGATCTTCTTGCGGTCGATGTGCAGGCCCCGGGCCTGGCGGATCGCCTCGGCGATCTCCGACGTCGTGACCGAGCCGAAGAGCTTGCCGTCCTCGCCCGCGCGGTGCTGGATCGTGAGCACCGTGCGCGACAGCAGCTGGGCGTTCTCCTCGGCGCGCTCCTCCGCCTCGCGCGCGGCGCGCTCGGCGGCCTCGCGGCGGCGCAGCGCCTCCTCGAGGGCGCCCTTCGTCGCCGGCTGCGCCAGCTTGCGGGGCACGAGGTAGTTGCGCAGGTACCCCGCGGAGACCTCGACGGCATCCCCGGCGGAGCCGAGGTTCTCGACGTCCTGCAGGAGGATCGCTTGCGTCGTGCGCGCCATCAGCCCCGGATCAACGCTCGCCGACGTACGGCAGGAGCGCCAGCTCGCGGGCCCGCTTCACCGCCAGCGCGAGCTCCTTCTGGTGCTTGCGCGAAAGGCCGGTGACGCGGCGCGAGCGGATCTTGCCGCGGTCGGAGATGAAGCGGCGCAGCAGGTTGAGGTCCTTGTAGTCGATCGACTCGGCGGTGATCCGCGTGTACTTCCGCGGGCGCGTCCGCTCGCCACGACGAGCGCGACGACCCGAGCCACCTCGAGCTCGACGTGCCATCAGCAGCAGCTCCGCTTCGTTGTCGACTGCGTCTGTCTCATCTCATGCCGCGCGCCGCCCGGCGGCGGCGCGAAGCGACATTGTAGCTACGTGTTTTCGAAGACCCGCCCGCACTCGCGCGCGAGCGGATCGCCCTGCCCTAGAACGGGATGTCGTCGTCGGCAGCGCCGACGCCCGCGGGCGACGCGGACTCGAAGTCCGACGTGTCCGCCGGGATGTCGGATCCACCGGCGAAGCCACCGCCGCCCTGGCCGCCCGGGGCCGCGCCGTCGCGGCTGCCGAGGAACTGGACGCTGTTGGCGATGATCTCCACGGACTGGCGCTTGGTGCCGTCCTGCGCCTCCCACTCGCGCCAGTCGAGGCGACCCTCGATCGCGACCGGACGCCCCTTCGACAGGTACGTCGCGCAGTTCTCGCCCTGTGGCCCCCAGACGGTGACGTCGAAGTAGTTGGGCTTGTCCTCCCACTCGCCCTGGGCGTTCTTGCGACGGCTGTTCACCGCCACCCGCAGCTTGCAGACGGACGTGCCGCTCGGCAGGCTGCGCAGCTCAGGATCGCGCGTGAGGTTTCCGGTGATCACTACGACGTTGATGTTTGAGGCGGCCATCGATCAGCCCTTTCACAGATTGCTTGCTCGGTGCCCCAGTCTAAGGAGCGAGTCGGTCACCACTCTCCCCCGCTGACGAGGGCGAGCGCGCGAAAACCCCAAATACCGGGATCGTTGACCTGGGCGGCGGGGCCAGCCGGCTAGGACTCGTCGCCGCCAGCGGCGGGCGCGGCCTCGGCGGCCTCGGGCTCACCCGAGTCCTGGGCCTCCTGCGCCGGCGCCTCGGACTCCGCGGGCTCGGGGCCGCGCGGCGGGCGCTCCTCCTCGCGGCGGCGCGAGCCGGCGCGAGACGAGGTGGCGGCGAGGGAGAAGGGCGGCGGCGGGTCGATCACCGGCGCGTCGGGATCGACCTTGAAGATGCGGAAGCGCAGCACCCCGTCGGCGATCTTCAGGTTGTGGTTGAGATCGTCGAGGAGGTCGCCGCCGTTCGCGAAGCGGAAGAAGCGGTAATCGGCCTCGGTCCGCTGCTTGATCTCGTAGGCGAGCTTGCGCAGCCCCCAGGAGCGCTCCTGCTTGAGCTCGCCGGCGCCCTCGATCCGCCGCCGCGCCTCCACCGCGATCTGATCGCGGCGGTCGTCGGGCAGCTCGGGATCGAGCATGAGCACCAGTTCGTATTCGGGGGCAGGCTTCGCCAAAGCGGCGAATGAATATAGCGGCGTCGCGCTGGGGGGCGCCGATCCGGGGGGTGGGGTTGACGTCCGCGCATGGGTGGACGACTGGTCATCAACTGGGGTGCAGCGGCGCGCCTGGGCGGGCTGATCGCCCTCGCCCTGGCCGCGATTGCCCTGCTCGTAGGCATGACCGGCTCGTCCGAACCTCCTTCCCTGCCCCCCGACGTGGGCCTTCCACCTCGGCCCTCCTCGCCGGTCGCGTCCCGGGCGGCCAGCGGGGAGCCCCAGGGGGTCCGTGCGCGGGTCCGAAGGGCGCTGGCAGCGGTCGAGCGGGCGCCGCGTGCGCGCTCGCGCGGCCGTGATCGCCAGCCCCCGCGCGGTGCGCGTCGCTCCTCCTCGGCGCGCCCGCGCGCCCGCGCACGGAGGCCCACGGCGCCCGGTGGACAGGAGCGGGCGCGACCCGCTGGGTCCACGCCCGCGCAGCCGCCAGCGCCGGTCGCGGGCGCACCCGCGCCGCCCGTGGTCGTGCGGCCCGCGCCCAGCCCTCCCCCGCCGAGCCCCCCGGCCCCCGCGCCGCCGCAGCAGCGCAGCGGACCGGCGGAGTTCGGCTTCGAACGTTGACCCCCGACGACGAGGAGATCCGCATGAACCATCTGCGCACCCGGCCCGCCGTCGCGGCGATCGCGCTGCTCGCTGCGCTCGTCGCGTCGCTCGCGACCGCCCGCTACGCCGACGCCGGCGAGTACCGCGCCGTCCAGTGCCACCCCGGGCTCGGCGCCAAGCACGGCGACGCCCACTTCCAGAGCAACTCGCCGCGGTATGTGGGGCGGGCCGCGTGCAGCGATGTGGGGCTCACGATCACGCACGAGGCCGGGCGCAAGCCCACGCGCGCGGGCCGCTACGGCGCCTGGCAGCTCAACGCCCCGGCGGGGACCGAGATCGTCCAGGCGCGGGCCCAGGTGCGGGCCGCGGGGCAGGGCGGGCACGCCCCCCAGATGAGCGTCGCGCTCAAAAACGGGGCGCGCAGGCAGCTTTCGAACGTGCGCGGCGACCGGCACGCCGTGCTCTGGCGGGGCGGCGGCGAGGGCCAGGCGCTGATCGCGCGGCTCGCCTGCGCGGGGCGGAGCGAGTGCGGGCCGGGCCGCGGCGCCTACATCCACCTGCGGCGGATCGCGCTCGTCCTGCGCGATCTGTGGGCGCCCCAGCTCGAGCTGGGCGGCGAGCTCGTCGCCCGGGGATCGCGCCGAGGCCGCCGGGAGCTCACCGTGTCGGCGAGCGACTCAGGCTCGGGCGTGCGCACCGTGACCGTCAACGTGAACGGCCGCCCCCTCGTCGCGCGCACGCTCGACTGCGCGCTGAACGGCCGGATCGGCCTGCGGCTGCGCCCGTGCCCGGCGAGCACGACCGTGAGCTTCGCCGTGCACACCCGGGAGGGGTTCCGCCAGGGGCCCAACCGGATGCGAGTGTGCGCGAGCGACCTGGCGCGCGACTCGCGCGCGAACCGGCGCTGCGCGGTGCGCACCGTCCGCGTCGACAACGCCTGCCCGGTCGCGGGCGCGCCGGGCGCGCGGCTCGAGGCGCACTTCCGCGGCGGCAAGCGGCGCGAGCGCGTGCGGGCGGACAGGCCCGCGTTCGTCACGGGCCGCGTGCTCGACGAACGCGGCGAGCCGGTGGCCGGGACGGTGGTGTGCGTCGCCGCGCGGCCGCGGGCCCCGCGGGCGGCGGAGCGGGTGATCGCGACGCCACGCACCGACTCCCGCGGCCGGTTCGAGGCGCGCATCGCGCCGGGCGCCTCGCGCGAGATCCGCGTCGCGCACTGGCCCGACGGCGACCGCGCGCTCGAGCGCTACCTCACGCTGCGCTCGCGCGCCCGGCCCAAGCTCCGGATCGCGCCCGAGCGCACGCTCACCAACGGCGAGCGCGTGCGCTTCCGGGTCCGGCTCGCCGGCCCGGCGCGCGGCGGACGCCTGGTCGAGATCCGCGCTCGGGCGCGCGGGCGCTGGGTGCGCGTCAAGGGCGGCCGCACGAACGGCCGTGGCGTCTGGCGCGGCTCCTACCGCTTCCGCTCGACCACGGGCCACCGCACCTACGAGTTCCGCGCCCACGTGCCGCGCCAGCCGCGCTACCCCTTCGACCCGGGCCACTCGCGGGTTGCGCGGGTGCGGGTCGTGGGCTGAGGCTCCGCGACGCCCCGTCCCATCCCACCACCGCGCCGCGCCGAGCGCGCGAAAACGTCGCGAATAGCAGCGGATTTGCACGCTCGGCGGGGGCGGGTGGCGGCGGCACAACTCCACAGAACCGGCGCTCGCCCCAAACCCGTGATCGACCTTTCTAGTCCCA
Organism: Solirubrobacterales bacterium; assembly: GCA_036564135.1. Lineage (GTDB taxonomy): Bacteria > Actinomycetota > Thermoleophilia > Solirubrobacterales > 70-9 > RSA11. Next base: position 5,177 of record DATCLC010000052.1, read on the forward strand.
GAGACGAGGAAAGTCGATCGCCGCGCTTGCGCCCCGCCGGTGCTCGAGGTTTCTAGTCCACGAGACGAGGAAAGTCGATCGCCGCGGCGAGATGGGGTGGTGATCGAGGTTGCTGGTCACAGGCCTCGCCGCCCGCCGCGATCCCGCGCCCCCAAACGGGTAGTGGGTCCACAGCGAGCCAAGCGACCGAGCGAGGTAGCGAGTGCAGAGCCGCGTCGGCTGGGTTCAGGAGAACCCGATCACCCAGGAGCGAGGGACGGTGCTGATCGACCCCGGCACCGAGGGCGGCGTGCTCGCCGCGCTCCTGGAGCTGGGACCCGAGGCGCGCGTGGCCGGCGAGCACTTCCACCCCACGCTCCATGAGCGTTTCCGGGTACTCGAGGGGACCCTCGCGCTCAAGCTGGACGGGCAGGAGCGGGAGCTGCGGCCAGGGGAGATGGCGGACATCCCGCCGGGCGCCGTGCATGACTGGTGGAACGCGGGCGGCGCCCCTGCGAGCGCCATCGTCTGGGTCGATCCCGGGGAACGCTTCCTCGAGATGATCTCGACCCTCTTCGGGCTGGCGCGCACCGGCCGCACCAACGCGGCGGGCATGCCGGGCCCTCTGCAGCTCGCCGTGATCGGCTCAGAGTTCCGGGACGTGATCGTCTTCGCGCAGCCGCCACCGGCAGTCCAGAAGGCCGTGCTCGGCCCGCTCGCCGCGCTCGGGCGCGCGCTGGGGCGCAGGCCCGTCTACCCCGAGCTTCAGGAGCCCAGCGAGATCAGGCCGCCGGACCCCGAACTGCTCGAGCTCGCCGAGCGCTTCCGCCCGCCCGCGCCGGCGGGCGCCTAGCGCCCCTCGCGCCGCTTCAGCTCGATGTCGGCGAGCTGCTCGTCGATCCAGACGCGCGGGTTGCGCTTGCGGACGATCTCGCGCAGGCGCTCGGCGCGCAGGCGGCGCTCCTCGGGGTCCATCGTGAGCGCCCGGTGGATCGCGTCGGCCTGCTCCTGGATGTCGAAGGGGTTGACGGTGAGCGCGCAGTCGCCGAGCTCCTCGTGCGCGCCGGTGTTCTCCGACAGCATCACGACGCCGTCGCGGGTCGAGACCGCCGGCGCCTCCTTGGCGACGAGGTTCATCCCGTCGAAGAGCGCGTTGACCATGAGCAGGTCGAAGTGCTTGTAGCGGGCCACGGCCTCGTGGAAGTTCTCGTAGATCCGCAGGTCGATCGGCATCCAGTCGGTGGTGCCGTGCCGGTGGTTGACGACCGCGACCAGCGCCTCGATGCGCTCCAGGTACTCCTGGTACTCGGCCACGTCCTGCCGCGACGGCTGCAGGTGCGCGATGAACGTGACGCGCTCGCGGAACTCGGGGTGCTGCTGCAGGAACACGTCGAACGCCGTGAACCCGCGCAACACGTTCTTCGACAGGTCCGCGCGGTCGACGCGGATGATCAGGTAGTCGCGGCGGCGGCGCAAGAGCTCGCGCTCGTACTGCGCGACCTCCTCGGAGGCCGCCGCGCGCTCGAGCCGCTCCGCGTCGATCGCGAGCGGATAGGCGCGCACCCAGGTCTCGCGCCCCTCGTGCAGCACCGCGCCGCGCTCGTAATCGACCTCGAGCTCCATGAGCTCGCGGCAGCAGTGCAGGAAGTTCCGGCAGTACGCCGTGGTGTGGAAGCCGATGATGTCGTTGGCGAGCATCCCCCGGTAGATCTCCTCGCGGATGCGCGCGGGCAGGATGCGCCAGGAGTCCGGCTGCGACCACGGGATGTGAACGAAGTGCTGCAGGAACGCGTCGGGCCGCTCCCGCCGGATCAGGGCCGGGCACGTGTAGAGGTGGTAGTCGTGGAGCATCACCAGCGGCTCCTCCTCGCCCGCGATCGTGCGCAGCACCGCCTCGGCGATGTCCGCGTTGACCACCTGGTAGCCCTGGTCCCAGGCCTCGATCTCCTCGCGCCGGATATCGGGCGCGTTCGAGAGGTCCCACAGGTAGTGCTGGATGAACCACAGGATCGGGTTCGCGATCACGTTGTAGAAGCGGTCGTACGCCCACGGGTCGGACTCGACCAGAAGGACCTCGTAGGAGACGCCGTCGAGCTCCACCGTCACCGGCCCGTTCGCCTCGCGGGCGACCGCCGCGTCCTCCTCGGTCATCGCCGAGGCGATCCACAGCGCCTGCCGCTGACGCACGAGCCCCGAGAGCGCGGTCACGAGCCCGCCGCCGCCCCGCCGGACGGTGCGCTCCCCGGACTCGCTCAGCTCGAACTGAGCCGGACCCCTGTTCGAGACGATGATCAGGCGCTGCTCGGACAAGGCGGCCCTCAGCCTATCCGCCGAGCCGCCCGGCCCGCGGCCATCAGATGCCCAGCTCGTTGAAGATCCGCAGCCAGTCGCGCAGCAGGCGCGGGCTCAGGAAGTGCTTGCGGGCGTGCTCCTTGCCCTGCTTGCCGAGGCGCTTGGCGAGCTCGGGGTCGCGGAGGAGCTGCAGCGTTCGCTCCGCCGCCTCCTCGACCGACGAGACGAGGAAACCCGACTCGCCGTCGATGATCTGCAGGGGGATCCCGCCGACGTTGCCGCCGATCGTCGCGCGCCCCTTCCAGAGCGCCTCCGTGACGGTCAGCCCGAAGCCCTCGCGGATCGACTTCTGCATGCAGACGTCGGCCTGGGACTGAAAGGCGTTGACCTCGATCGCGCCGACGTTGTTCAGGTTGTTGAGGATCTTGATGTCGGGGTCGCCGTCGGCGTGGGCCAGGGTCTGCTGGAGGAACTCCCACCCCTCCGGATCGTCGGTCGCCATCGAGCCGACGAGCGCGAGCTGCACCTCGGGGATCTCCTCGCGGACCAGGCGGTAGGCGTCGATCACGCCGATCGGGTCCTTCCAGGGGTCGAAGCGCGACACCTGGCAGATCAGCGGGCGCTCGGGGTCGATGCCGAACTGCTCGCACACGAACGCGGCGTCCTCGGGGGAGAGCGCCATGTTCTTCGGCGAGAGCGGGTCGATCGCCGGGGGCACGATGCGCACGCCCTCGCTGATCCCCTCCGGCACGTACTGCTCCATGTGCCAGACGCTCGCCTCGTACTTGCTGATCAGCGGCATCATCCGCGCGAGCGTGTCCGGGTTCGGCGAGGAGAGGTCGATGTGGCAGCGCCACACCCAGTGCCGAGCCTTCTCGGGCGCGTTCGCGTACAGCCCGGCCGGCTGCGGGTCGTGGACGATGATCACGTCCCAGCCGTCGGCGAGGCCCTGGGCGTTCATCGCGTTGTAGGCCTCGAACACCTCCCACTGCTGGTCGGAGATCGTTTGCGAGTCGCCCTGCAGCGAGTTGTGCATGAGCTTGGTGACGTTGAAGAAGTCCTCGCGGCCGAGGATCACGTGCCAGTGGGCGTCGAGCCCGATGTCGCGCATCAGCGGGACGATCGTGTAGAGGATCTCCGAGACGCCCCCGCCGAACGCGGTGGCGCTCACGTGCAGGACGCGCTTGCCCTCGAGCCCGTCGGCGAGCTCGCGGATCTCGGCGATGAGGTCCTTGCCGGCGATGTGGGTGTAGTCAGCGAGCGAACGCTGGCCGAGCGCGACTTCCTGAAGCACGAGGCGGAAAGTTAGTGGGTGCAAGCGGGTCCCTGCGTAGCAGGCGCGCCCGCCGCGGCTAGGCCGCGTAGTCCCCGCGCTCCACCGCGCGCGCCAGCCGCTCGATCCCAGCGTCGATCTCGCGGATCACCGCGGCGTGCAGCTCGGGGTTCGCGACCGCCACGCACGACATCTGGAAGTCGACCCCGGAGCCCAGCAGGGGGCGGTCGTCCAGCGGGCGCCCGTACGCGTCGGTGATGACCGCGCCGGCGCGCTCGCAGATTAGCTTTGCCGCCGCCAGGTCGTAGGGCGAGTTGTTGAGCACGGTGCCGCCGCCGAGCCGCTCGAACAGCTCGCGCATTCCCGGCACGTCGGCCACCATCCGCGGCCCGGGCTCGATGTAGGCGTCCATCTGCCCCGTGACGACGCGGGTGATGTCGAAGGTCGCCGAGCCGAGGTCGAACGTGCCGCCGCCGACCGAGGAGACGTCGATGATGTCGCCGATCACCTCCGCGACCGGCCGGATCGGGCGGCCCCGCAGGCCGTAGGTCCAGAACATCCGGGAGAGGTCCGTGTTCCGGGAGAGCCGCGGCTCCGGCTCAAGGTGACCGTCGCGCGACGCGAGGAAGAGCGCGCCCGACTTGATCTCGACCACGCAGCCGACCTCGACGTCGCCCATCGTGGGCTCGCCGTCCAGGCGCGCCGCGGCCACTGACACGCACGCCGACTCGAGCCCCGCCATCGCGGGCCGGGTGCCGTCGATCGGGTCGACGATGAGCACCCACGCCGGATCGCCCGCCGGGACCACGAGCCCGCGGTCCTCGGAGTAGAAGGCGACGCCGGGCGCGTTGGCCGCGAGATGCTCCTCGAGGAACGATTCCGCGATCTCGTCGATCGCGAACGTCACGTCGCCCCCGGCGCCCGCGCCCGTGTGCTCGCGGCCGGCGTGGCTGCCGAGCTCGGGCAGGACGCGCTCGCGAAGCGCGAGGGCGAGCTCGCGCGCCAGCGCTACCGGGTCGACGGAGTGGGCCAACGGCTCAGTCGGGACGCTCGCCCAGCTCGACCTCGACCTCGCGGCGATCGCCGTCGCGCAGCACCTCGAGCGTCACCCTCTCGCCCGGATCCAGCCGCGCGATGATCCGCGAGAGCTCCGCCTCGCCCACGATCCGCTGGCCGTTGATCGCGAGGATCACGTCGCCGCCCGGCGTGACCGGGACGCCCTGGAAGCGGATCTGGTCCTCGGGCTCCGTGTCGCAGCAGATCCCCGCCTCGTCAGCGGGGCCGCCCGGGATCACGTCCGCGACCAGCGCGCCTGCGTCGACCTCGAGATCGAGCCGCTCGGCGAGCTGCGGCCAGAGCGCGGTCGTCTGCACGCCGAGGTACGCGTAGTCCGGGTCGCCGTCCTCGCGGAGCTGCTCCACGGAGCGCTCGACCAAATCCACCGGTACCGCGAAGCCCACGCCCTGGTTGCCGCCCGAGGTCGTGTCGATCTGCTGGTTGATCCCGATCACCCGCCCCTCGGCGTCGAGCAGCGGGCCGCCCGAGTTGCCGGGGTTGATGGAGGCGTCGGTCTGGATCGCGCCGTCGATCGAGAACTCGGTGAGCGAGTCGATCGAGCGGTCGGTCGCCGAGACGACGCCCACCGACAGCGACTGGCGCTCGCCGAATGGGCTGCCGATCGCCGCCACCGGGTCGCCGACCTCCACGTCCTCGATGTCGCCGAGCTCGAGCGGCTCCAGTTCCAGCCCCTCGGGGTCGACCCGTAGGAGCGCCACGTCCGAGAACGGGTCGACCCCCACGATCTCCGCCTCGACCTGGTTGCGGTCGGGGAACTGCACGAACACCTGGCGCGCCTCGGTCACGTCGGGCGTGCCGCGCGCCTCGCCGTCGGTGACCACGTGCGCGTTGGTGACGATCTCGCCCTCGGTATTGAGCACGAAGCCCGAGCCCTGCCCGCCGGCGGCACCGGAGCCGCGAGGCAGGATCGCCCGCACCGTGACCACGCCCGGCGCCGCCCGCCGGTACACGGCGGCCGCGTTGAAGGCGCCGTCGCTGGCCTCCACGATGACCCGGCTGGCGGGATCCCCGTCCTCTTCGCCCGAGTCGCGCGCGAAGGGGGCGGGTCCATCGTCGCCGCCGCACCCCACCAGGGCGAGCGCGAGCGCGGCGAGCAGCGCGGCGAGGGGCCTCACGCCCGCGCCTCCGCGTGCGCGGCGGGGAGCCGCAGCTCGAACACGGTGCGGCCCCGACGCGCGTCGAGCTCCAGGTCGCCGCCCATCAGGCGCGCGAGCTCGCGGGCGATCGCCAACCCGAGCCCGGAACCGTGGCCGTCCCCGCCCGTGAAGAAGCGGTCGAACACCTTGGCGCGCGCCGCGGGGTCGATGCCGGGGCCGTCGTCGGCGACGGCCAACGTTGGCTCCCCCTGCTGGAGCGATGCGGTCACGGTGATCTCGGTCCCTTCGGGCGTGTGGGAAAGGGCGTTATCGATCAGGATACGGACGATCTGCTCGACCCGGTCAGGGTCGGCACTGGCGAGCGGCCCCGGCTCGTCCGCGACCACGAGCGTGTGCCCGGTGCGCTCCGCGCGCGGGCGAAACTCCGCCGCCACGCGCGCCGCCGTCGCGCCCAGCTCGACCGGCTCGCTGCTCACGCTGAGCGCGTCGGCGTCGAGCTTGGAGAGGTCGAGCAGATCGGTGGCGAGCTTCGTGAGCCGCTCGATCTGCCCGCGCATCGCACGCACGAACTCCGCGCGCGCCTCGGGATCGGCGTCCTCCTCCTCGAGCAGCTCGACGAACCCGCCCAGCGAGAAGATCGGCGTGCGCAGCTCGTGCGAGGCGTTGGCGATGAACTCCTTGCGGGCGCTGTCCAGCCGCTCAAGCCGCGCGCGCATCTCGTTGAGCGTGGCCGCCAGTTGGCCCACCTCGTCCCCCGAGTCAACCGGGATCGGCGTGCCGAAGTCGCCCTCGGCGACCTTCTCGGCCGCCTCCTCCAGCCGCCGCAGGCGCCGCGCGTGGGCGCGCGCCGCGAGCCAGCCCGCGCCGAGGGCGGCGATCAGCGCGATCGTGCCCGCGATCAGGATCTGGCGCTCGATCACCTCGACGTTCGCCTCCACGTCGGCGAGAGTCGTGGAGAACACAGCCACCCAGCGCGGCTCGCCGTCGACCGTCACGGGCACCGCCGTCTCCCCGACCCGGTCGTCCCCCACGCGCTCGACCGCGGTCACCTGCTCCCCGCTGAGGGCCGCGTCGACCGCCGCGGGGTAGCTCGGCAGGAGCGCCTCGCGCTCGACGTCGGAGTCGGCGATCACGAAGGCGGGCCGCGGGCCCGCCTCGCCCTCGCGCACGCCGAGGATCGTCACGCGCGCCCCGCTGCGCTGGGCGAGCCGCCCCGCGAGCCGGCGGACCCGCGCCTGCGAGGGCCTGTCCGCGACCGCCTCGCTCAGGACCGCGGTCTGCTCGGCCGCGTCGGCCTGGAGGCGGCGCAGCTTCTCGGCGGTGAGACTCGAGCGCAGCTGCGGGACGACGTAGATGAAGATGAAGACGACCGCCGCCGCGGTGATCGCGAAGAAGAGCACCGCGAGCTGCGTGCGGACGCTTTGGAAGGTGACCCGCAAGCGCCGTTAGCCGGAGTCGTCGGCCTCGCGGAAGCGGTAGCCCACGCCCCGCACCGTCAGCAGGTACTCGGGATGGCGCGGATCGCGCTCCAGCTTCTCGCGGAGGTGCCGGATGTGGACGTCGACCGTGCGCGGGTCGCGGTAGGAGGAGTCCCCCCAGATCCGCTCGAGCAGAGCGCTGCGGTTGAACACCTTGCCCGGCGAGCGGGCGAGCGCGTGCAAGAGCTCGAACTCCACGTAGGTCAGCCTCACCTCCTCGCCGCGCATCCGCACTCGCCGCGACTCCGGGTCGATCTCGAGCTCGCCCTGCACGACCGGACCGTCCGTGGTCGCGCCCGCCATCCCGGCCCGGCGCAGGGCAGCCCGCACCCGGCTGCGGAACTCGCGCAGCGAGAAGGGCTTGGTGATGTAGTCGTCGGCGCCCATCTCGAGGCCGAGCACCTTGTCGACCTCGTCGTCGCGCGCGGTGAGCATGATGATCGGCACCTGGCTGCGCCCGCGCAGTCGCCGGCAGACCTCGATCCCGTCGAGCTTCGGCAGCATGATGTCCAGCACGACGAGGTCGAAGCGGTCCTCGGCGAAGCGCTCCAGCGCCTCGCGCCCGTCGTAGGCGGAGACCACCTCGTAGCCGTCCTTGCGCAGCGGATAAGTCAGCAGCTGCTGGACGGAGCGCTCGTCGTCAACGAGCAGAATGCGCGCCGAACCATCCGTGCTCATGGCTTGCCGAGGACGGGGGACCGTCGCCCGCGAGGCTCCATGGGATAAGGGTAGGGGTCAGTGCTCGATCTCAACGTCTACAGGGTCGCTTTCGCGCCGCTCGCGGCGGCGCTCGTGATCCTCGCGTTTTCACTGGACGGAGCGCCGGAGCCGGTCGACCCCGGGCCCGTGACCGCCACCTTCGACTCGGCCGCCGCCGCGGCCACCGCCCGCCAGCTCGCCCGGCAGCTGCCCGACCGCTCCCCCGGCTCCGACGGCGACCTCGCCGCCGCGGACCTCGTCGAGGAGCGGTTCGCGCAGATCCCCGCCGGCCGCGTCCTCGAGCAGAACTTCACCGCGGAGGTCGGCGGAGAGGACCGCGAGCTGCGCAACGTCGTCCTGGTCCTGCCCGGCGCGACCGACGAGGCCGTCCTCGTGATCGCGGGCCGCGACGCGCGCGTCGGCCCCGGCACGGCGTCGAGCGCCGCCGCGACCGGCGTCCTGACCGAGCTCGCCGTCGCGCTCGGCGCGAGCGAGCGTGAGCGCACGCTGATCCTCGCCTCCACCGACGGGGCGAGCGAGGGCGCCGCCGGGGCGCACGAGCTGCTCCGGGCGCTGCCGGAGCGCTTCACGCCCCAGGCCGCGGTCGTGATCGCCCAGCCGGGGGCCGCCCCCTCCCCGCCCCACGTGCTGGCCGGGTCGACCGGCGCCGAGCGCCCGCCCGCGCGCCTGATCGCGACCGCGGCGGCGATGGTCGAGGCGCAGGCAGGCGCGGACCCAGGCCTCGGGGCCGCGCTCGGGCAACTCGCGAGGCTCGCGCTACCCGCGTCGCTCGGCGAGGGCGCGGCACTCACCGCGGACGGCCTCGGGGCGGTCACCATCTCCGCGGCGGGCGAGCTGCCCCTCGACCCCGCCCTCGACACGCGCGAGCACCTCGACGAAGAGTCGATCGACAACTTCGGCCGGGCGGCGCTCGCCACCGTCCAGGCGCTGGCCTCGGTGCCCGACGCCGGCGCGGGCGGGCCGAGCGCGTACCTGCGGGCCGGCGACAACATCGTCCCCGGATGGGCGCTTGGGCTGATCGCGCTCGCCCTGCTCATCCCGCCGGGCGCCCTGGCGCTCACCGCGCTCGCCCGCGCGGCGCGCGACGGCACGGCGCAGACCGCGCTCGCCTGGACCGCGGCCTGGGTGGCGCCGGCGCTCGCCGCGCTGGCGGCGCTCTATCTGCTCACGCTCGTGGGACTCGTGCCGACGCCCAGCTTCCCGTTCGACCCGGCGACGCTCACCATCGGCGTCGACGAGGCGCTCGCGCTCCTCTTCCTCTGCGCCGTCGCCGCCGCCGCGGCGCTCTTCGGCCCGGGCCTTCACCTCCCACAGGGCCCGACGCGGGAGACGCTGGCCGCCGCCGCGGGCGCGGTCGCCGTCGGCGCGGCGCTCGTGGCCTGGCTCGCCAACCCTTTCCTCGCGCTCCTGCTCGCGCCGCTCACGCACTTGGTCGCGGTCCACGCGCTGCGGGCCCCGCTCTCCCAGCTCGCTGTGGCAGCGCTGGCGCTGCTCGCCGCGATCCCGTTCGCGGCAGCGCTCCTGCACGTGGCGAGCGCGCTCGGCTGGGGCCTGGACGCCCCGTGGGAGCTCGCCGTGCTCACGGCGAGCGGGCAGATCGGGGTCGTCGAGGCGGCGGCCACCCTCGCTCTCCTCGGCGCCACGCTCGCCAGCGTGCTGGCCGCCGCGCGGCGCCCGCAGGCGCGTGGCGCGCGCGTCTCCCGGGAGCCCCGGGGTTTCTGACCCCAGCCGGCCCTGGGGTGCGCCCCCCTTTTCGCCGCGCGTGGACGCGTGTTGGATCAAACGGGGTGTGAGCGGGGACGATGCAGGGAACGAAGCAATCGCCTGCAAGGAGGCAGGCCAATGACCCCCCTCGTGTTGGAGAACACCCCCGAAACCCCCCTCGCCGAGGACAGCGCAGTGAGCCAGGTGAAAGCGAAGATCGCGGCGGACGACTACAAGGTCGATGCGGGGCTGGTCGCGGAGGAGATCCTCCGCCGGCTCCGGTTCGTCAGGTGGGCTCGCCGCGAGCTCGCGCCGCCGACTGGTCGAACCCCTCAGCGGCCAGTGGCGCACTGACGCCGAGCAGCTGCACGCCCTCGCCGTCGCTGACCACGCCGATCCGCGTGAGCTCGGTGCCGAGCTCCGCGGCGGCGGTGCGCGCCGGGCCGAAGGCGTCCTCGGGGAGCGCGACGAGCAGCTCGTAGTCCTCCCCGCCCGTGATCGCGAGCTCGACGTCGTCGCGGCCGAGCGCGAGCGCGAGCTCCGCGACCCCGGCCTGGATGGGCACCTGCGACGCGTCCAGCGTGATGCCCACGCCGCTCTCCTCGGCCAGGTGCCGGGCGTCCGCAACGAGACCGTCGGAGATGTCGATCATCGCGTGCGCGCCCGCGTGGGCGAGCGCCCGCCCGACGGCGAGGCGCGGCGCGGGGCGGTGCTGGCGATCGCGCAGGGCCGCGGTGCGCTCCGCGTTCATCTCAGCGGCCAGCTCCGGGCGCTCGAGCAGCGCGAGCCCGGCGGCGGCGCCGCCGAGCTCGCCGGTGACCGCGAGCACGTCGCCGGGGCGCGCCCCTGCGCGCGTGACCAGCTCGCCCGGCTCCCCGGCCCAGCCGATCACCGTGACCGCCAGGAACAGCACCGGCGAGGCGACCAGGTCGCCGCCCACCACCGCGGCGCCGGCCGCCGCGGCCGCGGCGCCCAGGCCGTCGGCGAGGGCGGCCAGCTCGTCGTCGGGCGTGTCCTGAGGCAGGCCGAGCTGGACGAACGCCTCCCCCGGCTCGGCGCCCATCGCCGCCAGGTCGGAGAGGGCCGCGGCGAGCGCCTTCGCGCCGATCGCCTCGGGCGGGAATGTCGCCCGTCGGAAGTGCACGCCGTCCACCACCGCGTCCACGGACACGGCGCTCGCGCCGCCGCCCGCGAGCACGGCGGCGTCGTCGCCGCTTCCCACCACCGCGCGCTTCGAGCGCGCGGCGCCCGCGCGCTCGAGGCGCTCGCGGAACATCGCGATCAGCTCGAACTCACCGGCCACAGCCCGACGATACGCGAGCCGCGCGGCTAAAGCGGGATCGTTGGGCGGAGCTGAAACGCCGTGAGCGCAAGGGTGAGCGCGAGCAGCGCCCGATCGCGGGCGAGCGCCGCGAGCGGCAGGAGCCAGACGACGTACCAGGGCGTGAGGTAGGCGCTCGCCACCAAAAGCCCGAACGTCGCCCAGCCCGCCGCCCGCACCCAGTCGCCGCCGCGCCACGTCCAGCGCAGAAGCCAGATCAGGGCGACCCCGAAGGCGGCGGCGAGGACGGCGCGCACGACGTCGACGTCGACCCCGGCGCGGGCGATCGTCGCGGGCACGCTCCAGTGGCTGATCCGGCCCTGGCTCGTGCCGAGCACGTCGAGGGTGCGCGCGACGTCGCCGCCCCAGAGCGCGACCCCCACCGCGCCGATGGCGATCCCCGCCCCGATCCCGCCCGCGACGAGGCGCGTGGCCGCGGCGCGGCGGCCGCGGCCGCCGCTGCCGCCCACGCCCAGGAGCGCGAAGGGCGCGGCGAGCCCGCCCACCGACTTGATCGCGACCGCCCCCGCGAGCGCGGCCCCCGCGAGCGCCTCGCGGCTCGACCAGGCGAGCGCGATCGCCGCGACCACGCCCGCGGTCATCAGCACGTCGTTGTGGGGGCCGCCGACGCCGTGGACGAGGAGGATCGGGTTGAGCGCGACCGCGGCCACCGCCCGCTGCGGGCTCGCCCCGCGGCGCGCCGCGAGCCTGCCGACGAGCGCGACCAGCGCCAGCGCGGCGAGGGCGGTGAGCGCCTTGAACGCCCACAGCGCGGCGGGCGCGCCGAGCGCCGCGAGCGGGACGCTCAGCAGCGTGAACAGCGGGCCGTAGACGCTCTCGGCGTCGCGGTAGTCCCGCACGCGCTCGCCCGCGTCGTCGCCGGGCAGGTCGGCCGGCGCCGCCGCGTACGGGTTGAGGCCCTCGAGCTCGAGGCGCCCGTAGGAGATGTAGCTGAAGACGTCCAGCGAGAGCAACGGCGGGGCGAGCGCGAACAGCGCGACCGCGGCCGCAGCGCCCCACCACAGCGCCCGGCGCGAGAGTCCGGGCGCCGCGACGACCACGCTGAGGTAGCCGAGGAAGGCGACCGCGAGCAGCGCGAGGAACTGCCAGCCGGCGAGCCCGAGCCCGTCGCCGAAGGCGCCGAGGACCCAGCCCGGCGAGCCCGGCTCAGCCCCCGGGGCGAAGCGAGGCCCCGCTGCCGCCAGCCCTATCAGGGCGATCGCCAGGACCGCCCCGGCGACGCGCGCGCTCAGTTTCCGCCGGCTCCGCCGTTGCCGCCGTTGCCGTTGTTCCCGTTGTTGCCGCCGCCGTTGTTCCCGCCCGTGTCGGGCGGCTCCTGGATGCCGGGCGCGTAGGCGTCGTCGGGCTCGCCGTCGCCGTCGGCGTCCTCCGGTGTCTCGTCGGTGCCGTCCTCGTCGTACGTGTCGCCGTAGCCATCGTCGTAGTCGTCGTAGGCCGAGGCAGTGCGCCCGCTGTTGTAGGGCGCGAGGTCGGCGGGGTTCTTCGGCGGCGGGAAGTCGTCGCACGGCTCGCTCGCCGCGACCTCCATGTAGGCGCGCCAGATCGGCGCCGCCAGATCGGCGCCGTAGCCGGGCATGGGGACGCGGGCGTCCGGGTTGCCCACCCAGACCGCGGTCGAGACGTGCGGCGTGTAACCCACGAACCACGCGTCCGACTGAAGCTCGGTGGTCCCGGTCTTGCCCGCGGCGGGACAGCCGAAGTTGGCGCTCGGCGCGGTGCCGCCGCTCTGCAGGGCGCCCTTCATCACGTCGGCGACGGTGTAGGCGACGCCGTCGGAGATCACACGCGTGCCCTCGTCGGCCGGCTCGTCGACCTCGCCGTCGGGGAACTCGACCCGCTCGATCGCGGTCGGCTTGTGGCGCACGCCGCCGTTCGCGATCGTCGCGTAGGCGCTCGCCATGTCGAGCACCGAGACGCCGTAGGTGAGCGCGCCCAGGACCTCGGCCGGGTAGTTGTTGAGCTCGGCGGTGATCCCGAGCTTCTTCGCCATCTCGTTCATCGCCTCAGGGCCGATGTCGAGGACGAGCTGGGCGTAGACGGTGTTGATGGAGGCCGCGGTGGCGCTGCGCAGGCTCATCGAGCCGCTGCCCCCGCCGCTCACCGTCCACGGCTCGGTGCCGCCGATGTCGAGCGTGATGGTCTTCGGCGCCGCGTAGTAGGTCGAGTCGGGGTCAATGCCCATGTCGACGGCCGCCGTCAGCGCGAACGGCTTGAAGGCCGAGCCCGGCTGACGCAGGCCCTGCGCCGCGAGGTTGAACTGGCTGTCGTCGTAGTCGGCCGACGACGCCATCGCCTTGATCTGGCCCGTGTCCGCGTCGACGGACACGAGCGCGGCGGCCGCGCCCGGGGTCGTGTGGTAGTTGTCGATCGCGGCCTGGGCGGCATCCTGGAGCTTGGGCTCGAGCGTCGTGTAGACCTTGAGCCCGCCGAGACGCACGGTGTTCGCGCCGTAGCGGTCGATCAGCTCCTGCTGGACGTAGTCGAAGAAGTACTGGTAGCGGATCGTCTCGTAGCGGTAGCCGCGCTCCAGCCCGAGTCCGCGGTCGCGCCACTTCTGGTACTTGCGCTCGCTGATCATGCCCTGGTCGCGCATCGCCTTGAGGACCAGGTTGCGCCGCACGAGCGCCCGCTCGGGGTTCTGGAAGGGGTTGTACTGCGAGGGCGCCTGCGGCAGGCCGGCGAGCAGCGCCGCCTCACCGAGGTTGAGGTCGCTGACGTGCTTGTTGAAGAAGACCTGCGATGCGGCCTCGACGCCGACCGCGGTGCGCCCGTTGTTGGTCCCGTAGGAGGCGGTGTTCAGGTATTCCTCGAGGATCTCGTCCTTGGAGTAGCGCTCCTCGTACTCGCGCGCCATCTCCGCCTCGATGATCTTGCGCTCGAGCGTGTCCTCGGGATCCTCGATGTAGAGGTTGCGCACGAGCTGCTGGGTGATGGTCGAAGCGCCCTCCCGGATCTCCCCGGCCTCCACGTTCTGGATCGCGGCGCGGATGATCGCCCCGTAGTCCACGCCCGAGTGCTCGTAGAAGCGCTCGTCCTCGATCGCGATCGTCGCGTCGCGCAGCTTCTTGGGGATCTCCTCGAGCGGGACGCGCTCGCGGAGGATGTCGGCCTGGATGTAGCCCAAGCGCGTGCCGTCGGCGGCGAAGACCTCGGAGCTCTCGCCGTTGTCGATCGGCTTGAGCGTGTCGATCGAGGGCGCGGAGCTGGCGACGTCGTAGACCCAGAAGCCGGCCCCCGCGGCGGCGGCGACGATCACGCCGAGCAGGACGGCGAAGGCGGCCATGACCTTCTTGCCGAAAGAGCTCCGCGAGCGCCGGTGGCGATGTCGTGCGCGCGCTGACATGAAGCGGGGTTCCGAAAGAGGGTACTCCGAGCGGCGAGGGCGCCCGGGGCTCTCAGTTCTCGGCCGGACCGAGCAACCCTGCTTCGCGCAAGGCGTTCTGCGCGCGCTCGCGCAGGGCCGCCTCCTCGCCCTCGACCACGGTACGCGCCGGGTCGCTCGGGCCCTGGACCAAGAGCCGCACGCCGTCGGCGGTCAGCTCCGCGACCTCCACGCGCTCCGCGCCGGCCGCCTCGATCACCCGGCGGGCGGCCCCGACGTCGGCGTCCTGGGGCAGCCACACCGAGACGGTGGCCGGCGCCGCTCGGTTGCCGGTCGAGCGGTTGAAGACGACGCTCGAGATCACCTCCTCGTTGGGGATGACCATCAGCCGCCCGTCGCCGGTGTCGATATAGGTGTAGGAGAGCGTGATGTCCTCCACGCGCCCGGACGCGCCCTCGATCTCGATCGCGTCGCCGATCCGGAACGGCTGGGTGACCGCGAGCAGGATGCCGGCGAGCGGGTTGGCGAGCACCTGGCGGGCCGCCAGGCCGATGACGATGCCGAGCACCGCGCTCGAGGCGAGCAGGCCGGTCGCGATCCGGTTGAGCTCGGTGAACTCGCTGAGCGCGAGCGCGACGCCCAGCACCACGATCACGACGAAGACCAGCCGCCTCACCACCTGCAGGCGGGTCTGCGCGGCGCGCGCCGCGCCCACATCGGCGACGCGCGTCGCGGCGGCCCGCGCGGCCCGGGCGAGGACGAAGCGATCCACCAAATAAGCGATCAGGAAGGTGATCGCGAGGGTGATGACCGCGCCGACGACGTCGCCGTACTGGTCCCAGAAGCCTTCTTCCATGGACGCGATCCTGCCAAGCTTGCGCCCCTGATGACGACCCGCGCCCTGCTCATCGACGCGCTCGGGACCATGGTCGAGCTCGAGCCGCCCTGGGTGCGCCTCGCCGAGGCGCTGGACACGGAGCCCAACGAGGCGCTGGTGCGGGCCGTGCGCGCCGAGATGGCCTACTACAAGGAGCACGCGCACGAGGGGCGCGACGCCGAGTCCCTGGCCGATCTGCGCGGCCGCTGCGCCGCGATCCTCTCCGAGGGGCTGGGCCGCGAGATCCCCGTCGAGACGATGATGGATGCGATCCGCTTCCGCGCCTACGATGACGCGGCCCCGGCGCTGCGCGCGGTGCGGGCGGGGGGCGTCCTGACCATCTGCGTTTCGAACTGGGACATCTCGCTGGCCGACGTGCTGGCCGACTGCGGCCTCGCTGAGCTCCTCGACGGGGTCGTGAGCTCCGCGGAGGTGGGCGCGCGCAAGCCCGACCCCGCGATCTTCGCGCGGGCGCTCGAGCTCGCGGGCTGCGCTCCGGCCGAGGCGCTGCACGTCGGCGACACGCCCGCGGAGGACATCGCCGGGGCGCGCGCCGCGGGGATCCCGGCGCTGCTCATCGACCGCTCGGGCCGGGACGGCGATCTGCGGACGCTCGCCGAGCTGCCGGAGAGGGTGCTCGCGTGAGCCAGGCACCATCCAGCGACCCGGTGCTCGGCCCGGCGCAGCCGAAGCCGAGCTGGATCAAGGGCCCCGCGGGCTCGCCGGCGACGAGCGCGTCGTGGGGCCCGGGCCGCGTGCTGATCGGCGTGGGGCTTTTGATCTTCGTGATCACGATCGCCGCCTCGATCGTCTACGGCATCGAGGGGGACGACGACACGCTCGCCGGCCGGCTCTCGCTGCAAGCGGCGCTCGCGCTCGGGATGGCCGCGATCGCGTTCATCGCCGCCACGCCGAACCTGCGCCCGGCCAGCCCGCGCCAGCTCGGGCTCGGGCCGGCGCTCGACGCACCGATTCGCGCGGCCGCGGCCGCGTACTTCGCGTACCTGGGCTCCGCGATCGTCCTCTCCGTCCTGCTCTCCCCCGAGCAGGAGGACGTCACCCGGGAGCTCGGCTGGGGCGAGGGCACGTTCGCCAACGTCGCGGCCGCGTTTTTGATCATCGTGGCCGCGCCGATCAGCGAGGAGCTCTTCTTCCGCGGCTTCATGTTCGCGGGGATCCGGGCGCGCGCCGGGTTCGCGATGGCGGCGGTGATCTCGGGCGGGATCTGGGGGCTCGTGCACTACACGGGTCCCGACAGCTGGCCCGTCGTCCTGCAGCTCACCATCTTCGGCGTGATCCTCGCGTGGCTGTACGAGCGGACGGGCTCGATTCGGCCCGCGATCGCCGTGCACGGGATCAACAACGCGCTCGCCTTCTGGGTCCTGACTACCGGCTGACGGTCTGGGTTAGACGTCCCTCCCCGGTGCTGTCAGAATGCCTCCGGTGAAGGGACGCGTCGCACTTCTACTCGGGACGGGGGTCCTCGCGCTCGGCCTCAGCGTGCCCGCGTTCGCTCAGGATGCGGCCCTGCACGGAGCCGACGACCCGTCCGGGGATCCCGCGGACGAGCCCAAGCCGGCGAAGATCCAGCTCAAGCTCAAGGGCGTCAAGAACGGCAAGGTTGACGTCGGCCGCCGCATCACCGTGATCGGCACCGTCCGGCCCTTCGTCAAGGGCCAGCGCCTGCGCGTCTGGGTCCAGCGCGGGGGCAAGACCATCGCGGCGCGCAAGACCTTCGTCAAGCAGGTGCGAAACCGCAACGTCGGCAAGTTCACCCTGCGCACCGGTCAGCTCATCAAGCCGGGCAAGTTCCGCGCCTTCGTGAACAAGCCGGCGACCGACAACCAGGTCGGCGCCAGGAAGCGAACGGGCACGTTCCGGATCCGCTACCCCGATCTGGACCCCGGCGACAAGTCGAACGCGGTGAAGCTGCTCAACAAGCTGCTCGCCAAGCAGGCGTACTACACCTCGCACGGCCGCAAGTACAACGACGCCACGGGGCGCGCGGTGCTCGCGTTCCGCAAGGTGAACAACATGCCGCGCACGATGAACGCGACCCCCGGGATCTTCAAGAAGCTCGCGAAGGGCAAGGGCGGCTTCAAGCTCAAATACCCCGGGGCCGGCAAGCACATCGAGGCCGACCTCTCGCGGCAGGTGATGGTGCTCGCCAAGGGCGGCAAGCCGCGGCACATCTTCCACATCTCCTCGGGCGCGCCGGCGACGCCGACGGTGACCGGCAAGTACCGGACCTACCGCAAGACGCCCGGGGTGAACTCGCTCGGGATGATCGACTCCGTGTACTTCCACCGCGGCTACGCGACGCACGGCTACAAGTC
>DATCLC010000053.1:0-12149 GCA_036564135.1 Solirubrobacterales bacterium
CGCTTGTGCAGCTCCTCCTCCATGCGCAGGAGCTTCTTGGTCTCGGCCTCGGTGAGCTTGAAGACCGGGATGCCGGTCCACATCGAGACGATGTCGGCGATCTCCTCCTCGCCGACCTCCGGGCGCTCGCCGGACTCGCCGGAAGCCCACTCGTCCTGCAGCTCGCGCTTGCGGTTCGTGAGCTTGCGCTCCTCGTCGCGCAGGCGCGCGGCCTTCTCGAACTCCTGGGCCTCGATCGCGGCCTCCTTGGCGCGCCGCGTCTCCTCGATCTTCTGCTCGAGCTCGCGGAACTGCGGCGGCGAGCTCATCGACTTGATGCGCAGCCGCGAGGCCGCCTCGTCGATGAGGTCGATCGCCTTGTCCGGCAGGAAGCGGTCGGAGATGTAGCGGTCGGCGAGCTCGGCCGCGGCGCGCAGCGCCTCGTCCGTGATCTTGACCTTGTGGTGCTCCTCATAGCGCTCGCGCAGGCCCTCGAGGATCTGCACCGAGTCGGCGACGGACGGCTCATCGACCTTGATCTGCTGGAAGCGCCGCTCCAGCGCCGAGTCGCGCTCGAGGTACTTGCGGTACTCGTCGAGCGTGGTCGCGCCGATTGTCTGCAGCTCGCCGCGAGCGAGCGCCGGCTTCAGGATCGAGGCCGCGTCGATCGCGCCCTCGGCCGCGCCCGCGCCGACCAGGTTGTGAAGCTCGTCGATGAACAGGACGATGTCGCCCCGCTGGGTGATCTCCTTCATCACCTTCTTGAGGCGCTCCTCGAACTCGCCGCGGTACTTCGAGCCCGCGACAAGCGCCGCCAGGTCAAGCGTGTAGATCTGCTTGCCGCGCAGCAGCTCCGGCACGTCGCCCTGGTGAATGCGCGAGGCGAGCCCCTCGACGATCGCAGTCTTGCCGACGCCAGGCTCGCCGAGCAGCACCGGGTTGTTCTTCTGCCGGCGCGAGAGGATCTGCATGATCCGCTCGATCTCGGTCTCGCGGCCGATGACCGGGTCGAGCTTGCCGTCGGCGGCGAGCTTGGTCAGGTTGCGGCCGAACTGGTCGAGCAGCTTCGAGGACTTCTTGCCCTCGCCCGAACCGGAGCCGGACTGGCCCTGACGGCGGCCGCCGGGGCCGGAGAGCATGCGGATGACCTCATTGCGGATCTTCTCGGAGTCGGCGTCGAAGTCGAGCAGGATGCGAGCGGCGACGCCCTCGTTCTCCCGCACGAGGCCGAGCAGGATGTGCTCGGTTCCGATGTAGTTGTGACCCAGCGACAGCGCCTCGCGCAGCGCCAGCTCCAGCACCTTCTTGGCGCGCGGCGTGAACGGGATCTGCCCGGAAGTCACCTCTTCGCCCGAGCCGACGATGCGGACGACCTGGGCGCGGACGCGCTCAACGGTGATGTCGAGCGATTCGAGGACGCGAGCCGCCAGGCCCTCCTCCTCGCGAAGCAGGCCGAGCAGGATGTGCTCGGTGCCGATGTAGTTGTGCTTGAGGGTTCTGGCCTCCTCTTGGGCGAGGACGACCACCTGTCTGGCTCGTTCTGTGAATCTCTCGAACACTGGGGTCCTGCCTTTGCTTGGGTGCGCTCGTCCGTCCGGCTTGGCTCTGCTACCGCTTGCCTCTCCGATTCAGTATGGCCGACCCGTTGGTCGTTCTTCCGGCGACCGTCTGAAGGAACGCACGATCGCCGGAAGCTCCATCCACGTTCTCGGCGCTAGGTGCCGCGGATAAGAACCTCCGGTCTTGTCGAACTACGGCGAAGCCCGAGTATATCGGGGGGTGTCGGCCGCCTTTCCGGCTCAAGGCGCCTGAAAACAAGCTCCCTGCAAAGTCCGGGAATTCCCGTTGGCGAGGCGGCGATCTCGCAACGATTCGTGCGTAGTTCGCCCCGCTTCGGCGCCCCGCCGGCGGGCCTCAGCGCACGAATAGGAACGCCCGGTTGCGGAAGTTCTCGAGGCCCGGGAACGGGCCGATGTCGTCGTAGAAGGCCCGCTCGAAGCCGAGCTCGCGCGCTCGGCGCTCGAGGTCGGCGTCGGTGATCCCCCACTGCCAGATGTGATGCACGTCGCGCCAGGGGCGGCCGTGCTCGGGATGGATCTCGTCGAGGCGCTCGAGGGCCTGCGCGTGGAAGTCGCGCAGCGGCACGTTGCGTAGGTAATCCTCGGGGCCCAGGTCGAGGAGCCGGACGGTCTCGTGCCCTCCGGTCCACTGTTGGTTGAAGACGATCAGGCAGCGCACGCGCTCGCCGTAGGCGCCGAGCACCTCGTCCCAGTCGGGATCCACCTGGTGCAACAGAACGTCGTAGAGGATCACCGCGTCGACGTCGCCGACCTCCTCCACCGCTTCCGGCGAGCTGAAGTTCCGCTGCACGAGCTCGACGTTGTCGTAACCGGCAGCGCGCTCGCGGAACCCGGGCGTCGGGTGCGTATCGACCTCGACCGCGCGCTCGATCGGGTGGTTGTCGACGGCGTGGAACAGGTAGGCGCCGTCGACGCCCCAGCACCCGCCGAGGTCCGCCAGCGAGCGGACGCGGTGGTCGCGGCAGGCACGATCGACCAATCCGAACTTGGCCCTGCGGACGCGGCGCGAGTCCAGGCGCTCTGCGATGGCCCCCGGGAGCAGCTTCACGGCGCGCGAGTCTAGGTCGAGGCCGGCGCCTGTGCGCCGGTCAGACCGCGGCGGGCACGCGTCGTCCTCAGCGGCGTCGTCGGCTGCGGCCGCGAGCCGCCGGCGGCAAGCCTCCTGGCGGGCCGCGGGGCGCGTAGCCCTCCCGGGGCCGCGAGCACGGCGAGCGCGGGTGCGGGCGGCCGCCGCCCGAGTACGCCCGCGGCGCCGTGCGCTTGGGCCGCGACGGTGTCGCCGCGCGCCGGGGCGCTCCGCTCGTACGTCTCCGGGTCGATCTCCAGCGCGGCGCGGCCTCAGTCGCGCATCGCCGGGAAGAGCACGACCTCGCGCAGGCTGTGCGTCCCGGTCAGCAGCATCACGAGGCGGTCGATGCCGAGCCCCACCCCGCCGGTGGGCGGCATGCCGGCCTCGAGCGCCTGGATGTAGTTGAGGTCCATCGGCTGGGCCTCGTCATCGCCGCGGGCGATCTCCTCCGCCTGCTGCTCGAAGCGGCGGCGCTGCTCGTCGGGGTCGTTGAGCTCGGAGAACGCGTTGGCGATCTCGAAGCCGCCCACATAGGCCTCCCAGCGCTCGACCAGCCCCTCCTCGGTGCGGTGGCGCTTCGCGAACGGCGACATCTCGACGGGGTAGTCCATGACGAAGGTCGGCTCGATCAGCTTGGGCTCGACCGCCTTCGACAGCAGCCCGTCGACGAGCTTGCCCCAGCCCTCCTGGGGATCCGGCTCCACCCCCATCGCCTCCGCGAGCTGCTCGCGCGTGGGGTGTTCCATGATGTCGA
Organism: Solirubrobacterales bacterium; assembly: GCA_036564135.1. Classification (GTDB taxonomy): domain Bacteria; phylum Actinomycetota; class Thermoleophilia; order Solirubrobacterales; family 70-9; genus RSA11. Next base: position 3,383 of record DATCLC010000053.1, read on the forward strand.
TGCCGGTCTCCTCGCGGATCGCGTCGCGCAGCGTGACCCGGCGCCACGGCGGGGCGAGGTCGATCTTGTGCCCGTCACGCTCGACCACCGTGGTGCCCAGCACCTCCTGGGCGACGTGCGCGACGAGCTCCTCGAGGCGCTTGGCCGCGTCCTCGTAGTCGGCGTACGCCTCGTACCACTCGAGCATCGTGAACTCGGGGTTGTGCTTGAACGAGATGCCCTCGTTGCGGAAGTCCTTGCCCAGCTCGTACACGCGCTCGAGCCCGCCGACGATGCAGCGCTTCAGGTAGAGCTCGGTCGCGATCCGCAGGTAGAAGTCGCGGTCGAGCGCGTTGTGGTGGGTGACGAACGGCCGGGCGAGCGCGCCGCCGTAGATCGGCTGGAGCACGGGCGTCTCCACCTCGATGAAGCCGCGGTCGTCCAGCCAGCGGCGGATCGCGGCGACGGCCTTGGCGCGCGCGATGAAGCGCTCGCGCACCTCCTCGTTTGCGATCAGGTCGAGCTCGCGGTGCCGGTAGCGGACCTCGACGTCCTCGAGGCCGTGAAACTTGTCGGGCGGTGGGCGCAGGCTCTTGGCGAGCAGGACCCAGTCGGTGATCCGCAGGGAGAGCTCGCCGCGCCGGCTGCGGAAGACCGTGCCCTCGACGCCGATGATGTCGCCGAGGTCGAGGCCGACGAGCAGGTCGTGGCGATCGCCGAGCTCATTGGTGCGGGACTGGAGCTGGATCTTGCCCGAGCGGTCGACGAGGTCGATGAACGCCGAGCGCCCCATGTCGCGCCGGGCTGTGATCCGGCCGGCGACGCGGTAGGAGACGTCGGTCTCCTCCCCCGCTTCGAGGCCCTCATGCGCGGCGCGTACCTGGGCGATCTCGACCCGCCCATCGAACTCGTGCGGGAACGGCTCGATTCCCTGCTCGCGCAGGCGCTCGAGCTTCGCGCGGCGCTCGGCGAGCACGGCCGGCTCGTCGGCGGTGCGCTCGGTGTCGGTCTCGGGGCTGTTGTCGGGTGCGCTGGTCACCGGGCGGCGAGCCTAGCGTGCCCGGGCACGCAGCGCGGGCCGCGCGCCCGGGCGGCCGCGTCGAAGGCCGAGACGGTTAGGCCGCCTCGATCTTCGTGATCTTCAGCTTCTTCTTCGGGCCGCGCGGCACGTCGATCGTGACGATGTCGCCGCGCTTGTGGCCGAGGAGCGCCTTGCCGATCGGCGACTCGTTCGAGAGCTTCGCCTCGGCAGGGTTCGCCTCGGTGGATCCGACGATCTGGAACTTCTTGGACTCGCCGGACTTCTGGTCCTTGACGTGCACGCGGTTGCCGACCTGGACGACGTCGTTGTCGATCTTCGAGGCGTCGATCACGGTCGCCCGACGGAGGCGCTCCTCGAGCTGGGCGATCCGCTGTTCGAGCAGCGCCTGCTCGTTCTTCGCGTCGTCGTACTCGGAGTTCTCCGAGATGTCGCCGAACTCGCGCGCTTCCTTGATGCGCTCTGCAACCTCGCGACGCTTGACGGTCGAGAGGTACTCGATCTCGGCCTTGAGCTTCTCCAGGCCTTCCTTTGTGATCGGGGTCTCGCGAGCCAAAGTTGTGGGGACCTTTCCTCTCTCGTTCCGGCTGCGCTTCGCGCAAACCTCACTGATGTACAAAGGCCCGATCCGCACGCGGTTCATTGGGCGCGCGACTCGGGCTGAGCGCGCGATTATAGCGGGGGTCAGGCGGCAGCTTTGAGGGGCTCGCGAAGCCGCTCGCGCAGGGCCGCGAGCATCTCCTCGACCTCCTCCAGGGTCTCCGTGCGCTGGTACGCGTCGGCCTCCTGGCCGCGCACGCCGAGGCGGTCGAGGTACCAGGGATAGAACTTGCGCAGGTTGCGCGCGGCGCGCCGCGGGCCCCAGTGCTCGCGGGCCCGGGCGATGACCCAGAGCAGTTCGTCGAGGACCTCGTCGGGGTCCGGCTGGCTCACGGGGCGCCCCGTGAGCTCGGCGAAGATCCAGGGGTTGCCGAGGCTGCCGCGGGCGATCATCACTGCGTCCGCGTTCGACTCCTCGTAGGCGCGGCGGGCCCGCTCCGCGGTGCGCAGGCCGCCGGAGATGATCACCGGGATGTCGTGACCGCGGTCGCGCAGCTCGCCGACGAGCTTGCGCGCGAGCGCGTAGTCGGGCTTGCCCTTGTGGTGCACGGCCGCGGGCCGCGGGTGGAAGGCGATCGCGGCCACCCCGGCGTCGTCGGCGAGACGCAGGGCGAGCTCGTAGCCCCGCACGTCGCCAGGCTCCACGCCCGAGCGCATCTTTACCGTCACCGGCAGGCCACTGCCCTCCTGCGCGGCGCGGGCTACCGCCACGGCGCGATCGTGATCACGCAGCAGCGCGGCGCCGGCGCCGGTCTTCAGGACCTTCTTCACCGGGCAGCCCATGTTCAGGTCGATCAGGTCGGCCCCCGCCTCGGCCGCCATGGCCGCGGCCTCGCGCATCGCGTCGGGATCCGGGCCGAACAGCTGGATCGACACCGGGTGCTCCTCCGGGTGGATGCGCAACAGCTCGCGCAGCGTCTTCTCGTTGCCGTACTTGATCGCGTAGCTCGAGACCATCTCCGAGACCGCGAGCCCCGCGCCGTACCGGCGCGCCTGTAGGCGCACGAACCAGTTGCCGATCCCGGCCAGCGGCGCGAGCAGCACGCGGTTGGGCAGCTCGATATGCGCGATCCGAAACGGCTCTGTGAGCGGCGGTTGCACGGGGTAATGGGGTAGCAGATCGGGTTCAGGTGGGCGTGGCCTCTCGCCCGTTGCCGGGGGCGGGGGGCATGGTGTTGGCTGGTTACGGCGGGGCGGCCCGCCGGGCACGCGACTTCAACCTTTCGACCGTTGATCCCACGATCTGTCCCCGGGACCCCGGGTGTGGTGGGTATCGCCCTACGCGTTCCGGTCGTAGATCAGGCGCAGCCCCGTCAGCGTGAGCAGTTCGTCGATCTCGGAGATCGACTTGCAGAACGGGACGATCGCCCTCGCCAGCCCGCCGGTGGCGACGAAGGGCACGTCGCCGCCACCGAGCTCCTCAGCGATCCGCGTGGCCACGCCGTCGATCAGTCCGGCGAACCCGTAGACGACACCGGACTGGATCGCGGCGCGCGTGGACTTGCCGATCGCGGTCGCGGGCTCGTCGAGGTCGATCCGCGGAATGCGGGCGCCGCGCTCGGTCAGCGCGGTCAGCGAGATCTCGACGCCGGGCGCGATCGCGCCGCCCACGTACTCGCCCTGGGCCGAGACGGCGTCGAAGTTGATGCCGGTGCCGAAGTCGACGACGCAGCACGCGCCCCGAAAGCGCTCGTACGCGGCCACGGCATTCACCAGGCGGTCAGCGCCGACCTCGTGGGGGTTGTCGATCCGGATCGGCATACCCGTGCGCAGGCCGGGCCCGACGATGAAGAACCGCCCGCCCTCGATGTAGCGCTCGACGAGCAGCTCGTACTGGGCGCCCAGCGGCGGCACCACCGAGGAGACGATCACGGCCTCGACGTCCGCGAGCCTCATCCCTCGCAGCCCCATGAAGGCGCTGATCCGCTCGGCGATCTCGTCGCCGGTCATCCCGGCGCGCGTCTGGAACCGCCAGTGGTACAGGAGCTCGGCTCCCCGGAAGGCGCCGAGGTGGGTCTGGGTGTTGCCGACGTCTACCGCGAGCAGCACGCGCGCAACATACCCGCGGACGGCGCCCGCGCGCCGCCGGCGGGGCGGACCCGCAAGCGCACCGCCAACCGCGGGCTCCCCGCGGCCGTCAACCCCAAAGGCGAGCGCGTGGTAGGAATGGGGTGTGCCGCGCGCGACGCTCTACGTGATCCCCGGCTCGCACCCGGCGATGGCGGTGCGGCGGATGCTCGAGCACAAGGGCATCGAATACCGCAGGGTCGACATGCTGCCGGTGATCAGCCACGCCGTCCTGTTCGCGCTGCGCTTCCCTGGGACCACCGTCCCATCGCTGCGCCTCGACGGCGAGAAGCTCACCGGCTCCCGCGAGATCTCCAAGGCGCTCGACCGCATCCAGCCCGAGCCCGCGCTCTTCCCCTCCGACCCCGCCGAGCGCGTCGCCGTCGAGGACGCGGAGCGCTGGGCCGAGGAGGTACCGCAGCGCGCGGTGCGCCGCATCCTCTGGCAGGCCTTCAAGCGGAGCCCCGACTCGATGCGCAGCTACACCGCGGGCGCCCGGCTGGGAATCCCGGTTGGGCTCGCGATCAAGACCGCGGCGCCGATCATCGCCGCCGAGTTCCGCATGCACGGGATCAACGACACCCGCGTGCGCGACGACCTGGCGGCGCTGCCCGGCATGCTCAAGCGGATCGACGACTGGATCGCCGACGGCACGCTGGGCGGCACGACGGCGGCCGACTTCCAGGTCGCCGGGTCGATCCGCCTCGCGATGACGCTCGACGACCTGCGCCCGCACATCGAGGGCCGCCCCGCGGGCGAGCACGCGCTGCGGCTCATCCCGGAGTATCCCGGGCGGGTTCCGCCGGTGCTCCCGGAAGCCTGGCTCCAACCGCTCGCGGCGGCGGCGAGCGCCCCCTCCGCCTAGCGCAGGGCGCCGACGCGCTCGACCCGCTGACCCGGGCCGAAGCCGGCGAGCACGTCGGCGAGCCGCGTGCCGTCGGGCAGCGCGAGCTCGGGGTCGAGCTCGAGCAGCGGCACCAGCACGAAGCGCCGGCTCGTGACCTCGGCGTGCGGCAGGCGCAGGCGCTCGTGCTCGAGCTCGATGTCCCCCAGCAGGAGCAGGTCGACGTCGATCGGCCGCGGGCCGTGACGCGGGCCGCCGAACATGCGGCCGAGCTCCGCCTCCACCGCCTTGCACACGTCGAGCAGCTCGAGCGGCTCGAACGCGGTGCGGATCCGCGCCGCCGCGTTCAGGAAGTCGGGCTGGTCGAGGATCTCGCCGACGGGCTCGGTCTCGTAGGCCGAGGAGACCGCCTCGACGACCACGCCGTGCTCCTCCAGGCGCTCCAGCGCGCCTTTGAGGTTCGCCTCGCGCTCGCCGACGTTGGAGCCGAGCCCGAGGTAGCCGACACGCTCCGGCATCCGCTCAGGCCTCTTCGTCCTCGTCGTCGTCCAGCGGCCGCTCGAGGACGACCTCCACCGCGACCTGCTCGAGCGAGAGCGGCAGCGGCGGCTCCGGCTTGGCGGCGCGCACGCGCACGTGATCGCATCCGTAGCGCTCGACCAGGCGCTCCGCGATCACGTTGCAGAGCCGCTCCAGGGTCCGGTAGCTGCGCTCGGTGGCGGCCAGGGCGATCAGGTCGCAGACCTCGCCGTAGTCGATCGTGTCCTCGAGCCGGTCGGTGAGCAGCGCGTCGGGCGCGGGAACGTCGAAGCTCACGTCGAACTCGAGCCGCTGCCCTACCTCCTGCTCCGCGTCGGAGACGCCATGGTGCGTGTAGATCGAGAGTCCGCGGATCTCGATCTCGACCGAGGTCTCCGTCTCGTTGCCGTGCGCTTCCATGACGCGAATCTAGTCGGCGCGAGCCTCGCCGGGATCCTCGCCGCGGATCGCCGCGGCCACGCGCAGCGCGTCGCGGACCGGCGCGACGTCGTGGACGCGGAAGATCTCCGCCCCGCGCAGGTAGGCGAGCACGTTCGATGCGATGGTCCCGCCGAGGCGGTCGCGCGGCTCCCGGCCGGTGAGCTTGCCGAGGAAGCTCTTGCGCGACGTGCCGATCAGGACCGGCCTGCCCAGCACGCGGAACTCGTCGAGCCGATCGAGCAGCTCGAGGTTGTGATCGAGCGTCTTGCCGAACCCGATTCCCGGGTCGATCCAGATCCGCTCCTCGGCGATCCCCCGGCCGACCGCGTACTCGATGCGCTCGGCGAGGAAGCGCCGGATGTCGTCGATGACGTCGTCGTAGCGCGGGTCGTCCTGCATCGTCCGGGGCGTGCCGAGCATGTGCATGAGCACAACCGTGCAGCCGCGCTCGGCGCACAGGTCGGCGAGCTCGGGCTCGCCGCGCAGCGCGGTCACGTCGTTGACGATGGCGGCGCCCGCATCGAGCGCCGCGCGCGCGACCTCGACCTTCGAGGTGTCGATCGAGACGGTCGCGCCGTCCCCGGCGAGCGCCGCGACCACGGGCTCGGTGCGCTCGCGCTCCACGTCGGCGGGGACGGGCTCGGCGCCGGGCCGCGTCGACTCGCCGCCCACGTCCACGATGTCAGCGCCCTGCTCGAGCAGCTCGCGGCCGTGCGCGATGGCCGCCTCGGGATCGAGGAAGAGGCCGCCGTCGGAGAAGGAGTCGGGCGTCACGTTGACGATGCCCATCAAGCGCACGGCGGGCAACCTACCCGACCCCCCTTCGCTGCGGGAACGCCGCTACGGCCGCTTCGGGCCGTCGGAGCGCATCTCGGCGCTGCCGCCGGCGAAGCCCGGGCGCGGTCGCGTGACCGGGCGCGGGCCCTCGCGGCTCGGCTTGCGTTCCGTCTCGGGCTCGGGCTCGGGCTCCGGCTCGGTCTCGGCCTCGCCCTCGGACGAGCCGAAGACCTCCTCCTCGGACGCGCCCTCGAGCAGCGCCTCGAACTGCTTGGCGTCGATCGTCTCGCGCTCGACGAGGATCTTCGAGATGCGGTCGAGCTGCTCGCGGTGCTCGGTGAGGATGTCCTTCGCGGTCTGGTGGGCCTCCTCGACGATGCGGCGGATCTCGTCGTCGATCTCGCGCGCGATCTCGTCGGAGTAGTCGGGCTCCGAGGAGAACTCGCGACCGAGGAACGGCTGGCCACGGTCGTGGCCGAACACGCGCGGGCCCAGCCGCTCGGACATGCCGTAGCGCATGACCATCTGCTTGGCAGTCGCGGTGACCTTCTCCAGGTCGTTTGAGGCACCGGTCGTGATCTCGCCGAAGACGATCTCCTCCGCGGCGCGGCCGCCGAGCGTCATCGCCATCGTGTCGTGCAGCTCGGCGCGCGTCGTCAGGAACTTGTCCTCGCCGGGCAGGGAGATCGTGTAGCCGAGCGCCTGGCCGCGGCCGACGATCGAGATCTTGTGCACCGGGTCGCAGTTCGGCAGCACGTGGCCGACGATCGCGTGGCCCATCTCGTGGTAGGCGGTGATCAGCCGCTCCTTCTCGGACATCACGCGGGTCTTCTTCTCGGGGCCCGCGATCACCCGCATGATCCCCTCCTCGAGTTCCTCCATGCCGATCTCGCGCTTGCCCGAGCGCGCCGTCAGCAGGGCGGCCTCGTTGATCAGGTTGGCGAGGTCTGCGCCGGTGAAGCCGGGGGTCTGGCCGGCCAGCGCGTCCAGGTCGATGTCGTCGGCGAGCGGCTTGCCGCGCGTGTGGACCTCGAGGATCTGGCGGCGCCCCTTGCGGTCGGGGCGGTCGACGACGATCTGGCGGTCGAACCGGCCCGGGCGCAGCAGCGCCGGGTCGAGGATGTCCGGCCGGTTGGTGGCGGCGATCAAGATGATGTTGTCCTTCATCTCGAACCCGTCCATCTCGACGAGCAGCTGGTTGAGCGTCTGCTCGCGCTCGTCGTGGCCGCCGCCCATGCCGGCGCCGCGATGGCGACCGACGGCGTCGATCTCGTCCATGAAGATGATGCAGGGCGAGTTCTGCTTCGCCTGCTCGAACAGGTCGCGCACGCGGCTCGCGCCGACGCCGACGAACATCTCGACGAAGTCCGAACCGGAGATCGAGAAGAACGGCACGCCCGCCTCGCCGGCGACCGCGCGCGCGAGCAGCGTCTTGCCGGTGCCGGGCGGGCCGTAGAGCAGGACGCCCTTCGGGATACGCGCGCCGAGCGCCTGGAACTTCTTGGGGTTCTCGAGGAACTCCTTGATCTCCTGGAGCTCCTGGACGGCCTCGTCGGCGCCAGCCACGTCGCGGAACGTGATCTTGGGCGCGTCCACGGACATCCGCTTGGCGCGCGACTTGCCGAAGCTCATCACGCGGGAGCCGCCGCCCTGCATCTGGTTCAGCAGGAAGAACCAGAACGCGAAGATCAGGATGAAGGGCAGCAGGTAGGTAAGAAACGAGAGGATTCCGCCGCCGCCGGTGCCCTCGATCTTGGTCTCGATGTCGTTGCGCTCGGCGATGTTGATGAGCCGCGACTCCTCCTCGGGGAGGTAGCCGGTCGAGTACTCCGTCTTGTCCGTCTCGACGACCTCAACCGTGTGGTTCTTCTGGTTGAAGGTCAGGCTCTCGATCGTCCCGGGCTCGTTCTGGATCTGAGCGATGAACTCGTTGTAGGTCGGCGACTCCTCCTGCTCGCCCGTGTTGATCAGGCGCTGGGCGAAGAACGCCAGCACGATGACGATCAGGATCGGGAACAGAGCGCTGCGGAAGAACCGCCTCATGGGTCGGTCCTCAGCTCATGCGACCCGCCCGGAAAGACCGGCCGAGCGCTGCGGCGAAACGTGAAAAACGGCATGCCCAAAGGGTTCGTGGCCCGGCTCAAGTGTTTCCAGCGTAGCAGGGCGGCTCATTCCTGACCTGGCTGTAACGCGGCGACGAAGCCAAGGTTGCGGTAGCGCTGCGCATAGTCGAGCCCATACCCGATCACGAACCGGTTAGGGATCTCGAAACCGACGTACCGGATCGGCAGGTCGACGCGCCGCCGCTCGGGCTTGGTGAGGAGCGCGCAGACCTCGAGCGAGCGCGGGTTGCGGGCGCGCAGGTTCCGCATCAGGTAGTGGAGCGTGAGGCCCGAGTCGATGATGTCCTCGACGATCAGGACGTCGCGCCCCTCGATCGAGGCGTCGAGGTCCTTGAGGATGCGCACCACCCCTGAGCTGTCGGTGTGCGAGCCGTAGCT
>DATCLC010000054.1:0-6135 GCA_036564135.1 Solirubrobacterales bacterium
GGAAGCGCGCCATCGGCGGTCTAGTCTCTGTGCCACTTTCCCTCGGGTTTCCCCGGGTCGGCGTTACCGACCGTCCTGCCCTGCGGTGTCCGGACTTTCCTCGAGAGGCATCACCTCCCGCGAACGCACGGTCTGCACCAGCTGATCTTAGGCCCTGATCGCCGCCGTGTCCGGTCGGCCGGGCCCCCGAGCGCTCACGGCAACAACCCTTGCGTCCGCCGCTCCCCGAACCCAGCGCCCGTCAGGTCAGCTGCGACCCACAGGACTCGCAGCCGGACACGAGCATCTCGCCGCCGCAGACGATGCACCGCGCGCTGCCGGTATCGACCAGGTCCTCCCAGGCCCGGTTGACCACCTCCTCGAGCGTGGGACGATCCGGGTCGAAGAGCCGGTGCGGGTCGCGCCGGGCCGCGCCCGCGCAGCTCGCGCGCACGCGCACCGTCGCGCCCGTCTGCAGCAGCGCCGGGCTCATCTCACGCTCCTGAACACGCCCACGACCTTGCCGAGGATCGTCGCCTCGGTGGTCTTGATCGGCTCGTACGCGTCGTTCTCGGGCTGCAGCCGGATCCCGTCGGGCTCCCGGTAGAAGCGCTTGACGGTCGCCTCGTCCTCGATCAGCGCGACCACGATCTCGCCGTCGCGCGCATCCTCCGTCTGCTGGACCACGACGTAGTCCCCGTCGAGGATGCCGGCGTTCTTCATCGAGTCGCCCTTGACGCGCAGCACGTAGTCGCCCTCCTCCCCGCCAATCACCTCGGGCACCTGCAGGTACTCCTCGATGTGCTCCTCGGCGAGGATCGGCGTACCCGCGGCGACCTGGCCGACGAGCGGCAGGCCCTGCCCGCGCATCGCCTGGCGCGCCTTGTCGACCAGGAGCTCGATCGCGCGCGGCTTCGTCGGATCGCGCCGCAGCAAGCCGATCTTCTCCAGGTTGGAGAGGTGCGCGTGCACGGTGGAGGACGAGTGCAGCCCCACGGCCTTGCCGATCTCCCGCACCGTGGGGGGATAGCCGGTCTTCTCCGCGTACTTGCGGATGAACTCGAAGATCTCCTGCTGGCGCTTGGTCAGGTCCATGAGAGGCTCCTACACTCGCTTTCGGTTTCGGGAGCCGGCTGATCGCCGTGCCCTACGAACACATGTTCGTAGAGTAGAGGTCCCGTCGGACGGACGCAAGGCGCCCGTCCCAGGCCACTACAATCAGGCCGCCAAGCGGCTGTGGCGGAACTGGTAGACGCGCAAGGTTGAGGGCCTTGTGGCCCGCGAGGGCCGTGGAGGTTCGACTCCTCTCAGCCGCACTCCGAGACCGGGGGCGCCATGGGCGCCCCCGGTCTTTCCGTTGGCGGTTGAATTCGCGCAGTTCTCCCGGTAGAGGCGGGGACAAGCGCCCTATCTCGGCGCGCCCGGCCCCCTTCTCGCTGGCCGGATGGCCCACGTTTGGGGGCCCGCGGTCCAGACTGAGGTGCCCGGCGTCGATGGGGAAGCGATGGTCCGATCGTTCCCTTCGCTGCGCGCCCCTGCGTTCGCCCTGTGGGTGGCGCTGGGCCTGGCTGTGGGCGGCCTCTCCCCCGCCGCCGTCCGCGCCGAGGGGCCGAGCCACTCCTACGTCGTGGTCTACGACGACTCGGCGGGTGCGGTCGGGACCGAGACCGAGGAGCGCGCCGACGAGCTTGGGTTCGAGGCCGAGCGGCGCTACCGGCACGCGGTCGAGGGGTTCGCGGCCGAGCTCACGCCCGAGCAGGTCCGCGAGCTGCGCGCGGACGAGGAGATCGCCGCGGTGACCCCCGACCGCCCGGTCTGGGCCACCACCGCCGCGCTCGCGAAGGGGGACTTCGCTCCCGCCGGGGTACGGCGCATCCTGGCCGCGCAGGCGGGGACCGTCCGCCGGGCGAGCGCCGGGGCGGTCGCCGTGCTCGATACGGGAATCGACCTGGATCACCCCGACCTCACCGTCGCCCGCGGGCCCAACTGCATCACGCCCGGGGCTCCCCCTGCCGACGACGCTGGCCACGGCACGCACGTCGCCGGCACGATCGCCGCGCGCAACGACGGCGACGGGGTCGTGGGCGTTGCGCCCGGAACCAAGGTCTACGCAGTCAAGGTCCTCGACGGGCAGGGCAAGGGCAAGCTCAGCACGATCCTGTGCGGGATCGACTGGGTGACCGCCAACGCCGCGGCCCTCGGCATCAAGGTCGCGAACATGAGCCTCTCCGGCTACGGCCCGCCCGTGCGGACCTGCGCCACCACGACCGATCCCGAGCACCGCGCGATCTGCGCCTCGACCGCGGCGGGCGTCACCTACGTCGTCTCGGCGGGCAACCTGAGCGAGGCCTTCGACCACCCCGACAAGCCGCGCACCCCAGCCGCCTACCCGGAGGTGCTCACGGTCACGGCGGTCGCCGACGGTGACGGCAAACCCGGGGCGGCCGGGCGGACCTGCCGCGAGAAGGAGACCGACGACAAGGTCGCGAGCTTCTCCAACTACGCCGTGACCGCCGCCGGCGCCGCGCACACCGTCGCCGCCCCTGGGGTCTGCGTGTTTTCGACCGCGCCCGACGGCTACGCGACGATGACCGGCACGAGCATGGCGACCCCCCACGTCGCCGGCGTCGTGGCGCTCTGCCGGGGCGAGGCGGGCACACCCGGGCCCTGCTCGGGCATGACGCCGGCGGAGACCGTGGCCTACGTTCGCGACCTCGCCGAGACGCACAACGCGGCCCACCCCGCCTACGGCTTCTGGGGCGACGCCTTCCGGCCGCTCGACGCGACCCGCCACTTCGGCCTGCTCGTCCGCGCCCCCGCCGCCCCCGGGACCCAGGATCCCGATCCCGCCCAGCCCGTGGACAAGTCGCGCCCGCCCAAGGCCCGCGTGCACATCAGCAGGGCCCGCCTGGTCCGCGGCAAGGCCCGGACGCGGCTCGTCGTCCGCGGGCGGGCGGGCCGGAGCGCGGCCGGGAGGCGCCTGCTCGTCGTCTACCGCACCGCCGGCCGGCAGCGCACGGCCTGGACGCGCGTGAACCGCAGCGGCCGCTTCCGCAAGCGCATCCCGCTGCGCGGCCGTCTCCGCCGGGCGCGCAGCGTGACGGTGCTCGTGAGCTTCCTGGGGACGGCGAGCCTGCGCCCGGGCCGCGACCGAGCCAAGGCGCGTAGCGCCTAATTCGCCAGCGTCGCGAGCCACGCCCCGGCAAGCGACGGCACCTCATCGGCCCGCCCCAGCCCGCGCACCGAGCGCTCGTACGCGATCCACCCGCCCCCGGCCTGGGGAACGGCGGCGATCAGCGGGTCGGCGGCCGCGGCTCGCGCCTGCGCGCGGGTGAGGCCGCTCGCAACCCGCACCTCGCCGGCGCGCAACGCCCGCAGGCGCGCCGCCGCGGGCTCGATCAGGCGGAACTCGACCTGGTCGAGGGCGGGGCCCAGGTCCCGGTCGCTGCCCCACCACTCCGTGTTGTGGGCGAGCAGCAGCCGGTTGGCGCTGCGCTCGCGCAGCTCGAACGGCCCGCTGCCGGTTGCGAGCTGCGTGCCGAGCTGCGTCTCGCCGTCAGGACGCGTGCGGAGCGCGTCCGGCGCGACGATGCCGAGCTCCGCCGCGCCGAGCAGCTCGGGCACGTCCGCCCGCGGCTCCGCGAAGAAGAGGCGCACGAGGTCGGGGCGCGGCGAGTCCGCCGCGACGAGGCCCGGGAGCAGCTGGCGCCCCGTCTCGGTTGCGAGCCACCGGCGGGCATTGGCGAGCACCGCGGCGCCGTTGAGCGGCGAGCCGTCGTGGAAGCGCACGCCGGTGCGCAGGCGCACATCCCAGCGCGTTCCGCCCGCCCGGGGGCGCACGGCCAGCGCGAGCCCGGCCACGTCAGCCGGTTCGCCGAACGGCGCGTCGTACTGCGCGACCAGCGGCTCGTGCACCTGTCTGGTGACGAGCTGCTCCGTCGGCGAGTCCGCGGCCAGCGGATCGACGCCCGCCACCGGCTCGCCAACGGCCCAGACGAGCGTTCCGCCCTCGCCCGGCTCGCCCTCGCCGCGCACCGCGGTGCGCACGTCGTCGTCGCTGCATGCGCCGAGCGCCACCCCGAGTACGGCGCATGCCGCCCCGAGCGCGGCTCGGGGGCGGAGCGCTCTCATGGCTAGGCCTCTAAAGCTTGAGCAAGACGATCGTGTTGAGCGCGAACACGATCGCGAAGAAGATCGTCCAGCGGTCCAGGTTGCGCTCGACGAGCGAGCCGCCGCCGAACGAGCTCCCTGTCTGGCCGATCCCGAACGCGCCGGAGAGCCCGGAGTCCTTCCCGGAGTGCAGGAGCACCAGGAAGATCAGCACGACCGAGATGAAGACCTGCAGGATCGACAGGATCAGTTCCATCGCGCCTGCAGTGTAGAGGGCGGGAGGGCCGCGCCCGTCACTCGCCCGTGCGCTCGCCGCGGACCCGGTCGAGCTCCTTGAGGATCTCGATCGCCTCCCGGCGCAGCTCGGCGTCGACCCGCGCCCAGTCCTTCGGGCTCAGTTTGCCCTGCTCGCGGTCGATCTCCGCGTCCCGGATCTCGCGGTACTTGGCCTCCTTGCGCGCCTCGAGGTCCGCGATGCGCGGATCCTCGGTTGCCACGCTCCGGCCGGCGCCCGGCAGCAGCGGGCGCGCCACGAACCAGGCCAGCGCCGCCACGACGATCAGGGCGAGGACGATCTCCATGCGGGGCGCCCGCTAGGCGCGGCCGAGCTCCTTGGCGAGCCGCGCGGCGTACACATCGCTGACGCGCCTGCGGCGCGCCGCCGGGGCGGGCCAGGCCGCGATCAGCGCACCGGCCACGGCCACCAGGCCACCGACCCAGAGCCAGATCACGAACGGGTTCACGTTGATGCGGAAGGTCACGGGCAGCGGGTTCGCCACGTACAGCGCAGCGAGCCGCTCGATCGCGTCGCCCTGCGCGTTCGCGAACTCGCGCATCTGCTCGATCTGCTCGGGAGTCGGCCCCTCGGGCCCGATCTCCGGAAGGCGGCGAAGGAGCCGTCGATCGACCGCCGCGATCAGCGGGTCGAGCGGCTCCAGGTCGGGCTGCATCGCCGTCCACAGGTCCTCGCTCGCACCCTCGCGCCGCCCGACCTCGCTCGTCGCCTCGCCCTCGAAGAACGAGCGAATCGGCCCCGCCGACGGGTCGCCGGTGTTGCCCGAGTAGTAGTTGCGCGACGGGCTGAGCGAGAAGCTCTTGCCGTCCCGCTCGACGTCCAGGCGCGCCGCGAAGGTGAGCTTCTGCTCCTCGGGGTCGATGTCCGCCGAGGGCTCCGCGTAGGTGATCGTGTAGTCCTCGACCTCGACTGTGTCGCCGGGCATCAGCCGCACGTCGCGGCTCGTCTGGAAGCTCGACGACGCGGCGACGGCGATGAACAGGATCGCGATCCCGGCGTGGACGATGTAGCCGCCGTAGCGGCGCCGGTTGCGCCCCATGAGCCGCCCGAGCGCGCTGACGTAGGAGCCGCCGTTCAGCGCGCGCAGGCCCGCCGCGCCGCGCGCGAACTCCTGCGCAAGCCCGGTGAGCGCGAACGCCGCGACGCAGAACATCGCAAGCGCCCACGGCTCGCCGGCGGCGTCAGTGAACGCCACCAAGAGCGCAGCGACCGCCACGGTCACGCCCAGCGGCCACGCGAAGATCCGCAGCGCGGCGCCCGCCGAGATCTTGCGCCAGGCGAGCAGCGGGCCGATCCCGGTGAACAGCACGAGCAGGATCGCGAGCGGCGTCGTGTAGTCGGCGAACCACGGCGCGGCGAGCGAGGAGCGCGTGCCCGTGAGCGCCTCGGAGATCAGCGGGAAGAACGTGCCCCACCAGATCACGAGCGCGAGGCCGACGAGCAGCAGGTTGTTGACCAGGAACACCGCCTCGCGCGAGGCCAGCGACTCGATCCGCCGCGCCGAGCGCAGATCGTCGAGGCGCGAGACGATCAGCGCCGTCGAGCCGATCAGCACCGCCGCGACCAGGATGAGCAGGGGCGTGCCCACCGTCGACTCGCCGAAGGCATGAATCGACTCGAGGATCCCCGAGCGCACGAGGAACGTGCCGAGCAGGCAGAGCGCAAACGTGCCCACGATCAGCGAGACGTTCCAGACCTTCAGCATCCCGCGGCGCTCCTGGACCATGATCGAGTGCAGGAACGCGGTGCCG
>DATCLC010000055.1:0-23100 GCA_036564135.1 Solirubrobacterales bacterium
ATCTCGCGGGCGATCTCAGGGATGCACATCCGCTAGGAGCAGCCCGAAGGCTTACGCCTAGGACACACACACCTCCATCCTCCTCCGCGAGCGGCGCCCCCGGGCGCCGTTCGCGTTTTGGGGCCTCACTCCCCGGGCCGCCCAGCCACCCGAGCGAGGCTTGGAGCGTCGCGGCGCTGGGGCGGCTACGCGCGCGCCAGGCGCTCCGCGACCGCGTAGGTCAGGCGGGTGCCCTCCTCGACCGTCTCGAAGTGGACGTTCTCCGGGAGGTCGGTCGGCAGGTGGTAGTGGGTGAGGTGGTGGTAGTCGTTGAGCGAGGTGACGTTCACCGTGCGGTAGCCCTCGCGGTTGGGGATCACGGCGTCGGTTGAGGCGCGGGCTCGGAAGCCCCGCTCGAGCCGCAGGCCGCGCTCCTGCGCTACGCCCCAGACGAGCTCGCGGAACTCCTCGTCGAAGTACTCCATGCGAACCGGCCCCTCGGCCTCCAGCATGACGAGCCGCGGCGAGCCGATCGTGTCGAGGTTGAGGAACCACGTCGACTCCTTCGGCAGCTCGTTGCGGTGGCGGTCCATGAAGGCGCGGATCCCGTCCTGGAGCGTCTCCTCGGCGCCGGCGGAGACCAGCCAGACCCGCAGGCCCTCGAGCGGGCGCTCGCGCAGCATCTCCGCGAACGCGACGAGCGCCGCGACCGCCGTGAGGTTGTCGTTGGCGCCGGGCACGACCTCGCTGCGCCACATGTCGCCCAGCAGCGCCGTGCTCGCCACGCCCAGCCCGAGCGCGGCTCGGCCCGCCGTCCGCCTTCCGGTGAGCGCCGCGACCAAGCCGAGGATCGGGCCCGCGAGCGCGCCCCACCACTGCGGTGGCTGGGTCTTGATGTGCGGGATCACGTTCGGGAAGCGCTCGTGGAAGGCGGCCACCGCCGTCTGGTCGAAGAGGATCCCGGTCTGCGCCGCGTCGTGGTGGGCGAGCACGACGAGGGTGCGCTCGGCCTGCGGGTCGCCCAGCCGAGCGACCACGTTCACCGTCGTGCGCCGTTTGCGGAAGGTGCGCCGCACCCAGCGCGGGCCGTTGTGGACCTCGTCGACCAGGCCACCGAGCGCCGCGCCGGCGAGCGCCGCGCCCAGGACGCGCCGACCACGCAGGGTGAGCGCCGCGCCGAGCGCGCCGATCGCGCTCAGCACGGTCGCCGTCGGGGGGAACGTGCCCCAGCTCGGCTCATCCTCCAGGGCGACCTCCTCCACCCCGGCCGCGCGCAGCCGCTCGGCAAGCCATTCGGCGGCCTCGCGCTCGCCAGGCGAGCACGGCCCGCGCTCGATCGCGGCGAGGCGCTCGACGACCTCGCGCAAGGTCGCGGCAGGGGGATCGATTTTCTCGGTTGCGGGGCTTGCCGTCCCGGTCATGAGGCCCTCTCTCTCGCCCTTGGGAACGCTCAAGGTACCCCCCTCGCGCGTTTCGCGAACCTACCCGCAAGTAGCCGCGGGCGGGGCCCGCGGGGGGCCCCGCCCGCTTCATCAGAGGGGCGCTTTCCGGCCCGCGGCCGGGGCGAGAGGTCCTCTCCGGACCCCTCGCCCCGGCGCGAGCCGGGCGGGATCAGGCGGGAACCTTGGCCGGCTCGCCCGCGCCGATCTCCGCGTGCGCGCGGCTGTCGCGTCCACGGATCAGGACGAGGCTGGCCAGCAGCCCGAGCAGGCCGATGCCCGCGCCCCACGCGAACGCGTCCGCGTACCCCTCGGTGAGGACCTGCGGCGTCACCTGACCGGTGGGCGCCAGATCGCCGATCGTCGAGAAGGCGACCGAGGCGAGCACTGCCAACCCGAGTGCGCCGCCGATCTGCTGCGAGGTGTTGATCAGCCCGCTCGCCAGGCCGGCCTCCTGCGGCTCGACGCCCGCGACGGCGGCGATCGTCTGGGGCACGAACGTGAACCCCAGGCCGACCGCGACGACGAGCGACGGGCCGAGGATGTCGGCCACGAATCCACCGTCGGCCGAGATCTGGGTGAACCAGACCAGCGCGCCCGAGACCAGCACCATCCCGAACGCCAGGACGGGCTTGAAGCCAACTCGCGTGACGAGCTGGGACGCGACACCCGCCGCGATGATGATCCCGGCCGAGAGGGGCAGGTACGAGAGGCCCGCCTTGATCGCGCTGTAGCCCAGCACGTTCTGCATGTACAGCGAGATGAAGAAGAACATGCTGAACATCGACGCGCCGGTCAGGATCCCGACGATGTTCGCGCCCGTCAGCGTGCGCTTCCGGAAGATCCGGAAGGGCACGAGCGGGGCGGCCGACCGCAGCTCGATCGCGATGAACGCGCCGATCAGCCCGGCCGCGAGCGCGAGCAGCCCGATGGTCTGGCCCGAGCCCCAGCCCGCGTCCGGCGCCTCGAGGAAGGCGTAGACGAGGATCGAGAGGCCCGCGGTGACGCTGACCGCGCCGGCCAGGTCGAAGTGGCGGGTCGCCGAATCGGCGCGGCTCTCGCGGATCAGCCGCGGCGCGATCAGGGCGGCCGCGATGCCGATGGGCACGTTGACCCACAGGACCCACTCCCAGCCGGCGTACTCGGTGAGCACGCCGCCGAGCAGCACGCCGACGGCGCCGCCGGAACCGGCCACCGCGCCCCAGACGCCCAGGGCCTTGTTGCGCTCAGCGCCGTCGCTGAACGTCGTCGTGACGATCGAGAGCGCCGCCGGCGAGAGCAGCGCAGCGCCGAGGCCCTGAACGGCCCGCGCCGCGACCAGCACGCCCTCGCTCTGCGCGAACCCGCCCGCGAGCGACGCGAGCGCGAACAGCACGAGTCCGCTGATGAACACGAGCCGGCGCCCGAGTAGGTCCGCCAGCCGGCCGCCTAGCAAGAGGAAGCCGCCGAACGTCAGCACGTACGCGTTGACGACCCACGCGATGTTCGCCTGGGAGATGTCGAGCGCAGCACCGATCGTCGGCAGCGCCACGTTCATGATCGCGGCGTCCAAAACGACCATGAACTGACTGACGCAGAGCAGCGCCAGGGCCAGCCAGCGCCTGCTCTGAAAGTCGCGTTCGGATGCCATGAATCCTCCGGGGAGATTGGGGATGTGCCTATAATCGGAAACCGAATTCCGGTTCCGGTTGACGCCCTACTATACGGAATCGTGATTCCGTTTGAGTGCCGACCGTCACATAAGGGACGATTTGGGCGCGAGAATTGGGACCACCACCCCGATGAGCACTTCCGAGGTCGACATCCGCCCGCTTCGCGCCGACGCGCTCCGCAACCGCGCGCGCGTGTTGGACGCGGCGCGCGAGCTGATGGGTGCCCGGGGCGTCGACGTCGGAATGGAGGAGATCGCGCGCGCGGCGGGCGTCGGGGTCGGCACGGTCTACCGGCACTTCCCGAACAAGGAGGCGCTGATCAGCGCGCTCGCCGAGGACCGCTTCGAGCGCATCGCCGCCCTCCTGCGCGAGGCCCTCGACGACCCCGATCCCTGGCACGGCTTCGAGACGATGATGCGCCGCGGCGCCGAGCTCCAGGTCGCCGACCGCGCGCTCACCGAGGTGATGCGCAACCACGGCAACGCCATGGAGGCCGCCGCCACCAAGTACGAGGTGCCGGAGCTCACCGAGCGGCTCGTCAAGCGCTGCAAGGCGGCCGGCGTGCTCCGCGACGACGTCCACCACGGGGACATCCCGATGGTCCTATGCGGCGTCGGCACCGCCACCTGCTCCGCCGCCGGGCGCCTCGCCGGCGAGGACGGCTGGAAGCGCTACCTCGAGTACGTGCTCGAGGGCATGCGCGCCGAATAGCGGGCCTCCCCTCGGGGCGAAACGGCGCACGAAACGCCCGCGCGCCCTAGATTCGGCCCCATGGGTTTGCGGGGTACGACGCGGCGAATCTGCGCGTGGAGCGCCGCCTTGGCCGGCGCGCTCGCCTGCGCCGCCGCCCTCCTCCCCACGCCCGCCGAGGCCGGCCAGCGCTGGACGCCGTACACCCGCCCCGCCACGTACGGAATCGTCGAGGAGCCGAACGTGTCGATCCGCATGCGCGACGGCGTCGTCCTGCGCGCGAACGTCGCCCGCCCCGACGCGCCGGGGCCCCACCCCGCGCTGATCATCCAGACGCCCTACAACAAGGACTTCATCGTCAACGAGTTCTTGGGCGGCACCTCGAACTGGTTCGTCCAGCGCGGCTACGCGGTCGTCACCGTCGACGTGCGCGGCACCGGCGCCTCGGGCGGCACCTGGGACAGCTTCGGGCCCAACGAGCAGCGCGACGGCGCGCAGGTCGTGCGCTGGGTCCGCCGGCAGCCCTGGTCGAACGGGCGCATCGGGCTCACCGGCCCCTCGTACATGGCGATCACCCAGCTCTACACCGCCGCGCAGCGGCCGAAGGGCCTGCGGGCGATCTTCCCGATCGTGCCCCTCGGCGACGGCTACCGCGACATCGTCTTCACCGGCGGGCAGATCAACATCGCCTTCATCCCGCTCTGGCTCGGCCTCGTGACCGCGGGCAGCATCGTGCCCTCGCCGAACGCGGTCGACCCCAGCGACCCGGTAGGCAGCCTGTTGAGCTCGCTTACCGCGCTCGTCCAGCACGTCGCCGGGGCGCTCTCCTTCCAGGTGCCGGCCGTGCTCGACTCGGCGGTGGGCGGCGAGATCGCCTTTGACGGGCCCTTCTGGAAGACGCGCTCGCCGCTGGAGGTCGTGGACCGCATCAACGTGCCGACGTTCGTGGTCGGCGGCCTCCACGACATCTTCCAGCGCGGGGAGCCGCTCATTTACGAGCGCCTCAAGAACCGGGTCCCCGCGCGCCTTCTGATCGGGCCGTGGACCCACGTCGGCGCCTCGACCGGTCAGGGCCTGCCCCGCGACGGCGTGCCCGACCTGCGGGAGATCGCCCTGCGCTGGTTCGACCGCTGGGTGATGGGCAAGCGCCGTGCCACCCGGATCGCCCGGATGCCGCGGGTGACCCAGTGGGTCTGGGGGCGCGAGCGCTACGAGGTGCAGCGCGACTGGCCGAGCCCGCGCCTGCGGCCCAAGCGCCTGCACCTGCGCGGCGGCGGGCGGCTCGCCCACCGGGCGCCGTCCGGGCCTGAGCCCGCGCAGAGCTTCCTCCAGCATCCCCTCTCGGGGATCTGCACGCAGTCGACCGTGCAGTGGACGGCCGGGCTGCTCGAGGGGATCCCCTGCACGACGGACAACCGGCTCAACGAGCTCGGCGAGGCCACCTACACCACGGCGCCGCTCAAGCGCCCGCTGCGGATCGACGGGCCCGCGCTCGCCGACCTGTGGGTGACGACGACCGCGCGCGACGCGGTGCTCTCGGTGCGCCTCACCGACGTCGCGCCCGACGGCACCTCCCGGGAGCTCACGTCGGGCTGGCTCGCGGCCAGCTTCCGCGCCGTCGACCGCTCGCGCAGCCGCGTTGTGGGCGGCCGCCTGCTGCAGCCCTGGCACCCCTTCACCAAGGCCTCCGTGCGCCCGGTCACGCCGGGCGTCCCCACGCGCATGCGGATCGAGGTCTTCCCGACCTCGGCCGTGATCAAGCCGGGCCACCGCCTGCGCCTCTCCGTCGGGCCTTCCGACTTCCCGCACCAGCTCCCGCCCCTCCCCCAGGCCCTGGGCTCGCTGCTCGGGCAGGTGCGCGTGCTGACCGACGACGCCCATCCCTCCTTCGTGGAGCTGCCGGCCAGGCGCAAGGAGTGCGGCGGGAAGTGCCGCCCCTACCCCGTTCCCCAACTCATCCGCGGGCGCCAGTAGCCACCAGGACGTAGGCTGCCGCCCATGAAGGAATTCGAGACGGTCGACGTCTCGGTCGCCGACGGCGCCGCGACGATCACCCTGAACCGCCCCGAGAAGCTCAACGCCTGGAACCTCCAGCTCGGCCTTGATCTGCGCGAGGCGGTGGACGCCGTCGCCGAGGACGCGGCCGTGCGCTCGGTCCTGATCACCGGGGCGGGCCGCGCGTTCTCATCGGGCGCCGACCTCAGCGAGCCCGCGGAGACCCTGCCGGACGGCACGCTCGACCTCGGCGGCGTGCTGCGCGACCGCTACAACCCGATCATCCTGCGCCTGCGCGAGATGCCCAAGCCGGTGGTCTGCGCGGTGAACGGCCCCGCCGTGGGCATCGGCTGCTCGCTCGCGCTCGCTGGCGATCTGGTGCTGGCGGCGCGCTCGGCGTACTTCTTGCTCGCGTTCGTGAATATCGGGCTCGTGCCGGACGGCGGCGCGAGCCTCTTCGTGCCCGCCCGCGCCGGGGGCGCGCGGGCCATGGAGATGACCCTGCTCGGCGAGCGGATCGGGGCCGAGCGGGCGCTCGAGTGGGGCCTCGTGAACCGGGTCATAGACGACGAGCGGCTCGCCCCGGAGGCGACCGCGCTCGCCGCCCGCCTCGCCAAGGGCCCGACGGGCGCCTACGCGGCGGCGAAAGCGCTGCTCAACCGCCGCCTCTACGCCGGTCTAGAGGAGCAGCTGGAGGCCGAGGCCCGCGCGCAGGCGGAGCGCGCCGGCAGCAAGGACTTCATCGAGGGCGTCACGGCGTTCGTGCAGAAGCGCGAGCCGAACTTCACCGGCGAGTAGAGCGCCGGGTCAGCCCGCCCCGCGCGCCGCGCGCCTCGCGGCGGCGAGCTCGCGGCGCACGACGTCGATCTGGTCGGGGATGCGCAGGCGCTCCTCGAGGATCGGGATCGCCTCCTCGGGTCGCCCCGAGAGCCGTAGGGCGTTGCCGAGGTTGAACAGCGCGTAGGCGTAGTTGAGGTCGTCGGTGCCGGGCGGGAACGCGCGCACGGCGCGCTTCAGGATCGGCACGGCCTCGGCGTAGCGCCCCTGCTGGATCAGCTCGTAGCCCCGGTTGTTGAGCGCGGCCCCCAGCTCGGGGTTCGACCCCGAGGCGGTGACGACCGGCTCGCGGTCCGAGGGTTCGGCCTGGGAGGGGTCCGGCTCCCGCGCCGCGTCGCCCCGCGCGCCGTCGTCCTGGCGACGCTCCTCTCCCTGCGCGCGCTGAACGGGATCCTCGGCGGACTCGTTGCCGCCCAGCGCGATCACGAGCGCGACCGCCGCCGCGATCACGCCGAGACCTAGGGCGAGCGCGGCCGCGACGCGCGCTCGGGGCCGCGCGGGCGAGGGCGCGAGCTCCGGCGACGGAGCCGCAACGGGCGGCGGCGCCGCGGCGACCGGCTGCCGCGGGCTCCGGGCCGCCTCCCCGAGGAGCGCGAGTGCGGCCTCGGCCGAGCCGGGCCGCGCCTCGGGATCGGGAGAGGTGAGGCGCGCGACCAGCTCTGTGAGCCGCGGGTCGGCGTCGTCGCCGAGACAACGGGCGAGCACCACGCCGCAGGAGTAGAGATCGGTGCGGGGGCTCGCGGGATCGCCCTGCCAGAGCTCGGGCGCCATGTAGCGCGCCGTTCCGGGGATCTGTCCGGTCCTCGTGAGCGCGGTCGCCTCCTCGGGCCGCGCGATGCCGAAGTCGCTGAGGCAGGCGCGCCCGTCCGGGGCGAACAGCACGTTCCCGGGCTTGACGTCGCGGTGGACGATCCCGGCGTCGTGGATGTGGGCGAGCGCCGCGAGCAGGTCGCGCGCCAGGCGCTCGCAGTCGATCGCGCGCCCCTCGTCCAGCCGGCGCGCCAGCGAGCCCCCGGGCAGGTACGCCATCACGAGGAACGGGTGATCCCCGTCCGCGTCGAAGTCGTAGACCGAGACCAGGTTGGGGTGCTGAAGCCGCGCTGCGATCCGGGCCTCCCGCCGAAAGCGCGCGAGCCAGGCGGCGTCGGAGGCGAGCCCCTCCGAGAGCACCTTGACCGCGACCGGTCGCTCGAGCAGCGTGTCGCGCGCGAGCCACACCGAGGCTGCCCCGCCGTGGCCCAGCAGGCGCTCGATCTCGTAGCGGCCGCCGCGCAGCCGCGCTCCGCGCTCCAAGATCGGGCTCATCTCGAGCCTGAGGCTAGACGGGAGCCCTCGGCGAGCTCGGCGACCGACTGGTAGACGGCGATCGCACCGGCGGCGCGCAGCTCCTCCTCGCCGAAACCGCCGGTCAGCACGCCCGTCGGGCTCACGCCGGCCCGCGCCGCCGCCTCCACATCCCAGACGGAGTCGCCGATCAGGTCCGCGCGCTCGGTGGGAATCCAGCCCTGACGCTCGGCCAGCTTTAGCGCGGCGCGCACCAGGTCGGGCTCGGGCTTGGTCGCCTCCACGTCGGCGGACGTCGTCCAGCCGTCGGTGAGCTCGCGCGCGCCGAGCAAATCCAAGTAGTGATCGACCTCGTCCTCCTTGGCCGAGGAGGCGAGGATCACGAGCCGGCCGGCGCGCTTCAGCGCCTCGATCAGCTCGCGGGCCCCTGGAACCGGGCGCACCTCGCCGATCAGCTCCGCGTAACGCTCCCCCTCGGCGGCGCGAATCCGGTCGCCGAGCTCGCGTTCGACGTCGGACCCGGCGAGCGCCTCGACGAGCTGGTCGCCCCCCATGCCGATGTGGCGGTGGATCCGCCACAGGGGCACGGCGACGCCGGCTGCGGTGAACGCCCGATCCCAAGCCAGCGCGTGGTGGTAGTTGGAATCGACCAGCGTGCCGTCGATGTCGAGGATCACGACTTCGGTCATCCGAAAGCCCCCTGTCCCGCGGCACCTACCCCACGCGCCGGTGAGGAAAACGGCGCCGGCGCGGGTGGCTTCGTGGCAGGATCGGCGCCGTGGAACGGATCGAGCTCCCGGGCAAGGTCGCGCTCGTGACCGGCGCCGCCCGCGGGATCGGCCTCGCGACGGCGAAGCTCCTGCACGCGCGCGGCGCGATGGTCGCCGTCGTCGACCTCGACGCGGAGCGTGCGGCTGAGGCGGCCGCCGCGGTCGGCCCACGGGCGCTGCCGATCGGCGCCGACGTCACGGACTCGGCGGCGATGGAGCGCGCGGTCGCCGCGACCGTCGAGCGCTTCGGCGGCCTCGACATCGTCATGGCGAACGCCGGCATCGCGCCCCCGCAGCGCACCGCCGCCGCGATGGGGACCGAGGTCTTCGAGCGCGTCATCGAGGTCGACCTGCTCGGCGTGTGGCGCACGGTCCGCCCCGCGCTGCCGCAGATCGCCGCGCGGCGGGGACACGTGGTGGTGGTCGCCTCCGTCTACGCGTTCGTGAACGGCGTGCTCAACTCCCCCTACGCCATGGCGAAGGCGGGCGTGGAGCAGCTCGGCCGGGCGCTGCGCGTGGAGCTGCGCCCGTCCGGCGCCAGTGCCGGCGTGGCCTACTTCGGCTTCATCGACACCGACATGGTCCGCGACGCGTTCGCCGATCCGGTGACCCAGCAGCTCGAGCGCGCCTTCCCAGACTGGATGCTGCGCCGCCACCGGCCGGAGCGCGCCGCGGAGCGGGTCGTGGACGGCATCGAGCGCCGGGCCGCGCGCACGGTCTTCCCGCGCTGGTGGGCGGGGTGGTCGGCGCTGCGCGGGATCGTGAGCCCGGTGTTCGACGCCTTCCTCGAGCGCGACGAGCGCGTGCAGGACGCCGTGCGCCGCGGCTCGCACCCCTGAGCCGGACCGCGAGGGGCTCTCGCACCCGACCGCAGGCGCGGCGCGCCGGCTTGGTCAGGGTGCGGCACTCTCGTAGCCTCACCTGTGCATGAGCCGGTCCACGCGTGAGCGCTTGCGACGGCTGGGGCGGTGGGCCGCCCTCACCCTGATCGCCGGGGCGGTCGTCGCGGCTGGGTTCACCCTGGGCTGGCGGCTCGCGGGGCCGTACTCGGCCGACACCGCGATCGGCCGCGTCGCCTTCCAGCTCTCGCCCTCGCTGCGTGGGGACGCGGAGGTGATCGTGCCGGTGGCCGACTGGGGCCTCCGCGCCGACGCGCTCGACGCCCCCCTGCGCATCTCGGCCGAGCTCCGCTCGCTGGACCGGCCCGCGCTGCGGGCCGCTGCGGAGGGCTCGTCGTTCCTGCTCGACGAGATCGAGGAGGACCTCGCGAAGGGGGCGCGCGACGCGATGATCCGTGGGTTCGCCTGGGGGATCGGCACGAGCGTCGTGCTGCTCGGCCTCGCCACGGCGCTGTGGCGCGGGCTGCGGCCGCGCTGGGGGCTGGCTGCCGCGGGGGTCGCCGTAATCGTCGTCGTGAGCGGCGCCTCGGTCGCGCTCGTGCGCGGCACGTTCGACGCGCGCGCCTTCCAGAGCCCGACGTACTTCGGCCATGGTGACGAGGTCCAGCGGCTGCTCGAGGTGGCCAACGACCCGATCGTGCGCAGCGAGTACGGCTCGACGGTGGCGAGCATCCTGCGCAGCGTGACCACGGTGCTCGCGGAGGTCCCCGCGGAGGAGCCGACTGGGCGCACGCTCTCGCTCGCCTCCGACTTCCACGCCAACGCGCTCGTCGTCAGCCCGCTGGCCGAGGCCATCGGCGACGAACCGTTGCTGCTCGCCGGCGACTTCGGGCAGCGCGGCGGCGCGGCCGAGGCGGCGCTGCTCGCGCCGCGCATCTCCGCGCTGGGCCGGCGCGTGGTCGCGGTTTCGGGCAACCACGACAGCCGCCGGGTGATGAGCGCCCTCGCCGATCAGGGCGTGAGGGTGCTCGGCACCGACACCGACGTCGCCGACGACGAGCCGGCAAGGTTCGTCGCGGAGGTCGACGGGCTGCGCGTAGCGGGCTTCCCGGACCCGCTCGAGTGGCCCGGCACGAGCGATCCGCCCGAGCGGCCGGTGACCTTCAACGACCTGGAGAACCCCGAGGAGGCGTTCGAGCGCGCCGCCGACGAGCTCTGGCGCTGGTTCGACTCGCTCCAGCCGCCGCCGGACATCGTCATGGTCCACCAGAACGCCCTGGCGCAGCGCCTGGCCGAGGTGCTGCACGAGCGCGGCGAGGAGCACGGCCTCGTGATCGTCACCGGCCACGACCACCGCCAGCACATCGACCGCTGGGGCGACATCGTCGTCGTCGACGGCGGCTCGGTGGGCGCCGGCGGGATCTTCGACGCGGGCCGCGAGGCGATCGGCTTCGCCCGCCTGCACTTCTCGGCGGCGACCCCGGCGCTGCAGGCCGTCGACCTGATCGCGATCGAGCCGTTCAGCGGCCAGGCGCGCGCCGCGCGCGTCGCGATCCGCGAGCTTTGCCCCGACGAGGAGCGCTGCAGCTTCGAGCCGGAGCCGCTCGCGAGCGCGACCGCGCGGCCGTAGCGGCAGCAGGGCCGGCCTCCCCCCGGCGGCCGGCCCCACTGCCGCTTCCGGCCGCACGCTTCGCTTGCGTGTTGGCACCGTAGTCGGCACGGCGGCGCCGACCTAAATAGAACATTCGTCCAGATTCGGCGGAAACGCTCAAGTTGCGGCACTTGGCCTCCGCGCGCGACTTCGACGTTTGGTGGGATCAACCGTCGTTAGGTCGATGCCGCGGAGGGGCCGGCCACGACTTCGACGTTTCGTCGGATCACTCGTCGAGCCGGCCGACCCGCCGCGCCCGAAGCGGGTAGGTTCGGGTCCGAGGACGAAGTTCGACTGAAGCGAGGTGGACGATGGCGGCTGAGAGCAAGGCGACGACGGTCTGGGAGGGCAGCCTCTTTGAGGGACGCGGCACGACGAGTTTCGCGAGCGGCACGTTCGAGGACGTCGAGGTCACGTGGGCCCGGCGGACCGAGCGCACGGAGGGCACCACGAGCCCGGAGGAGCTGCTCGCTGCCGCGCACGCCTCCTGCTACTGCATGGCGCTCTCCAACATCCTGGCCGAGGCGGGTAACGCCCCGGAGCGGCTCGAGGCGACGGCGACCGTGGGCTTCGTTCCCGGCGAGGGCGTGAGCGGGTCCCACATCGAGGTGCGCGGGCGCGTACCCGGGATCGATCAGCAGGCCTTCGAGCAGGCCGCGCAGGACGCCGGCAAGAACTGCCCGATCTCGCAGGCGCTCGCGATCGAGATCACGGTCGACGCGACGCTCGAGAGCTAGGCGCCGGCCGCGGGGCTCGCGGGCACCGCGCGCTCGCCGGCCACCAGCAGCGAGGCGCCGATCGCGCCGCCCAGGTCGCCGAGCTTGGCGAGGACGAGGTGCGGCGGGCGGTCGTCGCGGAAGAGGTGCGGGACCATCGCGGCGCGCAGGCGCTCGCCGTGCGACTCGCCGAAGCGCACGCCCATGCCGCCGCCGAGCACGATCGCGTCGATGTCGAGCAGGTTGATCGTCGAGGCGACGGCGATCGCGATCGCCTCGATCGCCTGGTCGATGAGCTCGGCGGCGAGCGCGTCCTGCTCGCGCAGCGCTCGCGCCCAGATGCCGCTGGTGAGGCGGTCGCGCCCCTTCTCCTTCATGAGCTCGAACAGCACGGTCGGCTCGCCAGCCTCATGCCGCTCGCGCGCCATGCGCTCCATCGAGACCCGGCCGGCGTAGGCCTCCATGCAGCCACGGCGCCCACACGGGCAGATCGCGCCGTCGGATTTGACCACCACGTGACCGAGCTCGCCCGCGGCGCCGCGCCCGAGCCACGGCCGCCCGTCCAGGAAGATCGCCCCGCCGACGCCGGTGCCCCAGAACACGCCGAGGAACGACGGGTGCTCGCGCCCCGCGCCCAGCTTGAGCTCGGCGTCAGCGGCGACCTGGACGTCGTTGCCGAGCGCCACGGGTACGCCCAGCTCGCCGCCGAGCGCGTCGGCGAGCGCGAAGGTCCCGTCCCAGCCGGGAAGGTTCTTGGCGCTCGTCACCGTGCCGGCCTCCGCGTCGACGACGCCGGGCGAACCGACGCCCACGCCGGCCAACCCGGCGACCTCGACCCCGGCGTCCGCGGCGGCGTCGCGGAGCGTGGCTGCCATCGCGGCGGCGACGTCGCCGGGCCCGCCGTTGCGCGGCGTCTCCCGGCGCGCCCGGCCGACCGGGCGGTTGCCCTCGTCGACGATCACCGCCTGGATCTTGGTGCCGCCGAGGTCGATCCCGCCGCGGTTGCTGCTCACAGCGCCGCTTCCTCCTCTCTGCGCTCGACCGCGATCAGCCTGCTGACCGCGTCGATCAACGACAGGTGCGTGAACGCCTGTGGATAGTTGCCCAGGTGACGGCCGCTGCGCGGGTCGATCTCCTCCGCGTAGAGGCCGAGCGGGCCCGCGAACGACAGCAGCTTCTCGCAGAGCTCCCGCGCGCGCCCCACCTCGCCGATCACCGCGAGCGCCGAGACGAGCCAGAACGAGCAGATGGTGAAGCTCCCCTCCTCCCCGCTGAGCCCGTCGTCGGTCTCGTGCGTGCGGTAGCGCAGGACCAGCCCGTCCTCGGTCAGCTCGTCGGCGATCGCGAGCACCGTGGCGCGCACGCGCTCGTCGTCGCCCGGCAGGAACTCCATGAGCGGGATCAAAAGCAGTGACGCGTCGAGGGCATCGCCGTCGTAGTGCTGGACGAAGACGCCGCGCTCGTCGACGCCGTTGGCGAGCACGTCGGCCTTGATCTCCTCGGCGACGGCGCGCCACGCGGCCGCGCGCTCGGCGTCGCCGCGCTGCTCGGCGAGCTTGGCCCCGCGGTCGAGCGCCACCCAGCACAGCACCTTCGAGCTCGTGAAGTGCTTGGGCTCCCCGCGGATCTCCCAGATGCCGCGGTCGGGCTCGCGCCAGTTCTCGATGGCCTGCTCGACGAGCTGGGCGATCCGCTCCCAGGCGGGCTCCGGCAGGGACTCGAACATCCGGTGGCGCGTGTTGATGTAGACCGAGTCGAGGAGCATCCCCCAGACGTCGTGCTGGCGCTGGTCCCAGGCGCCGTTGCCGATCCGCACGGGGCGCGCGCCGTCGTAGCCGCTCAAATGGTCGAGCGTGCGCTCGTGGAGCTCGTGCTCGCCGCCAACCCCGTACATGATCTGCAGGCGCTCGCCGCCGACCGCCTCGATCACGAACGCGAAGTACTGGAACGCCTCCCAGTGGAAGCCGAGCCGCAACAGCCCGGCGAGCATGAAGGCCGAGTCGCGGATCCACGAGTAGCGGTAGTCCCAGTTGCGCTCTCCCCCGGGCGTCTCGGGCAGCGAGGTCGTGGCCGCCGCGAGCACGGCGCCGGTGGGCCCGTAGCTGAGGCCCTTGAGCGTGAGCGCGCTCTGCTCGAGGTGGTCGCGCCACGGGTGGTCCGGAATGCTCCCGCCCTTGAGCCACTCGCGCCAGCCGTGCGCCGTCTCCTCGGAGCGCGCGAAGGCCTCGGCGGTGTCGGCGGGCGGATCGCAGCGCCAGCTCAGCGCGGCGAAGGCCTCCTCGCCCTCGTGCAGGCGGGTGTGGGCGTAGGCCCGGGCCGGGGCGAGGTCGAGGTTGAGGCTCGTGACGAGCCGGAGCGCGGGCCCGCCCGAGCCCGGGGTGACGGTCGCGTCGCCGTAGCCCGTGCCCGACCACTCCCAGCGCCCGCTGCCGCGCCCGTAGTCGAAGGCCGGCATGCAGTTGAGGAACATCTCCACGTCGCCCTCGATGCAGCGGACCGTCCGCAGGAGCATGCCCTCGGCGGTGAAATCGGCGGGCGCGCGCCGGTAGCGCTCCGAGCGCGCGCCGTGCCAGGGCGCCATCACCAGGCAGTCGTGGACGACCGCCCAGCCGCTTGGCGTCTGCCAGGTGGTCTCGAGCACGAGCGTGCCGGGCAGGTACCGGCGCTCGCTGGGCACCCGCACCCCGTCGGGGGCGAAAGTGAACGAGCCCGCCTGGCGGTCGAGCAGGGCGCCGAACACGCTCGGGGAATCGGGCCGCGGCAAACACAGCCACTCGACCGCGCCGCTCGGCGCGACCAGCGCCGGCACCTCGCAATCCGACAGGAACGCGTAGTCCGCGATCGGCGGAAAGCGGCCGGTGCCGGCGGCTGCGCTCATCGCGGCGGCACCGATCCCCGCGCTGTCCGGCGCGCCGTCACACCGCTTCCGCCTCGCTCGCCCGGGCCGCGCGGTAGCGGCGGATCAGCGCGTTGGTCGAGCTGTCGTGGTCGAGCGCGTCGCCGTCGGAGCCGCGCAGCTCCGGGACGATCCGCTTGGCGAGCGCCTTGCCGAGCTCGACCCCCCACTGGTCAAACGAGTTGATCCCCCACACCGCGCCCTGCGTGAACACGGAGTGCTCGTACAGCGCGACGAGGTTGCCGAGCACAAACGGCGTGAGGCGCTCGGCGAGGATCATGTTGGAGGGCCGGTTGCCCGGGAAGGTGCGGTGCGAAACGAGCTCCTCGGGCACGCCCTCGGCGCGCACCTCGTCCGCGGTCTTGCCGAAGGCGAGCGCCTCGGCCTGGGCGAAGAGGTTCGCGACGAGCAGGTCGTGGTGCTCGCCGATCGGGTTGAGGCTCCGCAGGAACCCGATGAAGTCGGCGGGCACGAGGTGGGTTCCCTGGTGCAGGAGCTGGAAGAAGGAGTGCTGCCCGTTCGTCCCCGGCTCGCCCCAGTAGATCGGCCCGGTCGCGGACTCGACCGGCGAGCCGTCGATGCGCACGCGCTTGCCGTTCGACTCCATCGTGAGCTGCTGCAGGTACGCCGGGAAGCGCTTCAGGTACTGGTCGTAGGGCAGCACCGCGACGCTCTGCGCCCCGAAGAAGTTCGCGTACCAGACCGTGAGCAGGCCGAGCAGCGCCGGCATGTTGCGCTCGAGCGGCTCGGTGCGGAAGTGCTCGTCGATCGCGTGGAAGCCCGCGAGCAGCTCGGCGAAGCGCTCGGAGCCGATCGCGATCATCGTCGAGAGCCCGATCGCCGAGTCCATCGAGTAGCGACCGCCGACCCAGTCCCAGAAGCCGAACATGTTCTGGGTGTCGATGCCGAACTCGGCGACGGCCTCCGCGTTCGTGGAGACGGCGACGAAGTGGCGGGCGATCGCCTCCTGCTCCCCGCCGAGGCCGGCGAGCGCCCACTCGCGGGCCGTCTTCGCGTTGGTCATCGTCTCGAGCGTCGTGAACGTCTTCGAGGAGACGATGAAGAGCGTCTCCGCCGGGTCGAGGTCGACGACGGCCTCGGCGAAGTCGGTGCCGTCCACGTTCGAGACGAAGCGGAAGTTCATCTCGCGCCGCGAGTAGTGGCGCAGGGCCTCGTACGCCATCACCGGGCCGAGGTCGGAGCCGCCGATGCCGATGTTGATCACGTTGCGGATCGGCCGGCCGGTGTGGCCCCGCCACTCGCCGCTGCGCACCCGGCCGGCGAAGTCGCTCATCCGCTCGAGCACCTCGTGCACCTCGGCGACGACGTCGGTCCCGTCGACGATCAGCGAGCGCTCGCGCGGCATGCGCAGGGCCACGTGCAGGACGGAGCGGTCCTCGGTCGAGTTGATGCGCTCGCCGCGGAACATCGCGTCACGGCGCTCCTCGACGCCCCGCTCGCGCGCCAGCGCCGCGAGCAGCTCGATCGTCTCGTCGGTGATCAGGTTCTTGGAATAGTCGAGGAAGAGGTCGGCGGCGGTGAGCGTCAGGCGCTCGCCGCGCTCGGGGTCCTCGGCGAAGAGATCGCGGAGGTGGTGCGCGCCGATGCGCTCCTGGTGGCGCGCGAGGGCGTCCCAGGCTGCGCTCATGCGAGCAGCTCCTTCGCGCGGGCGACCACGCGGTCGGGGGTGAAACCGAACTTCGTCTGGACGTCGCGCAGCGGCGCTGACGAACCGAATGTGTGCATACCGATCATCCCGCCGGCGGATCCTACGTAGCGATCCCAGCCGAGGGTGGCCGCCTCCTCGATCCCCAGGCGGGCGGTGATCCCCGGGGGCAAAACCTCGTCGCGGTAGGCGGCGGGCTGGCGGTCGAAGAGGTGGAATGAGGGCAGGCTGACCACGCGCGTGCGCACGCCGTCCGCTGCGAGCCGCTCGTGCGCGGCGAGCGCGAGGTGCACGTCGCTGCCCGTCGCGATCAGGATCAGCTCGGGGTCGCCGTCGGGCGGGTCGGCGAGCACGTAGCCGCCGCGCCGCAGCCCGGCGGCGGGCGCGTAGCGGGTGCGGTCGATCGCCGGCACGTCCTGGCGGGTCAGAACGAGCGCGACCGGCTGGTGGTGCTGCTCCATCGCAAGCCGCCACGCCTCCGCGACCTCGGGGCCGTCGGCGGGGCGGATCACGTTGAGGCCCGGGATCGCCCGCAGCGAGGCGAGATGCT
The DNA here is from genome assembly GCA_036564135.1 of Solirubrobacterales bacterium. Taxonomy (GTDB): domain Bacteria; phylum Actinomycetota; class Thermoleophilia; order Solirubrobacterales; family 70-9; genus RSA11. The sequence continues at coordinate 16,965 of DATCLC010000055.1, forward strand.
CGACCGGCTGGTGGGTGGGCCCGTCCTCCCCCAGCCCGATCGAGTCGTGCGTGAAGATGTGGATCACCGGCAGCTCCATGAGCGCCGAGAGCCGGATCGCGGGGCGCGCGTAGTCGGAGAAGACCAGGTAGGTGGACCACGCGGGCCGCACCTTCGCGAGCGCCAGGCCGTTCGAGATCGCGGCCGCGGCGTGCTCGCGGATGCCGTAGTGGACCTGGCGGCCCGCGGGGGTGCGCGGCGTGAGAGCCTCCACCCCGTCGAGGCCCACGGCGGTCGAGCCGGTGAGGTCCGCCGAGCCGGCGACGAGCCACGGCACCCTCCGGGCAAGCGCGTTCAGCACCGCGTTGGACGCCTTGCGGGTGGCGAGCGGCTTCGCCTGGCCGGCGAAGTCGGGGATCTCGGCGTCCCAGCCGTCCGGCAGCTCGCGCCTCTGCATGCGCTCGATCTCGTCGGCGAGCCCGGGGCGCTCGGCCCGGTAGCGCTCGAGCAGCGCCTCCCACTCGTTGCGCAAACGCCGCCCGCGCTCGCCGATGCCCGCCGCGAAGGCCCGGCGGACCTCGTCAGGGACGAGGAACTCGGCGTCGGGCGGCCAGCCGTAGGCCTCCTTGGTCGCCCGTACCTCGTCGGCGCCCAGCGGCTCCCCGTGCGCGGCGGCGGTGTCGACCTTGTGGGGCGAGCCGTAGCCGATGTGGCTGTCGACGATGACGAGCGTCGGCCGCTCGGCCTCGGCGCGGAACGAGTCGAGCGCGGCGGAGAGCAGCCCGAGGTCGTTGGCGTCGCCGACCCGGGTCACGTGCCAGCCGTAGCCGGCGAAGCGCTCGGCGACGTCGTCGGTGTAGGTGATGGCGGTGTCGCCGTCGATCGAGATGTGGTTGTTGTCGTAGATCCAGCAGAGGTTCGCGAGCCGCTGGTTCCCCGCGATCGACGCCGCCTCTCCGGAGACGCCCTCCATGAGGTCGCCGTCGCCGCAGAGCACGTAGACGTCGTAGTCGAACAGCTCGTAGCCCGGGCGGTTGTAGCGGGCGGCGAGCCACCGGGAGGCGATCGCCATGCCGACGCTGGTCGCGACGCCTTGGCCGAGCGGGCCCGTGGTCGCCTCCACCCCCGACGTCCAGCGGTACTCGGGGTGGCCAGCCGCCTTGGAGTCGAGCTGGCGGAAGCGGCGGATGTCGTCGAGCGAGACGGCGGGCTCGCCGAGCGTCTCGTAGTCGGAGTCGACGGCGCGGACGTCCGCGAGGTGCAGCAGCGCGTAGAGCAGCATCGACGCGTGCCCGACCGAGAGGACGAACCGGTCGCGGTTCGGCCAGATCGGGTCGGAGGGGTCGAAGCGCAGGAAGCGCTGCCAGATCGCGTACGCGACCGGGGCCAGCGCCATCGGCGTGCCCGGGTGGCCCGAGTTGGCCGCCTGGATCGCGTCGATCGCGAGCGTCCGGATCGTGTTGACGCTCAACTCGTCGAGCGCACTCCCGTCGGTGGGCGTGGCCTCCACCCCCTCAGAGTACGCGCGACGGGGTACACGTGCCCGGTGAATTTCCGCCGTTGATTTAAGTTTCCGCCCGTGAGCACGAGCGACGACGCCAAGCGCGCGGCCGCCGAGGCCGCCGCGGAACTGGTCGAAAGCGGCATGAGGGTCGGCCTCGGGACGGGCTCGACGGTGGCGCACCTGCTGCCCGCGATCGCCGCCCGCAACCTCGACATCCGCTGTGTGGCGACCTCGAACGCGACCGAGGCTCAGGCCCGCGAGCTGGGCATCCCCGTCGAGCCCTTCGAGGAGCTCGACCGCCTCGACATCGCGATCGACGGCGCCGACCAGATCGCCCCGGACGGCTGGCTCGTCAAGGGCGGCGGCGGCGCGCACACGCGCGAGAAGGTCGTCGCCGCGGCGGCCGAGCGGTTCGTCGTGATCGCCGACGAGTCGAAGCTGGTCGAACGGCTCACGCCTCCGGTCCCCCTCGAGCTGCTCGCGTACGGGCTGCGCGCGACGCTGCGCGCCCTCGGCACGGCCCAGGTGCGCGAGGGCGCCCCGCCCAGCCCCGACGCCGGCGTGATCGCCGACTACACGGGCGATGTGGACGACCCCGCCGAGCTCGCCAAGCGGCTCGCCGGCACCCCGGGCGTGGTCGACCACGGCCTGTTCGCCGCCGAGCTCGTGAGCGAGGCCCTCATCGGCCGCGCCGACGGCTCGGTGGACCGCCTGACGTTCTAGGCGCGCGCGCCCGGCGACACCCCCGCCCCGTCGATCGGGGCGCCCACGACTTCGACCTTTCGTGGGACCAACCGTCGAAAAGTCGCACTCGCGAACGCGACCGTCGCGACTTCGACGTTTGGTGGGATCAACCGTCGATAGGTCGAAGTCGCGCGGTCAGGACAGCGCCGCGTGGTCCGCTACGAGGATCGCGTCCGCGGCGCGTACGCGGCCGGCGGGGATCGTCTCGTCGCCCGCGCGCAGGGCGCGCAGCGCCTCGCGCTTCTCGGCGCCGGTGACGAGCCAGAGCACGCGGCGCGCGGCGGCGAGCGCCGGGTAGGTGAGCGTGACCCTGCGGTGCCCCTGGTAGGTGCCGCCGGTCGGGGCGACCAGGCGGTCCTCCACGTCGAGCACGTCATCGCCCGGCACAAGCGAGGCGGTGTGCCCGTCAGGGCCCAGCCCGAGGTGGACGAGGTCGAGGTGCGTGGGCAGCTCGGCCTCGTAGGCGAGCGCGGCGGCGTCGAGGTCGGCCGCGGCGACCCGCATCGGGCGCAGGCGCAGCACCGCGGCCGGCGGCAGGCTCCCGCGCAGGTGCGTGAGGTTGCGGTCCTGCGAACCGTTGGGCGCGACCCGCTCATCGACCTGGAAGACGAGCCCGCGCTCCCAGGGCACGTCGTGGTCGGCCAGCCGCTCGCACATGAGCCAGGGAGTCCGCCCGCCGCTGAGCGCGATCATGAAGGTGCCGCGCGCCCCGAGGGCCTCGCTGACCGCGTCCGCGACCAGCCGCGCCGCGAGGGCGGCGGCCTCCGCCGCGTCGGCGGCCTCCTGCAGGCGCAGGCTCAGGCGACCTTCTCCTCGTGCCCACCGAACTGCTTGCGCATCGCGGCAAGCACGCGGTTCGCGAAGTCGTCGAGGTCGCGCGAGGCGAAGCGCTCATACAGGGCGCTGGTCAGCACCGGCGTCGGCACGCCGGTCTCGATCGCCGCGATCGACGTCCACCGGCCCTCGCCCGAGTCGGAGACCCGGCCCGCGAACCCGGCGAGCTCCGGCGACTCCCGCAGCGCCGCCGCGGTCAGGTCGAGCAGCCACGAGCCGATCACGCTGCCGCGCCGCCAGAGCTCGGCGACCTCGGCCACGTCGATGTCGTAGCGGTAGTACTCGGGATGGTCGAGCGGCGCGGTCTCGGCGTCGGCCTCGCGCTCCGCGGCGCCCGCGTTCGCGGCCTTGAGCACGTTGAGCCCCTCCGCGTAGGCGGCCATCACCCCGTACTCGATGCCGTTGTGGACCATCTTCACGAAGTGCCCCGCCCCGCTCGGGCCACAGTGCAGGTACCCCCGCTCCGCGGGAGCGGGTTCCCCGTCACGTCCGGGAGTGCGCGCCGCCGCGTCCACGCCGGGCGCGAGCGCGGCGAAGATCGGCTCGAGGCGGCGGACGGCCCGCTCGGGCCCGCCGATCATCAGGCAGTAGCCGCGCTCGAGCCCGAACACGCCGCCGCTCGTCCCGCAGTCGATGTAGTCCAGGCCCCGCTCGCTCAGCTCGGCGGAGCGGCGGATGTCATCGCGGTAGTTGGAGTTGCCGCCGTCGATCACGGCGTCGCCCGGCTCGAGCACGTCCGCGACCGCGCGCACCGTGGCCTCGGTGACCTCGCCGGCCGGCACCATCAGCCACACCGCCCGCGGGGGCTCAAGCTGCGCCGCGAGCTCCTCCAGCGAGCTCGCGCCCACCATGCCCTCGGCCGCGAGCGCCTCCACCGCAGCGGGCTGGACGTCGTAGACCACGCAGCGATGGCCTGCGCGCGCGAGGCGGCGAGCGATGTTGGCGCCCATCCGCCCGAGGCCGACGACGCCGAGCTCCGAACGCTCGGTCATTGATCTCTCCTTCGAATCGCTTCGGGGCATCCTAAGGGCGCGTTGGGCGCCCAACGTGGAGGTTTCCTCCCAATCGCCCCTCCGATTCCCGGTAGGGTGCAGGTGAGCCGTGACCTCACCCAGCGCCCGAGGGGCTGACTACTCCCGGCCGGCGGACGCGCTTGCGATCTTCGGCATCACCGGCGATCTCGCCCGGAAGATGACGCTGAAGGCGCTGTACCGGCTCGAGCGGAAGGGCCGCCTGGACGTGCCCGTGATCGGCGTCGCGCGCAACGACTGGGACGACCGGACCCTGCGCGACCACGCCCGCGAAGCGGTGCTGGGGACGGTGGACGACGTCGACGAAGGCGCTTTGCGCCGCCTGGAGGAGCGGCTCACCTACGTCCAGGGCGAATACACGGAGCCGGAGACGTACTCGGCCGTGAGGCGCGCCCTGGGCCCGGCGCGCGCGCCCGTCTTCTACTTGGAGATCCCGCCCGGCCTGTTCGCGACGGTCGTGCGCGGCCTCGGCGACGCCGGGGTCTGCGAGGGCGCGCGCGTGGTGATCGAGAAGCCGTTCGGGCACGATCTCGCCTCGGCGCAGGCGCTGAACGCGGAGCTCCAGGAGGTGCTCACCGAGGACCAGATCCTGCGGATCGACCACTTCCTCGGCAAGGAGCCGGTCATGGACATCACGTACCTGCGCTTCGCCAACAGCCTGCTCGAGCCCGTGTGGAACCGTCACTACGTCTCGCACGTGCAGATCACGATGGCCGAGGACTTCGGGGTCGAGGACCGCGGCCGCTTCTACGACCCCGTGGGCGCCCTGCGCGACGTGGTCCAGAACCACCTGCTGCAGGTGCTCGCCCTGGTGGCGATGGAGCCGCCGTCGGCGAACGACGCGGACTCGATCCGCGACCGGCGCCTCCAGCTCTTCAAGGCGATGCCCGCCGCGGCCCCGAACAGGTACGTGCGCGGCCAGTACGAGGGCTACCGCGACATCGAGGGGGTTGCGGCGGACTCGCAGACCGAGACCTTCGCGGCGCTCGAGCTCCAGGTCGACAACTGGCGCTGGGCCGGAGTGCCGTTCTTCATCCGGGCCGGCAAGCGCCTGCCCGCGCAAGCGACCGAGGTGAACGTCGTCATGAAGCGCCCACCCCGGCTCGGCGTCGGGCCGGGGCACCGTCCCGATCCCAACCACATCGTCATCCGGATCGAGCCCAAGCCCGGCGCACGCATCCGGTTCATGGCCAAGCGCGCCGGGGACGACGCGTTCGAGCCCGCCGACCTCGAGGTTCTCTTCGACCGCGACGGCCGCACGCTGCCCGAGGCGTATGAGCGCCTGCTCGGTGACGCGCTCGCCGGCCGCACCGAGTTGTTCACGCGCGAGGCCACGATCGAGCAGACTTGGCGGATCGTAGAGCCCCTGATCGCCGCGCCGCCGCCCGTGCACCCGTACCCTCCCGGAACCTGGGGACCGGCCGAGGCGGACGCGATCGTCGCCGGGGTCTGCGAGTGGTACGAACCATGGACGGCTTGAACAGCAGGGCATGAACGACGAGACCCTCGCGTTCGCGCTGATCGTCGCGAGCGCGACCGCATCCCAGCTCATCGCCGCGCGTCTCGCCCTGCCCGCGATCGTGCCCCTGCTCGTCGCCGGCGTGCTGCTCGGCGAGTCGGTGACGGGCATCATCGATCCCGTCGACCTGCTCGGCGACCTGCGCGAGCCGTTCGTGAACCTCGCGGTCTCGGTGATCCTGTTCGACGGCGCGCTGTCTCTGCGCCGCAGCGACCTGGCGGGCCGCGGGACCGGCCCGCTGGTCGGCCGCCTCGTGACCATCGGCGTGCTGATCACTTGGGTGCTCGCGACCCTCGGCGCCTGGCTGATCCTCGACATCGACTGGCGCATCGCGCTGATCCTGGGCGCGGTGCTCACGCTCTCGGGGCCGACCGTCGTCCTCCCCCTCATCGAGTTCGTGCGGCCCAACCGGGAGCTTGCGACGGTACTGCGCTGGGAGGGCATCCTGATCGACCCGGTCGGCGCGATCCTCGCCGTGCTCACGTTCCACGCGGTCGCCTCCGGCGGCGGCGACCTCGAGCCGGG
>DATCLC010000056.1:0-2356 GCA_036564135.1 Solirubrobacterales bacterium
CGCGCTCGCCGAGGCGCAGGCGCTGCGCGACGAGGTCGAGGAGCTGCGCGGGCTCGTGCGCGGCACGGTCGCGGTCGGCGCCCTGCGCCCCGCGGGCGAGGTGAACGTGCCCGCCCTGCTCGCCGAGTTCAAGCGCCGCCATCCGGGGATCGAGATCCAGTTCCGCGAGGGCACGGTCGGCGACATGATCGAGCACTTAAGCGCCGACGAGCTCGACGCCGCGTTCGCGCTCGAGGCCGGCCCGTGGCCCGAGGGCATCGAGTGCGCGCAGCTCAGCGCGGAGGAGCTCGTCGTCGCCGTCGCCCCCGGCCACCCGCTCGCCGAGGAGCGCCCGCTACGGGTTCGCGAGCTCGACGGCGCCGAGCTGATCGCCTTCCGCGAGGGCTCGGCGGTGCGCCGCGCGATGGACGAGGCGCTCGAGCGCGCCGGCGCCTCGGCGCGCGTCCTGCTCGAGGGCTCCAACGAGACGCTGGTGCGCGCGCTCGTCGTCGAGGGATTAGGGCTCGCCTTCGTCCCCCGCACCGTCGCCGAGCTCCCCGGCGCGCCGCTCGTCGCGCGCTCGCTCGACCCGCCCATCCACCTGCCGGTCTGCCTGATCTGGCGCGCGGGCCGCGCCCAGACCCCCGCGGCGCGCGCCTTCCTCGACTTCGTCACCGAGCGCGCGGCGGCGTCCTGAAGCCCCCACCCTGTCGCAACTTCAACCTTTCGTGGGATCAACCGTCGATAGGTCGAACTCGCGAACGTCGCGCTCGCGAGCGCGACTTATCGTGGGATCAACCGTCTGAACGTTGAAGTCGCGCGTCGGCCGCGAGCTGGTCGAGCGCCTCGGCCGGCACGCGCGCGACGTCCATGCGCACCCGCTCCCCGTCGAACGGCACGCCCTCGCGGTCGAGCAGCGCGCGCTGCCGTGAGCCCTTGGCGAGCGACCCGTCGGCCCGCACGGCGCGGTGCCAGGGCACGTCGGGGTCGTCGGTCGCGCGCAGCACCTGGCCCGCGAACCGCGGCGCGCCGGGGCTCAAATCGCCGTAGGTCGTCACGAACCCCTCGGGCACCGCGCGCAGGCGGCGCAGGACGAACTCGGGGCGTTCGGGTTCGATCACGCCGTAGTCATAGCGCGGCACGGCACACGAGCAGAGCGGCGGACGGGGATCGAACCCGCGACCCCGAGCTTGGGAAGCTCGTGCTCTACCAACTGAGCTACCGCCGCTTGCGGGCTTGATTCTAGGAACTTCCGCCGCGCTTGACGAGCCCCCTCCCCCTCTAGGCTTGACCGCATGAGCGCAAAGGGCTTCGCGGCTTTCATGGGCGTGCTCGCGGTGGTCGCCCTGCTCGCCTTCGGCGTGATCGCGAAGGGCGAGGGCCGCGTGCAGCCCGGCGACGAGGCGCCTGTGGAGAGCCTGCCGGTGCTCGGCGAGGAGGGCGAGTTCGCCTCGCTCGCCGACTACCGCGGACAGTGGGTGCTCGCCAACGTCTGGGCGTCGTGGTGCAACCCCTGCCGCGACGAGGCCCCCACGCTCGAGCGCTTCCAGCGCCGCCACGGTGGCGAGAACTTCACCGTGCTCGGCATCGACTCGCGCGACGCAAGCGACGAGGCGCTCGAGTTCGTCGAGGAGTTCGAGCTCAGCTACCCGTCGATCCGCGACGGCTCCGGCGATTACGCCGAGGCGTTCGGCGCGACCGGCGTGCCCGAGTCGTTCCTGATCGACCCGGACGGCAAGGTCGCAGCGGTCTGGGCCGGCCCGGTCACCGAGGAGGACCTGCAGCAGCAGGTCCTGCCGCTGATCAGCGAGGCCTCCTGATGCGCCGCCGGCCCGCCCAGCCGCTGCTCGCGCTCCTCGCAGCGCTCGCGATGCTCGCGACGAGCGCGCCGATGGCGGCAGCCCAGGGCGAAAGCCGGACGGACAACTCCGCTGCGGCGGCGCCCGCGAGCGCGCCCAAGGTGAGCCTCCCCGACATCGAGGACGAGGTGATGTGCCCGGTGTGCGGGACGCTGCTCGCGCTCGCCGCCGAGGCGCCCCAAGCCAACGACCAGCGCAAGCTGATCCGCCGCCTGATCGACGAGGGCCTCACCAAGGAGGAGATCAAGGAGCGCCTCGTCGAGGAGTTCGGCCCCGAGGTCCTCGCCACCCCGGACACGGAGGGCTTCGACCTCGCGGCCTGGATCGTCCCCGGCCTCGCGATCGTGCTCGTGGGCGGCGCGATCATCGCGGGCCTGCGGCGGTGGCGCCGGGCGGGCGGCGATGACGAGCCGCCCCCTAGCTCGAAGCTCGACTCCGAGGACGCGAAGCGACTCGAGGAGGACCTGGCGCGCTACGAGCTGTAGCTAGCGCCCGGTCAGGGCGACAGCGACGAGGCT
>DATCLC010000057.1:0-4734 GCA_036564135.1 Solirubrobacterales bacterium
TGTGCAGCGTCGTCGGCACCTTCGAGATGACCTCGAAGCCGACGAACGCGGCCAGCACGAAGATCGTGATCTCGACGATCAGTTCCATGGTCAGCTCTCCTGGGGCTTGGCGCCGGCGGCGCGCTCGTTGCGGATCGCGCCATCGTGCGTGACGCACGCGCCGGCGATGATCTCGTCATCGAAGTTCAGGGCGAGCGCGCCGTCCTCGCCGATCAGCAGGCCAAGCAGGTTCTCGATGTTCTTCGCGTAGAGCTGCGAGGCGTGCGTCGCCATGTCGGACGGCAGGTTGCGCGGGCCGATCACCTTCACGCCGTTCTCGGAGACGACGGTCTCGCCCGCCTTCGAAAGCTCGCAGTTGCCGCCCGTGTCGGCCGCGAGGTCGACGATCACCGAGCCCGGCTGCATGTTGGCCACCGCCTGCGCGGTGATCAGCAGCGGGGCGGGGCGGCCGGGGATCTGCGCCGTCGTGATGATCACGTCCTGCTTCGCCGCGTTCTCGGCGAGCGCCTCGCGCACCTTCTCGTTCTCCTCCTCGGTGAGCGGGCGCGCGTAGCCACCCTCCGCCTCGGCGTCGGGGATGAAGTCGAGCTCGAGCGGCCGCCCGCCGAGCGAGGCGATCTGCTCCCACGCGGCGCGGCGGATGTCGAAGCCGGTGACGACCGCGCCCAGGCGCTTCGCCGTGGCGATCGCCTGCAGGCCCGCGACGCCCGCGCCGAGGACCAGTACCTTGGCCGGCGCGATCGTGCCCGCGGCCGTGGTCATCATCGGGAAGAAGCGGCCCGCTTCGCGCGCGGCCAGCAGCGTCGCCGCGTACCCCGCGACGTTCGCCTGCGAGGAGAGCGCGTCCATCGCCTGGGCGCGCGTGATCCGCGGGATCAGCTCCATCGCGAGGGACGTGACGCCGCGCTCGGCCAGCGCCTGGTTGGTGTCCGCCGACGTCAGCGGCTGGAGGTGCCCGATGAACACCTGGCCCTGCCGCAGGCGGCCGATCTCCTCGACCGTCGGTACGCCGACCTTGACCACGATGTCGGCGCCCCAGGCCGCGTTCGCGTCCGCGACCTCGGCGCCGGCCTCCGCGTACTCGCCGTCGGGGTGGCCGGACCCCGCGCCCGCGCCGGACTCAACGACGACGTCGAGCTCCTTCGCGCGCAGCGACTTGACCACGTCGGGGATGAGCGCCACGCGGCGCTCGCCGTCAGCAGTTTCCTTTGGTACTCCGATCTTCATTTCGCGCAAATCCTTAGCTCGCGTGGAGCGAGCGCCGCGGCAGACTATCCAAACCGGCGCACGAACCGCTCACGCTGCCCTCCGAGTCCCCCCAAACGTCCTATGCGGGGCGACGCTGGACCGCCCGCGCAGCCGCCGCGGTCGCGGGCGTGTCGGTGCGCACCGCGCCCTCGCGCCCGCCGTCGCGTAGTTGGCGCTCGCTGGCCGCGTCCACGGCCGGGGCCATGCGCACCATGTCGCGCTCAAAGAGCGACGGGGCAACGCCCCGGAGCCGGTAGAGGGCGCCGATGTAGCGCGGGGCGACCACCCGTCGGCTGCGCCGCTCGATGCCGCGCACGATCGCGTCGGTGGCCTTGCGCACCGGCATCACGCGTGAAAGCGGGCCGCGGAAGCTCCCGCGGATCGCGCGCCACACCTCCCCCTGCCGCTCGGCGCCGCGAACCATGTCGGTGCCGACCCAGAGCAGGTAGACGACCCCCACGTCGACGCCGAGGTGGCGCACTTCGCGGCGCAGGGTGTCGCCGAGGCTCTCGGCGCCCGCCTTCGACGCCCCGTAGGCGCCGAGCCCCGGCGGCGCGCCGAGCGCCGACGCGGAGGCGTTCACCAGCACGTACCCGCGCGAGCGGATCAGGTGCGGCAGGCAGGCGCGCACCGTGCGGAACGCCCCACACAGGTTCACGTCCACCTGAACCGCGAACACGTCCGGGTGCGTGTGTCTCAGGGTGCCCTCGGTCGCGATCCCGGCGTTCGCGAAGCACAGATCGATCCCGCCGAAGCGCTCGACCGCGGCGGCGACGGCCGCCTCGACGCTCTCGTAGCTGGTCACGTCGGCCTCGAGCGCGAGCGCGCGCTCCCCGCAGCGCTCGGCGACCGCGCGGGCGGCCTCATGGTCGAGGTCGGCGATCGCCACCGACCAGCCGCGCGCCGCCAGCTCCTCGGCCGTCGCCGCGCCGATCCCGTTGCCCCCGCCCGTGATGAACGCGACGCGCTCGCCCGCCGCCTTCGTCCAGGCGCCCACGCCTAGCCGCTGGCCCCGACGATCGCCGCGAGCCGCTCGATCGTGTGCAGGCGCTCGTCCAGGCTCGGCTGGACGAACGAGCAGATCACGCGGTCGATACCCGCCGCGGTGAAAGCCTCGAGCCGGCGCCGGACCTCGTCCTCGGTGCCGACCAGCGAGGTCGCGTCGACGAGCTCGTCCGGGATCGCCAGGAACGCGTCCTCGCGCCTGCCCTCCAGGTACAGCCGCTGGACCTTGTCGGCGACGTCGCCGTAACCGAAGCGGTGCGTGAGGTCGACGTAGAAGTTGGTCTCGCGGCTGCCCATCCCGCCGAGGTAGAGCAGGAGCCCGCCGCGCACCACGTTGCGCGCCGCGTCGAGGTCGCCGTCGATCGCCACCTGGATCGAGGGCGAGATCTCGAGGTCCTCGCGCGAGCGCCCGCCCTTGGCGAAGCCCGCCTCGAGGTGCTCGCCCCAGGTCTCCTCGAACTTGTCGATCGAGAAGAAGATCGGGATCCAGCCGTCGCAGATCTCCGCGGCCATCTCCACCGACTTGCGCCCGATCGCCCCGACGAACACCGGGATCTCGTTGCGCACCGGGTGGAAGTTGAGCTTGAGCGGCTTGCCCTGCCCCACTGCCCCCGGGGCGTCCGGGGGCAGGGGCAGGGTCCAATGCTTGCCGTGATGCTCGAGCTTGTCCTCGCGCGCGATGATCTTGCGGACGATCTCGATGTACTCGCGGGTGCGCCCCCAGGGCTTCGAGTACGGCACGCCGTACCAGCCCTCGGAGACCTGCGGCCCCGAGGGCCCGAAGCCGAAGATGAAGCGCCCGCCTGAGAGCGCGTCGATCGTCGCGCCCGCCATCGCCGCCGCGGCGGGCGGGCGCGCGGGGACCTGCATGATCGCCGCGCCCAACTTGATCGTCTCCGTCTGCGGGACCAGCCAGGCCAGCACCGAGACGACGTCGGAGCCGTAGGACTCCGCGACCCACACCGAGTCGAACCCGGCGCGCTCGGCGGCCTGGACGAGCTCGACGGCCTCGTCCCCCCGCGGGCCGATCCCCCAGTAGCCGAGGTTGATCCCGAGCTTCGGCGCCATTACTCGATGTACCCCGAGGCGCGGAGGTAGTCCTCGGCCACCGCGGCCGGCTCTTCCTTGTCGACGTCCACGCGCGCGTTCAGCTCCTGCATGACCTCCAGCGTCAGGTTCTCCTGGACCTTCTCGATGACCTCAGTGAAGTCCTCGCCGGCCTCCTCGACGATCTGCTCGCGGGCCACGAACATCACGTTGCCCGCGGGCAGCACGCCCTGGTCGTCCTCGAGGATCGTGTAGGTCTCGGCGTCGGTGGAGAGCTGCGCGTCGGTGGTGAACAGGATCGAGAGGTCGGCGTCGCCCTCGTCCAGCACCTCGTAGCGCAGGCCGATGTCCACCGGGGTGAAGCGCTTGAACTCAAGCCCGTAGTTCTCCTGCAGGCCGAGCAGGCAGTCGATCCGCTGGCGGCACTCCGGCGAGCCCGCGAGCACCAAATCCTGGGAGACACCCTCGAGGTCGGAGATCGTCTCGAGCCCGAGCTCCTCGGCCGTCTCGGTCAATAGGCCGACCGCGTTCGCGCTCGAGAACGGCGTCGGCGGGAACGCCTGCAGGCCGAGCTCGGCGAAGTCATCCTGCGACTCCTCGTACGCCTGCTGGGCGTCGCCGGGGACCTCCTCGGGCGGCAGCTCGAAGAAGGACGTGAGCGCCGTCGAGGTGTACTCCGGGTAGGCGTCGATCTCGCCCTGGCGCAGCGCGCGCAGCGCGATCTGCTCGGAGCCCAGGTTGAGGTCCTTCTCGACCGTATAGCCGGCGGCCTCGAGCGCCTGCGCGTAGATCTCGCCGAGGATGAACTGCTCGGTGAAGTTCTTGGAGCCGACCGTGATCTCGACGTCGGCGTTCTCGGGGTTGGATTGGATCAGGTTGCCGCTGTCGCCGCCGTTACCCCCGTCGCCGCCCTCGTCCTCGTCGTCGCCGCAGGCGGCGAGCGCGAACGCGAGGGTCGCGGTGGATAGCAACATCAGTAGCGCCTTGCGTGCCCGGCGGGAGTTCATCGTCGCTCCTCTCGTCGTTTTGCCAAGGGCAGCCCCTCTGATGGCGACGATCCTAAGCGAACCGCGGGCGGACCAAACCCGCCTGCGCTCAGCCCGCCTCGCGCGCGAGCTGCAGGCCGCGCGGCGTGAGCGCGCGCTGCGCGCCGGCGAGGACGAGCTCGAAGGCGAGCGCGAGCAGCGCCACCAGGATCGCGCCCGCGAGCACGCCCTCGTCGCCGTAGACGTTGCGCGAGAGGATGAAGTCGCCCAGCGAGAGCTGCCCGGCGAGCGGGGCGATCGTGGCCGTGGCGACGACGTTGATCGCGGCCGTTCGCACCCCGGCCATGATGGTCGGGGCGGCCAGCGGCAGCTCGACCCTGGTGACGATGCCGAGCTCGCTCATGCCCATCCCGCGCGCCGCCTCGACCGCGGTGCGGTCGACCTGCCG
>DATCLC010000058.1:0-34642 GCA_036564135.1 Solirubrobacterales bacterium
CGTGCACGTGCCCGTCAACATCGGCAACCCCGACGAGTTCACGCTGCTCGAGCTCGCCAAGACCGTGATCGAGGTCACCGAGTCGCGCTCGGAGATCGTCTTCGAGGCCCTGCCCGTCGACGACCCGAAGGTGCGCCAGCCGGACATCACCCGCGCCAAGGAGCTGCTGGGCTGGGAGCCCCAGATCGATCTCCGCGAGGGCCTGCGACGCACGATCGAGGCAGCGGGCATCGAGCGGCTGGTGGGCTCGCGGCCCTAGCGGCCCGGCGGACAGCCGACGCCCCCGCGGATCCGCGCGTCGGCGGCGCCTGCCCCCTTGACGGCCCTTGACGGCCCTTGACGGCGTCCACGAAGAAGGAGCCGCTCGCTCGTGGGAGGCTCCGGCCCTAAGCTGCACCCGCCTTGCCTGACGAGCCTGCACGAACCGAGCGCCTGCGGATCGCGCACCTCACCGCGACCTTCCCGCCCTACCCCGGCGGCGCGGGCAACACCGCCTTTCGCTTCGCGAGGGGCCAAGCCGAACGCGGTCACCACGTCGAGGTCTTCACCGCGCCGGCGCCTGGGGATATCCCGGATCCGGGCGCGGCGATCGTGCACCGGATCAATCCGGTCTTCGCGATCGGCAACGCCCCGCTGATCACGAGGCTCGCGACGCTCGGCGGCTTTGACGTCGTCCATATCCACTACCCGTTCATCTTCGGCAGCGAGCTCACCCTGCTGGCCCGCCTCCGCCGTTCGCGCCGGCGCCAGGCGCTGATCGTCCACTACAAGAACCGGCTCGTCGGCAAGGGCCTCCGGGGCGCGCTCTTCGAGGCCTACGAGCACACTGTCGCTCCAGCGCTGATCCGCGCCGCCGACCGCGTGCTCGTGCTTTCCCACGACCACGCCAACTCGGTCTCGTACCTGCGGCGCACAGGCGAGCGCGAGCCCGGGAAGCTGATCGTGATGCCCAACGGCGTCGACGCCGAGCAGTTCTCGCCGGGCGAGGACGCAAGCGGCCTGCGCGAGCGCCTAGGGATCTCCGCCGACGCCGTGGTGATCGCCTTCGTCGCCACGCTCGACCGCGCCCACCACTTCAAGCGCGTCGACGTCGCGATCGACGCCCTCGCCGCGCTCGGCGAGCCGCGGGCGCATCTTGTGGTCGCGGGCGGCGGCGAGCTGCTCGAGGAGTTCCGCGCCCGCGCGCGCGGGCGCGGGGTCGGCGAGCGCGTGCATTTCCTGGGCGCCGTGCCCCACGCCGAGCTCCCCGACGTGCTGCGCGCCGCCGACCTGTTTCTGCTCACCACCGAGCCGCCCGAGTCGTTCGGGATCGTGCTGATCGAGGCGATGGCGAGCGGGCTGCCGGTGGTCGCGACCGACTACCCCGGCGTGCGCGCGGTCGTGGACGAGGGCGAGACCGGGCTGCTCGCCCCTCGCGGCGACGCCGTCGCCGTGGCGGCGCGGCTGCGGGAGCTGATCACCGCCGCGCCCCACGACCGGGCCGCGATGGGCGCCGCCGGCCGCGCCAAGGCCGAGCGCGAGTGGAACTGGCCGCGCCTGCTCGACCGCATGGACGAGGCCTACGCCCAGGCGATCGCCGCCCGGCGGGCGAAGATGGGCTGATGCCGCAGCGCCGCATCCTGCTCGCCGCCTACTTCTACCCGCCGTGCACCGACACGGGCGCCCACCGCCCCGCGGCCATGGCCAAGTACCTGCGCCGCCTGGGCCACGACGTCACCGTGCTCACCACCTCGGCCTACGGCGAGCTGCCCGACGACGCGGCCGGTCCGGTCGTCCGCACCGACGACGCGCAGCGCTGGCGCGCGCGGCTGCGAGGTGCGCGCACGATCGGCTCCCTGTACGACTCGGACACCTACGGCAATCGGCCTCACCCGCTGAGCAAGGTGATCGTGCCCGAGCCGCTGGCGCTCGCCTGGATTCCGTTCGCGGTGCGCGCCGCGCTGCGCCTGCACCGCGGTCGGCCCTTCGACGCGGTGATCACCACCTCGCCGCCCGAGTCGATCCACGCGATCGGCCGCGCGCTCCAGCGGCGGGGCGCCGCGTGGGTCGCCGACGTGCGCGACGCCTGGAACTTCGAGCCGCTGCGACCGCCCTTCCCCACGCGGCTGCAGCGCCGCCTGGACGAGCGCCTGGAGCGCTCGCTGCTCGGCGCCGCCGACGCGGTGGTCTGCGTGTCGGAACCCGCCGCCGCCGACCTGCGGGCGCGCGGCATCGCCGACCCCGCCCTCGTCGCGAACGCCGCCGACCCCGAGCTGCTCGACGCCGCCGACCCCGCGAGCGTCGCCGACCTGCTCGACCCGGAGCGCACCTCCCTCGTCTACACCGGCCGCTTCGGCAGCTACGGCCGCGACCCGCGTCCGCTCGCCGAGGGCCTGCGCCTGCTCGCCGAGCGCGAGCCCGACGCCGCCGCGAAGCTCGAGCTCGTGATCGCCGGGCCGCTCACCGAGGAGGAGGCCGCCCTGTTCTCAGGCGGCTTCGCCCCCGCCCGCGTGCGCCGGGTGGGCGCCCTCGACCGCGGCCGCGCGCTCGCCCTGCAGCGCGCGGCCGACGCGCTGCTGCTCGTCGCCCAGCCGCGGCGCAGCCAGCTCGCCAACTTCAAGCTGTTCGAGTACTTGGCCGCGGGCCCGCCGGTGCTCGCGCTCGCCGCCGGTACCGAGGCGGGGCGGATCGTCGCCGAGGCGGGCGGGGAGGCGGTGCGCGCCGACGACCCAGAGGCGATCGCCGCCGCCCTCGCGCGCACCGCGCGCGGCGAGCTCGAGCCCTTCGGCGCCGAGGTGCGCGAGCGCTACTCCTACCCCGGCGCGGCGGAGCGCATGGCGCGGGTGGTCGAGGACGCGATCGCCCGCCGCGGCTGAGGGCCAGGGCGCCTTACGGCGCCCGGTCAGTGCCCGTCGTGGATCCGCAACTCGTTAGCGAACTCGAGCTCGCCGACGTTGCTCTGCGCCGCGGTCGCGTGCATGGACGCGACCGCTCCGGCGATTGCCGCCGCGATCACGACGATTCCTGCGAGTGCGGTTCCGAGCCTTCGTCTCATGGCTCGCAGGGTCGCGCGGCATCCTCTTCACGTCGACTCGGAACGACCCCAACCGAACCAGGATCAACACCGGAGGCGTCGCCGGGGCCGAATCGAGGATCACGGAAGGAGACGCAGCAGCGCGAAATCGACGGGCATGTGATGGCCCCGGCGCAAGCCGGCGGGGACCGGCGCGGCGCTGGGGGCTCAGCCCCGGCGCGCCCGCCGGATGATCGCGTCGGCGACCTTCTCGGCGGCGCCCTCGACCTGGTCGAGATACAGGTTGGGCTCGAGCGCCTCGAGCTCGAGGACCACCGGCCGGCCGTCCTCGCCGGCGATCATGTCGACGCGCGCGTACAGCGGCACGTAGTCGAAGCGAGCGCTCACCCAATCGACCACGCGCTGGGCGAGCTCAAGCTCGTCCGCGCTCGCCGAGCCCGCGGTCACGAGGTTCGGGTCGAACATGATCTCGGCCGCGATCGCGCCCTCCCGCACCGGGGCGATCTCGTCGGGCCGCAGGATCGCCCGCTTGTGGAGGGGGTGACTGACCTCGCCGTCGAGGCAGACCACCGCGGTCTCGCCGCGCGTATCGACCGAGGACTGGTAGGGCTGGACGAGCGCTACGCGCCCGGAGGCCTGGATCGCGCGGATCAGGGCGCGCGCCTCGTCGTGGGCCGCGGGCCCGAAGCGCCCCGTGTCGCGGGCGCCCGCGGAGACGTTCGGCTTGACGACCACCTCGCCCTCGAGTTCCGGCACGTCGTCGCCGGGCTCGACGAAGGTGGTCTCGACGACCGGCAGCCCGGCCGCGGCCAGGTCGCGCAGATACCGCTTGTCCGAGTTCCAGCGCACGATCGCCGCGCTGTTGTGCAGGCGCCCGTCGACACGCTCGGCCCACGCCACGAACTCGTCGCGGCGCGCCGCGTAGTCCCAGGTCGAGCGGATAACGACCGCGTCGAAGTCCTCCCAGCGCGTCTCGGGATCGTCCCACGGGATTCGGTCCACCTCGACCCCGCGCTCGCGGAGCTGGGCTGCCAGGCGCTCGTCGTCCTGGAACTCCTCGGGCAGCCCGCGGAAGCTTGCGATCGCAACTCGCACCCCACCGATGGTAGGCGGGCCGATTTGTCGCGCGGTCGAAACCGCGTCCATATGCTCCAGACATGAGCGACGATCAGCCCATCGCGGTCGACGCCGGCGCGCATCGCTACATCGCGCCCGTCGTGGGCCCCGACGACGACCGCGTCTTCACCGACTCCGGGATCGAGATCAAGCGGGTCTATGACGCCGACGATGTCGCCCCCGGCCTCGAGGAGCGGCTGGGCGCGCCGGGGTCCTACCCGTTCACGCGCGGAATCCACGAGGGCATGTACCGCGACCGGCTCTGGACGATGCGCCAGTACGCGGGCTACGCGACCCCCGAGGACACCAACCGCCGTTACCGCTACCTGATCGAGCACGGCTCGACCGGGCTTTCGATGGCCTTCGACCTGCCCACCCAGCTCGGGCGCGACTCCGACGACCCCTTGTGCGAGGGCGAGGTCGGGCGCACCGGGGTGCCCATCGACACGATCGAGGACATGCGGATCTGCTTCGAGGGGATCCCGCTCGACCAGGTCTCGACCTCGATGACGATCAACGCGCCCGCCGCGATCCTGCTTTTGCTGTATGAGCTCGTCGCCGAGGAGCAGGGCGTGCCGCCCGAGAAGCTGCGCGGGACCGTGCAGAACGACGTCTTGAAGGAGTACGTGGCGCGCGGCAACTACATCTACCCGCCCGAGGCCACGATGCGCCTCACCACGGACATCTTCGAGTACTGCCGGGACCGGATCCCGAAGTGGAACACGATCTCGATCTCCGGCTACCACATCCGCGAGAAGGGCTGCTCGGCGGTGCAGGAGGTCGCCTTCACGCTCTGCAACGCGATCGCCTACACCGAGGCGGCCCTCGCGCGCGGCCTGAAGATCGACGAGTTCGCTGGCAGGCTCGCCTTCTTCTTCAACTGCCACAACAACGTCTTCCAGGAGGTCGCCAAGTTCAGGGCGGCCCGGCGCATGTGGGCGAAGATCATGCGCGACCGCTTCGGCGCCAAGGAGAAGCGCTCGCAGATGATCCGCTTCCATACCCAGACCGGCGGCGTGACGCTGCAGGCGCAGCAGCCGGAGGTGAACATCATCCGCGTGGCGCTGCAGGGCTTCGCCGCGGTCTGCGGCGGCACGCAGTCGCTGCACACGAACGGCTTCGACGAGGCGCTCGCCCTGCCCACCGAGCGCTCGGCCCGCATCGCCCTGCGCACCCAGCAGGTGATCGCCCACGAGTCGGGTGCGGCGGACACGGTCGACCCCTTCGCGGGCTCGTACTTCGTCGAGGCGCTCACCGACGAGATCGAGGAGCGCGCCTGGGAGCTGATCGAGGAGGTCGAGCGCCAGGGCGGCTCGGTGAACGCGCTCGAGTTCATCCAGAAGGAGATCGAGGAGTCGGCGGCCTCCTACCACGAGCGCTACCGCACCGGCCAGGACATCGTGGTTGGCGTCAACAAGTACGTCACCGACACCGCCGACGACGTCGAGATCCTGCGCGTCGATCCCGAGTCCGAGAAGCGCCAGGTAGAGCGCCTGAAGCGGTTCAAGCAGAACCGCGACCAGGCGGCCGTTGACGCCAAGCTCGAGGCGCTGCGCGAGGCCTGCCGCGGCGAGGGCAACCTGCTCTATCCGATCCGCGACGCGCTCGCCGCGAACGCCTCGATCGGCGAGGTCTGCGGCGCGATGCGCGACGTCTTCGGCGAGTACCGGGGCGGCGCGTTCTTCTAGCCGCCGCGACCAACCGCTACCTCGCGAGCCGCCCCGCCGTGACTTCGCGGTTACGGCCCCCCGGGAGCCTTATGTGCGACTTCGCGAGAGCGGCGTTCGCGAGTGCGCCGTTGGGGCTCCCCGGGAGCCTTAAGTGCGATCTCGCGATGCGCGACGTGCAAGCACGGTGACCGCGGAAGGAGTAGGAAGGCGGCGGTGGAACCCCGCGCGCATGGAAACCAAAGCCAAGCGCACGCTTGTCAAGTCGGCCCCCGAGATCTGGGGCCTCGCCGACGACCTGGCACGCATGGAAGCTTGGATGGCCGGACTGGTCGGCTCGACCCATCCCGTGAGCGTCGAGGTCACCGATCGCGAGCCCGAGCGCATCCTCGCCTGGCGCACTCGCGAGCTGCCGTTCGGGCGGATCGCGCTGGAGCTCTCCGAGAAGGGATTCGGGACGGCGGTGGTGATCACGGCGCAGCATGTGCGGGACACGGGCGCCGAGGCCGTCCTGGAGCAGGTCCTCGATGAACTCGCCTCCCCCGAGCGGCGGCCCTTCGCCCACGTCTGACCTCGATCCCGGCCAACGGGGGGTGATCCGCGACCGCGGGGCGGCGCTGATCGACGCGCTCGACCAGCACCTGCCCGGAGCCCGCGAGCACGCTGAGGCGACCGGCGCGTACGCCTTCGCGGCAGCCGTCGCGCTCGGCTTCCGCGAGGACGAGGCCGAGCTCTGCCGCGAGGTCGCGAAGCTCCACGACGTCGGCAAGCTCTACGTGCCCCGGGAGATCCTCGCCAGGCCCGCGGCCGAGCTCGATGACGCCAGCCGCGAGCGCCTGCGCGGCCACCACGCACAGGGCGCCGGGCTCGCGGCGGGTGCCGGGATCCCCGAGGCGGCGTGCGCGTGGATCCGCGCCGCCGGCGAGAGCTTCGACGGGAGCGGCCCGCAGGGGCTCAGCCGGGAGGAGATCCCACTCGGGGCGAGGATCGCGCGCGCGGCGTGCCAGTGCGACCTCCTGCTGGCCGACCCGGCCGGTCCCGATGACCCGGCTGAGCGCCGCGACGCGGCGGTCAACGGGCTACGCCGGCAGCTCGGCCGCACGCTCGACCCCGCGGTGGTCGCGGCGCTCGTCGCGATCCTGCGCGCGGCGGCGTAACTCTCAGCGCGGCGGCCGCACCCGGCGGCCGCGCACCGCGAAATCGGTGTCCCGCCACGCGAGCACCTCGGCGAGAAGCTCGCGCGCCGCGGCGACCCGCGCGCTGCCGAAACGCTCTTCGAGCTCGCGCTCGACCGCGGCGCGATGGCGGCGTGCGGCGCCCACCACGTCGCGCCCGCGCTGCGTCAGGGTGACCCGCCGCGCACGGCGATCGCCCGGGTCAACCTCCCTGCGCACGTAGCCGCGCGCCTCAAGGTCCGCAACCGCCTTCGAGGCTGCCTGCTGCGTGACGCCCAGCGCTTCGGCGAGATCGCCAACCGTGCTGCCCGCCGCGAGCAGCCGCTGGAAGATGAACCCGTCGGCAAATCGCACGTCGCCGAAGCCCTCCGAGGCGAGACGCCCCTGAATCTCCTCGGCCAGGGACCAACCCACGAACAGGGAAAGGAGGGACAGCTCAAGCTCAGCCGGGTCGACCCGCTCCCCACGTGGGCTCTCGGTGAGCATGCAGATATACAACCACAGTTGTGTATTTGATAGCGTCCGGCTCGTGAGCTCCCTCGCCGAGACCGCCCCTGCCTTCGTCGAGGTCGCCCACCGGATCGTGTGGGCGACCCTCGCCACCGTCGATCGACGGGGGCGTCCGCGCTCGCGACTGGTGCACCCGATGTGGGAGTGGGACGGCGAGCGGCTGGTTGGCTGGGTCGGCAGCGCGGTGACCCCGATGAAGCTCGCCCATCTCGAGCGCACGCCGTACGTCTCGCTGAACTATTGGGACCCCGAGCACGACGTAGCGACGGCCGAGTGCCGCGCGAAGCTGCTCCTCGACGACAAGTCCTGCGCCGAACTCTGGGAGAAGTTCAAGGCGATGCCGGCGCCGGTCGGCTACGACCCCGCCGACATCCCGATGTGGAAGGACGGTCCCACCTCTCCGCTGTTCGGGGCCCTGCGCCTCGACCCGTGGCGCCTGCGGGTCTTCCCGGCGGTCTTTGGCCGCACCGAGGGCGCCGAGGGCGAGATCCTCACGTGGAAAAGCGACTCCAACTCGGCGCCCGACACATAGAATCGGGCGGCCGTGCGCGAGAGCTATCCGAAGACCCACGAGGAGAAGCTCGCCCAGCTCCAGGAGCTGCGCAAGCAGGCGCTGGAGCCGAACCCGGACGCGGTCGAGAAGCAGCACGCCAAGGGCAAGCTGACCGCGCGGGAGCGGATTGAGAAGCTCCTCGATCCGGGCTCGTTCGAGGAGCTCGACACGTTCGTGCGGCACCGCACCTACGCGTTCGACATGCACAAGAACCGGCCGTGGGGCGACGCGGTGGTGACTGGCCACGGGACCATCGACGGCCGCGACGTCTTCGTGTTCAGCCAGGACTTCACGGTCTTCGGCGGCTCGCTCGGCGAGGTCATGGCCGAGAAGATCTGCAAGGTCATGGACATGGCCGCCCAGGTCGGCGCGCCGGTGATTGGCCTCAACGACTCCGGCGGCGCCCGCATCCAGGAGGGCGTCGTCTCGTTGGGCGGCTACGGCGACGTGTTCGCGCGCAACGTCCGCTGCTCGGGAGTGATCCCCCAGATCAGCGTGATCATGGGCCCGTGCGCCGGCGGCGCCGTCTACTCGCCCGCGATGACCGACTTCATCTTCATGGTCAAGGAGACCTCGCACATGTTCATCACGGGCCCCGAGGTGATCAAGACGGTCACCGGCGAGGAGGTCGGCTTCGAGGAGCTCGGCGGCGCGATGACCCACAGCACGAAGTCCGGGGTCGCGCACTTCGCGTGCGACGACGAGGAGTCTTGCCTCGAGGACGTCCGCTACCTGCTGAGCTTCCTGCCCTCCAACAACCTCGAGATGCCGCCGCGGGTCGAGCCCACGGACGACCCGGAGCGCATGGAGGAGCAGCTCCGCACGATCGTCCCCGACGATCCCTCAAAGCCCTACGACATGCGCGACGTGATCGCGCTGATCGTCGACCACGGCGAGTTCTTCGAGGTCCACGAGAACTTCGCGAAGAACATCGTCTGCGGGTTCGCGCGCCTCGACGGCTATCCGGTCGGCGTCGTCGGCAACCAGCCCGCGCACCTGGCCGGCGTGCTCGACATCGAGGCCTCGGAGAAGGCGGCCCGCTTCGTGCGCACCTGCGACGCCTTCAACGTCCCGCTGATCACGTTCACCGACGTCCCCGGCTTCCTCCCGGGCACCGCGCAGGAGTGGGGCGGGATCATCCGGCACGGGGCGAAGCTCCTCTACGCGTTCACCGAAGCGACCGTCCCCAAGCTCACGGTGGTCACGCGCAAGGCGTACGGCGGCGCCTACGACGTCATGGCCTCAAAGCACATGCTCGCGGACTTCAACTTCGCATGGCCGACGGCGGAGATCGCGGTGATGGGGCCGGAGGGCGCGGTGAACATCATCTACCGGCGCGACATCGCGAGCTCGCCCACGCCCGAGGAGCGGCGCGCGAAGCTGATCGACGACTACAAGGCGCACTTCGCCAACCCCTACTCCGCCGCGGAGCGCGGCTACATCGACGACGTCATCGAGCCGCAGCAGACGCGCCCGAAGCTGATCCGCGCGCTGCGCATGCTGCAGACCAAGCGGGTCGAGCAACCGAAGCGCAAGCACGGGAACATCCCGCTCTAGCGAGCGGGGGCCGCAGGTTCGGCCGGCCGGTCGGCTGGTCCTCGCCGCCATTTTCTCTGCCGGCCGCTGCGGCGGACAGGCGGGGAACGTCGCGCGAAGGTGCCCGCCGCCCTGACTCCGGGTAGGCTGCCCGGGTCCGGGTATGAACGAGAGCGGGCCCAAGAGACTCGACGCCGCACAGATCCTGATCGGGCTGGGCGCGGTCGCGCTGCTGGTCTCGCTGTTCGTGGACTGGTACGGCTTCGGCCTCGACGGCTCGGTGAGCGCGTGGACGTCGTTCGAGATCGTCGATCTGTTGCTCGCGGGCCTCGCGCTCGCAGCGCTCGCGGCGACCTTCGCGCCGCGGCTCTTCCCCGACGCGTCGGCAGGCCGCACCGGCACGGGCGCGGCCCTGATCGCGTTCGTGGTCGTGGTCGTCTCGCTGATCGACCCGCCGCCCGCCGTCAACAGCGCCGAGCTCGAGTTCGGCGCCTGGCTCGCGCTCGCCGCCACGACGCTGATGGCGATCGGCGCGATGCTCGCGCTGGCGCGGATCTCGATCTCGATCTCGGTGCGCGGGCGGGATGACGACGCGCGGGCCGCGGATCCCGAGCCGCGCGACGAGACCGACGACGTGCCTCCCGAGCCCGAGCACCTGGGCGAGCAGGAGACGACCGAGCAGGAAACCCGTCCCCTCTAGCGCGGCCGAGCGGCGCCCGGCGGCGGCCCCGGTGTTAGGGTCGCGGCGGGACAGCCATGGGAGTCAGGGACAGAGCTTCGGGGCGGCTGCGCGCCCGGATCGCGGCGGGCGCGTGCGCGGTTCTGACGACGATTGGGCTGGGCGCCGCGAGCGCCGACGGGTCGTCGGACACGCGCGCCAAGACGACGGTGGAGCAGCGGATCGTGCCCGCCGGCGAGGACGGCTTCCGCGGCCTCGGCCTGGGCCCTGGCGAGGGCTACGTAGTGCGCGAGGAGGGCGTGGGCACGGCGCACCCGGGCCGCGCCGAACGGCGCGAGTCGCTGCTCTATTTCGGGCAGCTCTCCGACTTCCAGCTCGCCGACGAGGAGTCCCCGGCGCGTGTCGAGTTCCTCGACTTCGGCCCGTTCTCCTCGGCCTGGCGCCCGTACGAGGCGCTCCTGCCCCACATCGCCGACGCGATGGTGCGGCAGATGAACGAGTTCGCCGACGCCAGCCCCCTGAGCGCGGGCGACGGCTCGCGGCGCGCCATGGACTTCGTGATCAACACGGGCGACATGGCCGACAGCCAGCAGCTCAACGAGGCGCTCTGGGTGCGGACGATCGCCGAGGGCGGCACGCTCGACCCCGGCAGCGGGGTGAATCCCGCGACCTCAGGCGACGTGATCTGCGCTGCGCTCAGCCCGCTGATCGCCGACGCCAACGCGCCCCACCGCTACACCGGCGTGCAGGACTTCAACGACTTCCTGGAGGGGGTCGCGCCGCAGTACTACGACCCCGACCAGCCCGCGGGCGCCTTCGCCGGCTGGCCGCGCCACGCCGGCCTGATGGACGCCGCGCAGGAACCGTTCGAGGCGGAGGGGCTAGCCGTCCCGCACTTCATGGCGTTCGGCAACCACGACGGCCTCGTGCAGGGCAACGCGGCCGCGAACGTCGCCTTCGAGTTGGTCGCAACCGGCTGCATCAAGCCGATGGCGCCGCTCACCGCCGACACCGACACGCTCGCCAAGGCGCTCGGCAAGCTCGATCTCGCGACGCTGCTCAACGTCCTCAACACCGACCCCGCGAAGATCGCCCTCGTCCCGCCGGACCCGCGCCGCCAGTTCGTCTCCAAGCAGCAGTTCAAGGAGATCTTCCGCGGCGGCGAGCTCGAGAACGGGCACGGCTTCGCGTACGTCGATCCCGAGGAGGAGCGCGCGTCGCGGGGCGCGGCGGGCTACTACTCGTGGAAGCCGACGCCGGAGTTCCGCTTCATCGCGCTCGACACGGTTTCCGAGGCGGGCGTGATCGGGCCCTCGGCCGAGGGCAACATCGACCACCCGCAGTTTTTGTGGTTACAGCGCGAGCTCGCTGAGGCCGAGCGCAACGACGAGCTCGTCGTGCTGTTCTCCCACCACGCGCTCGCCAGCCTGAACGCGAGCGTGCCCGACGAGCTCGCGCCGCCCTGCACCGCCAACGTCGGCCTGCCGGTGCGCGACGCGCACGGCCACGACATCAACCCCGGGTGCGACCTCGACCCGCGCGTCTCCTCGCCGATCCATCTCGCCCCGGACCTGGTCGGCCTGCTCCACGCGCACCCGAACGTGATCGCCTGGGTCGCGGGCCACTCCCACGAGAACGCGATCGAGGCCTACCCCAACCCGTCGGGCGAGGGCGGCTTCTGGTCGATCCGCGTCGCCGCCGAGGCCGACTGGCCGCAGCAGAGCCGCCTGCTTGAGATCTTCGACAACGGCGACGGCACGCTCTCGATCTTCGGGACGATCCTCGACCACGCCGCGCCCGCGACGGCGCCCGCGCCCGGCACCGACCCGCACGGGCTGGACTCGCTCGAGTTGGCCTCGATCGGCCGCACGCTCGCCCTGAACGACAACCAGTACGGCCAGGCCGCCTGCGATCCTGGCTGCGGCGAGGGGACGGCCGAGGACCGCAACGTCGAGCTGCTGGTCGACGACCCGCGCGACGGCGCGGAGGAGCCGCCGCCGCCCCCTCCGCCCCCGCCGCCCGGGGCGTGCGAGGAACTGATCGCCGGCACGGCCGGGGCGGATGAGCTGATCGGCACGGCCGCCAGCGAGCGCATCGAGGGCCGGGGCGGCGGCGACCGCATCGAGGGCCGGGGCTCGGGCGACTGCCTCTTCGGCGGCGCCGGCGCGGACCGCGTGCTCGGCGGCGCCGGCGACGATCAGATCAAGGGGAACCGGGGCGCCGACCGTCTCACCGGGGGCACGGGCAGCGACGCGATCCACGGCGGGGCGGGCAACGACCGCGTCCTCGCGGCCGACGCCGAGTTCGACCTCGTGCGTTGCGGCAAGGGCAAGCGCGACCGTGCGCGCGTCGACGAGCTCGACGCGGTCTTCGGCTGCGAGCGCATCGCCCTCGTCCTCCCCTGAGGGCGGAGCCCGATCAGAGGCGCACCGTCGGCGCCACGATCGCGCCCGCGCGCCAGCGCTCGAGCACGGCTTGGGCGATCGCGAGGTCCTGGATCGCGAGGCCCGTCGAGTCGAACAGGGTGATCTCGTCCGGCGCCGTGCGCCCCGGGGCGTCGCCCGCCAGCACGGCGCCGAGCGGGGTGACGTCGGCCTCCGTGATCGCGCCGTCCGCCGCGGCGCCCGAGAGCTCCCCGCCCTTCGACGCCTGCCGCCACTCGTCGCAGAACAGGCGGCAGGCGAGCAGCGCGTCGCGCTCGAGCTCCTGCTTGGCGTGGGCGTCGGCGCCAAGGGCGGCGAGGTGCGCGCCCGGGCGCAGATCACCGGCGCGCACGACGGGCTCGATCCCGGGCGTGACGGTGACGACGACGTCTTGGGCGAGCGCCTCGGCGAGCTTGCCCGTGCGCCAACCCAGCTCCTCAGCCAGCGCCGCGGCGGCCTCGGGGCGCGCGTCCGCGCAGACCCCCGGCCCGTAGCCGATCGCCGCCAGCGCTCGCGCGGCCCAGCTGCCGTTCACCCCGCAGCCGACGATCCCTACGCTGCGCGCGTCCTCGCGGGCGAGCGCGGCGGCCGAGGCGGCTGCGGCCGCGCCGGTGCGCAGGGAGGTCACGGTCGCGCAGTCGATGATCGCGAGCAGCTCGCCGGTCTCGGCCGACGAAGCGAGCAGGGCGCCGGTCACGACGGGCAGGCCGCGGGCCGGGTTCTCGGGAAAGGAGGTGACCCATTTGAGGATCGCGAGCCCGCCGCCGATCGCGGGCATCGCGCGGAAGTCGCCCGTCTCGGCCTCGACGTAGGTCTTCGCGGGCATCTCCCACTCGCCGGCGTGGTGGCGCACGAACGCCTCGCGTGTGCGCTCGACGGCCTCGGCGGGCGAGACGGCTGCGAGCACGGCGTCGGCGCCGAAGACGGGTACCTCAGGCATGCGCGGCAGGTTAGAGTCCGCGCTCGTGAGCCGGAGCAACGGGAACCGCAAGCCGCCGCGGCCGCGCATCGAGCTGGTCTCGCCCGCGGCAAGCCCGAGCGAGGCCGCCGCGATCGTCGCCGCGCTCGAGCAGTTCCTGGTCGACACCGCGCCGCCGCCGCAGCCCCGGCCCGCGGTGAGCGCCTGGCAGCGCGCCGGGCTCGAGGAGGGCGTGGGCGCCCGGCAGCTCACCGGCGGCTACGTCTGGGGCCACGCGCCCGACCCGCGCCACCGCTGACCCCGCCGCCCGGTGTTCCGTCCTGGTTGCCGGATTCCGGCAACGTGGGCTGAACGCTCGCATTCAGTGCGCCTGCGGGTCGTTGCCGGGCGGTGACCCATCGAATACAACCGGCGCCAAGCACCCACCCTCAAGGAGGTCGCGCATGGCAGTGGTGAAGATCATCGAGCTGGTCGGCAGCTCGAAGAAGTCGACCGACGACGCCGCGATGCAGGCGCTCGCGCAGGCGAAGCGGTCGCTGCGCAACATTCGCGCGGTGGACATCGTCTCCACCGGCATCCGAGGCGAGAACCTCGACGAGTTCCGCGCCCACGTCCGCGTCGCGTTCATCGTCGAGTCGAGCGAGGTCGACTAACCCGCTGATTGGCCGGTCCGGCGCGCCTGAGGCGCGCCGGTACGCCGGCTTCGCGAAAAAGCCTAAATCTCGGTCAGGATTTATGTAATACTTCGACGCCCGCCGTCACGTACGGCCTGCAAAGTCGAACCCGACCGAGGAGAACGGACCTGATGGAGCCAAGCAGCGTCGCCGAGCGGCCGAAGGCGAAGGCCACCCCCGACCAGCTCGACCAGGACACCAACAAGGTCCAGAAGGGCAAGGGCCCCGTCGGCAGCCTCGAGAACCCCGAGGTCTACGAGAACGTCCCGGGCCACATCATCCCGATCATCGAGCGCGAGTTCGATGACTTCGACACCGAGGCCGAGAAGTTCTTGCGGGGCGAGACGCCCGAGGAGGTCTTCATCGGCTTCCGCCTCAAGCAGGGCGTTTACGGGCAGCGCCAGCCCAACGTCCAGATGATCCGGACGAAGCTCCCGATGGGCGGGATCAACCCGCAGCAGATGGAGGCGTTCGCCTCGGTCATCGAGAAGTACGCGCCGCTGCGCAAGGGCCACATCACCACGCGGCAGAACATCCAGATCCACCATGTGCCGCTGCCCGACGCGGCCAAGCTGATCCGCGAGCTCTCCGAGGTGGGGCTCTCCTCCCGCGAGGGCTGCGGGAACACGATCCGCAACGTCACCGGCGACCCGTTCGCGGGCGTCACCGAGGGCGAGCCCTTCGACATCACGCCCTACGCCGCCGCGTACGTGCGCTACTTCGTGCGGCATCCGACCACCCAGCTCATGCCGCGCAAGGTCAAGACGGCGTTCACGGCGACCGACGAGGACGTCGCGATGACCGGTATCCACGACATCGGCTTCCTCCCGCGCGTGCGCGACGGCGTGCGCGGCGTCGAGATGCGGGTCGGTGGCGGCACCTCGATCATGCCGCGCGTCGCCCCCACGCTGTATGACTTCGTCGAGCTTGACAACGGCGACTACCTCAAGGTCACCGAGGCGGTGCTGCGGATCTACGACCGCCAGAACTGGCTGCGCCCCAACCGCGCCCGCGCCCGCCTCAAGGTGATGATCGACAAGATCGGCATCGACGCGTTCCGCGAGATGGTCGACGAGGAGCTCAAGGGCGACTGGGTCAACGAGCGCGACTTCGACGTCGAGCGGCTGCGCTTCGACTACGACGAGGAGTCCCACGCGCCGCCGCCGCCCGCGACCTACGGGACGCCGAACGGCGACGTCTCGGAGTTCGAGCGCTTCCGCGAGGCGAACGTGCGGCCGCAGCGCCAACAGGGCTTCTCGACCGTGACCGTGAAGGTCACGCGCGGCGACCTCACGCCTGAGCAGTTCCGCGGGCTCGCCGCGATCATGCGCGAGTTCACCGGCGGCTTCGCGCGCACGACGGTGCAGCAGAACCTCGTGCTGCGCTGGGTCCGCAACGAGTCGGTCTACGACGTGTGGCGCCGGCTCTGCGAGCTCGGCCTCGGCGATGCGGGCGCACTCGAGATCAACGACGTAGTCTCCTGCCCCGGGACGGACAGCTGCAAGCTGGGGATCACGAGCTCGATGGGGCTGAACGCCGCGATCCAGAAGCGCGTCGAGGAGATGAACATCACCGACCCGCTCACGCGCCGGATCCACATCAAGATGTCCGGCTGCCCGAACGGCTGCGGCCAGCACCACATCGGCAACATCGGGTTCTACGGCGCCTCGCTCAAGGTGGGCGGTCGGCAGCTCCCGGCCTACATCCCCCACATCGGCGGCAACTTCGAGGGCGGCGAGATCGCCTACGGCAAGCGGCTCAAGTCGCGGATCCCCGCGAAGCGCGTGCCGGAGGCCGTCGAGCGCTGGATCCGTATGTACGAGGCGGAGCGCGAGGAGGGCGAGGAGTTCAACGCCTTCGCGGAGCGCGTCGGCACCGAGCGCTTCGAGGAGGAGATCAAGGAGCTCGCGATGCCCGCCGAGTTCTCGCTGGAGACGATGAACGAGTTCATCGACTGGGCTCGCTCCGAGCCGTACCAGGTGATCCGCGGCGAGGGCGAGTGCGCGATCTGAGGATCAAGCGGAAGGAGCGATGAAGCCACTGGCTGAGATCTCCCTTGGGCGCCCGCGCCCGTTCCTCGAGGACGAGGGGAACGGGAACGGCGGCGTGCCCATGCTCGACGGCAAGCCCGTCGACCCGGAGGAGCTCGCCGAGGAGCTCGAGCCGCTTGGCGCGCGCGAGCTGATCGAGTGGGCGCTGGAGAAGTTCGGCAACCGTGAGCTCAAGTTCGCCGTCTCGTTCCAGAAGACGAGCTCGGTGATCATCGACATCGCGCACTCGATCGACCCGGAGGCGCGCTTCTTCTACCTGGACACCGACCTGCTGTTCCCCGAGACGTACGAGACCCGCGACAGGCTCGCGGAGCGTTACGGCATCGAGTTCGAACGGTACGCGGGCATCTCGCTCGAAGAGCAAGAGCGGCTGCACGGCGCTAACCTCTGGCGCCGTCAACCCGATGCCTGCTGCGGCATCCGCAAGGTGGAGCCCATGCGGGAGGCACTCTCAGACGCCTCGTGCTGGGTCTCGGGAATCCGGCGCTCGGACTCCCAAACCAGAGCGGGCGCGCCCAAGTTCACCTGGGACCGCCGCTTTGGACTGTGGAAGCTGAATCCGCTGGCGGACTGGACCGAGCAGCAGGTCTGGAACCACATCCAGGAGAACTCTGTGCCTTACAACCCACTTCACGATCGCGGATACCCCTCGATCGGATGCACCCACTGCACCATGCCCGTGGCCGGCGAGTCCCGCGACGGCCGCTGGTTCGGCCTCGACAAGACCGAGTGCGGCATCAATGGGTAGCGCTGAGAACGCTGCCCTGACGCTTTCGGCGCGTCAGGCCAGCGACTTCGAGCTGCTCGCGAACGGCGGCTTCGCGCCGCTGCGGGGCTTCCAGGGCTCCGAGGACTGGCGCTCGGTCTGCGAGAACATGCGCCTGACCTCGGGCGAGATCTGGCCGATCCCGATCACGCTGGCCACCGACTTCGAGTGCTCGGTGGGCGACGTGATCGAGCTCAAGGCCCCCAACGGCAAGCAGCTGGGAAGGCTGACGGTCGAGGAGATCTTCGAGAAGGACGTCGATTTCGAGGCCGAGAAGGTCTACCGGACGACGGACGACGCGCACCCCGGCGTCGCCGCGATGCGCGCCGAGGGCTCGCGCTGCCTCGCCGGGCCGATCGAGGTCGACGCGCTCCCCGACCACGACGAGGCGTTCATGCGCCGGTACAAGACCCCGGCCGAGACGCGCGCCGAGTTCGAGAAGCGGGGCTGGAAGCGCATCGTCGCGTTCCAAACGCGCAACCCGATCCACCGGGCGCACGAGTACCTGACCAAGGCCGCGCTTGAGATCTGCGACGGCCTCTTCATCCACCCGCTGATCGGCGAGACCAAGAAGGGCGACATCCCGGCCGAGGTGCGGATGCGCTGCTACGAGGTCCTGATGGAGAAGTACTACCACCCGGACCACGTGATGCTCGGCGTGAACCCCGGCAAGATGCACTACGCCGGTCCGCGTGAGGCCGTCCTCCACGCGATCATCCGCCGCAACTACGGCTGCACCCACTTCATCGTGGGTCGCGACCACGCCGGCGTGGGTGACTACTACGGCACCTACGACGCGCAGCGGATCTTCGACGACATCGACCTCGGCGAGCTCGGCATCACGCCGCTGTTCTTCGAGCACACGTTCTGGTGCAATGAGTGCCAGGGCATGGGCTCGAACAAGACCTGCCCGCATCCGCAGGAGTCGCGCCTGTTCCTCTCGGGGACCAAGGTGCGCGAGATGCTGGCGGCCGGCGAGACGCCGCCGCCCGAGTTCACCCGGGAAGAGGTTGCGCAGATCTTGATCGACGCTTACAAGGAGGGATTGGACTGATGGCTCAGTCGCCCAGCCAGGACAAGGGCTTCTGCCTGTGGTTCACCGGGCTCTCGGGCTCCGGTAAGACCACGATCACGAACCTGCTCGTCAAGGAGCTCCTCAAGCGCGGTTCGAAGCTCGAGGTGCTCGACGGCGACGTCGTCCGCGAGAACCTGTCGAAGGGCCTCGGCTTCTCGAAGGAGGACCGCGACACCAACATCCGCCGGATCGCCTTCGTGGCCAACCTGCTCTCGCGCAACGGCGTGCCGGTGATCACCGCCGCGATCTCGCCGTACCGCGACGTGCGTGACGAGGCGCGGCAGATGATGGACGGCCGCTTCATCGAGGTGTACGTGAAGGCCTCGGTCGAGGAGTGCGAGAAGCGCGACGTCAAGGGCCTCTACAAGAAGGCTCGCGCCGGCGAGATCAAGGAGTTCACGGGCATCTCCGACCCCTACGAGGAGCCCCTGAACCCCGAGATCACGGTCGAGACCGAGAAGCAGACGCCCGAGGAGTCGGCCCAGCAGATCCTCAAGTACCTCGAGGACAACGGCTGGATCTCGAAGAACTGACCCGGGAACCAAACGTTCCCAGGACTTCCACGAAGCGGCCCGGGAACCCGGGCCGCTTTCGTTTGGCCGCGTGGGCGGCCGCACGGCCCCGAAACCGCCACGCGAGCGCAAGCGGGCTGGGGACGCCGGAGGGCGGTTGGTGTGGCGGCGCGCCGTGTGGTTGCCGACATCGAGGATGCGGACCTGGGCGACGAGCTCTACGACCGCGCCTTCGCGGTCCACGTGGCGGCGCTGCATCGGCCGCGTCCCGCGCTCGCCAAGGTGCGGGAGCAGCTCGTCGATGGCGGCACGCTCGGCCTGATCTCGCAGGCGCCCTCCTGGCGCACCGCCGCGCCCGCCGAGGAGTTCGCCGCTGCGCTCGCTCAGACCCTCGGCGGCGAGGGCTTCATCTTCGAGCGGACCGAGACGAAGGCCCTCGGCTCGGTCTTCGCCGCAGCGGTCATCGCGCTCCGCGCCGGCTGATCACCCGGCGTGCCCGCCCACCCCGGACCGAGGCGGATCTGTACGCCCAACGGCGCACACGCCCGCCTCGCGTCCGGGAGGTGAGGCGGATCCGTTCGGCTATGTCGAACGGATCCGCCTCAATCGGGGGCCGGGCTGCTCGCCCCCTAGCGCACGACCTTGAACTTGTAGGTCTTGGGCTTGCTCGTGTTGCCCGCGAGGTCGGTCGCGCGCACCTTGAAGGTGTGCTTGCCCGGCTTCACGCTCTGCTTCACGCGCCCGCCGCATTCCTTCCACGGCTTGCGGTCGAGCTTGCACTCGTAGCGCACGGCCTCGT
The DNA here is from genome assembly GCA_036564135.1 of Solirubrobacterales bacterium. GTDB lineage: Bacteria > Actinomycetota > Thermoleophilia > Solirubrobacterales > 70-9 > RSA11. Next base: position 19,469 of record DATCLC010000058.1, read on the forward strand.
CGGTGACGAGGCCGAAGACCGCCTTGCGCTTGCGCGACTTGCGCTTCGGCTTCTTCACGAAGCCGACCACGGGCGCGACGGTGTCGACCGTGAAGCGGCGCGTCTCCGTCGTCGAGAGACCCACGGAGTCCGTCGCCTTCACGTGGATCGCGTGGTCGCCGTCGGCGAGCGGCTCCGCGGGCGTGTGGGACGACTCGTCGCTGCACGGTCCCTCCGGAGCGCCGTCCACGGAGCACGTGAACGTCACCGGGGTCGTGTCGGCTGCCTCCCAGCTCAGCGTGGGGGTCGGGTCGTTGACGTAGGCCTCCTGCTCGATCCCGCCCAGCGTGAGCTGCGGTGCGGTGTTGTCGACGATCACGCTGCGCACCGGCGTCGTGTACTCGTTGTCCGCGGCGTCGGTGATCACCGCGTGGAAGGTGGTCGGCCCGTCGCCGCTCACAAAGAACCGCGAGTCTCGGGTGACCTCCCATGGCGGCGCCGTGAGGGTGGCGAGCGCTCCGGACGAGTTGTTCAGGTAGAAGCGGACCTCCTTGACGCCCGCCGGCGCCGACACCTCGGCCCGCACCGTCACGTCGCCACGTACGTAGGCGCCCTCCTCGGGCGCGACGATCGAACCGGTGGGCCCGGCGAGGGCCGTCAGGTTGGCGGTGACCCGTGTCGGGTTGTCGGTCACCGTCACGGTGCACGATCCGGTCGCGTTGGTGCACGCACCGCTCCAGCCGGTGAACGTCCACCCGGCCGCCGGCTGGACGTTCAGCGTGCGCGTCGGGTAGACCGTCTCGCACAGGGTGCGGCCCTGGTTGTGGTTGCCACCAGTGCCGACGTACTGGCAGTCCTCGCCAAGCGGGATGACCTCGCTGCAGAGCAGGCCGCAGTTGATCCCGTTCCCGATGATGGTGCCGACGCCGGACGGGGAGGATGCGACCTCGAGCCGCACGTTCCCGGTCTGGTGGTCGGCGAGTGCGGTGGAGCTACCCATGCCGAGCGCAAGCACGGCAAGCGCAAGCACCCCCGCCAATTGCTTTGTCATGAAAACTCCCTGGCGCGGCGCGCCCACGCTGGAGAGCTCCGGGGTACGGCGCGCCGCCTTGTCCGTATTGGCAGTCGGCGTCAGCCGACCCCCCGATCACCCGATCGGGCGCGGGCACGCTATCAATGCGTGCGCAAGCATTTATGTGATCCCGTCACACAACGCCGCGCGGCGGGCGAGGCACGACGAGCAGAACGCTACGGCTTCGGCGGTACCTGCGGCTCGCCCAGGCCGTAGGTGTCGTACGCGCCCCAGCGGCTGAACGTCTTGTGCGTGGGGCCGTGGAAGTCCGAGCTCGCCGTCGGCACGAGGTTGAACTCCTCGCAGAGCTCGAGGCAGTGCTTGGTCTGCTCGGGCGTGTGCGAGGGGTAGAAGGTCTCGATGCCGTCGAGGCCGACGTCGCGGACGAGGCTCTCGACGAGGTCGCGGACCTGCTCGGGGTCCTTCACGTCCCAGTACGGGTGCGCGACCACGGCCACGCCGCCGGCCTCGTGGATGATCCGCACGGCCTCCTCGGCGCTGGGCCACTGGCGCGAGACGAACGCCTTCGCGCCCGGCACGAGGTACTCCTCGAAGAACGGACCCAGGTCGGGGCCCGCCCCCGCCGCCTTGGCGATGTGCGGGCGGCCGATCGCGTCGGCGGCGCCCGCCTGGGCGACCGCGTCCTCGAACGTCACCTCCACCCCGTGCTCGTTGAGGCGGCGGATGATCTCCTTCGCCCGGTTGACGCGCTCCTGCTGAGCGCGCTCGCAGGCCGGCCGCATCTTCTCGACGTCGACCCAGTAGCCGCAGATGTGCAGGTCCTCGGAGTACTTGTGGACGCAGGACATCTCGACGGCGGGCACGTTCTCGATGCCGAGCTCCGCCGCCACCTCCATGGCGGTGGGCACGCCGGCAACGCCGTCGTGGTCGGTGAGGGCCATCACCGTCACCCCCGCCTCGGCGGCGGAGCGGACGACATCGGCCGGCTCAAGCTGGCCGTCGGACACGGTGGAGTGGGCTTGCAGGTCGATCATCGGCGGCGCACCCTAGCTGATCCGGGGCCGCGCCCGCGCCTGGCACGAGCCCTGGCCCTCCCGCGGGCCCACCGCAAGCGCGCCCGGCCCTGGGAGAATGGGCCCGTGCGAATCACGGCAAAGGCTGACTACGCGGTGCGCGCCGCGCTCGAACTCGCGGCGGCGGCGGGGGGCGATCCGGTCAAGGGGGAGCAGCTCGCCAAGGCGCAGGACATTCCCCTGCAGTTCCTCGAGCAGATCCTGCTCGAGCTCAAGCACGCGCGCCTCGTCCAGGCCCGCCGCGGCGCGCGCGGGGGGTACTGGCTGGCGCGCCCGCCTGAGGAGATCACCGTCGCCGACGTGATCAGGGCGGTCGAAGGACCGCTCGCGAACATCCACGAGTCGGCGCCCGAGGAGCTCCACTACGCGGGCGCCGCGGAGCGCCTGCGCGACGTCTGGGTCGCCGTGCGCCACAACCTGCGCGCCGTGCTCGAGACCATCAACCTCGCCGATCTCTCCCAGGGCCGCCTCCCCTGGCGGATCGACGCGATGCTCAACAACCCCGAGACCTGGCACAAGCGCTGACGGCGCCTCCTCCCGGCCCGCCGCTCGGCTACGATCAGGCGACCAATTCGACCGTCAAGGTCGAGAAAGCCCGCTCCCCCGGGCGCCCCCTTCCCCCAACTCGTCGATCCATGGATCCCGCGATCGTCTTCTTCGGCTTCGGCATCGGCCTGCTGGTGGGCATGACCGGCATGGGCGGTGCCTCGCTGATGACGCCGCTCTTGATCCTGATCTTCGGCATCAGCCCGGTAACCGCGATCGGCACCGACATTTTCTACGCCGCGATCACCAAGACCGTGGGCGGCTACCAGCACTTGAGGCTGCGCACCGTGCACCGCGGCATCGCCTTCTGGATGGCGGTCGGCAGCGTTCCCTCGGCGATCGTCGGCGTCTGGGTGATCGAGATGCTCCAGCAGCGCTACGGCGAGGACCTGGACAAGCTCGTGCTCGGCATGCTCGGCGGCGCCCTGCTCGTGGTCGGCATCGCCACGCTTTTGCGCTCGATCTTCCTCAAGGACGTGATCGCCGAGCGCGAGGCGATGCACCTCTACCGGCGCCACATCATCGCCGCGGTCCTCACCGGCGTCACGTGCGGGTTCGTGATCGGCCTGACCTCCGCGGGCAGCGGCACGCTGATCGCGATCGCGCTCATCGCGATCTTCCAGCTCACCCCGCAGCGGGTCGTCGGCACCGACGTCTTCCACGCCGCCGTCCTGCTCTGGGCGGCCGGCGCCGCGCACTGGGTGGGCGGCAACATCGACTTCGGCCTCGCCGGCAACATCCTGCTGGGCTCGATCCCCGGCGTGATCATCGGCTCCAACCTCGCCGTCAAGGCGCCGCAGGGCTTCCTGCGCTTCGCGCTCGGCGTGGTACTGGTCGCCTCGGGCAGCACGCTGATCGCGAAGGAGGGCGACCCGAGCGTGGTCGCGCCCGCGGTCGCGATCGCGGCGGTCATGATGGGCGCGCTGTTCGCCGCGCAGATCATCAGCCACCGCGGCGAGGCAAAGCGGCGCGAGCCCGCCCCGGCCACTGGCGCCGACCCCGGGGGCTAACGAAGCCCGCTGAGCGCCCTAGGCCGCGGCCGCGGATCCCCTGTCGGCGTCCGCGACGGCGCGCATGCGCTGGGCGAGGAGCTCCGCGGGCTGCGCGCCGGTGATCCCGAGCCCGTTCTCGATCACGAAGAACGGGACGCCCTGGGCGCCGCGAACCGCGGCCTCCCGGATGTCGGCATGCACGGCGTCCGCGTACTCGTCTCCCCCCAGCACGCGCAGGGCGACGTCGCGGTCCATGCCCGCGTCCTCTGCGAGCTCGCTCAGCACGGCGGGATCGTCGAGCCGCGCGCCGTCGGTGAACTGGGCGCGGAAGAAAACCTCGACCAGCCCGTCGGCGGCGCCTGCCTCCCTCGCCGCCTGGATCAGCCGATGCGCGTCGAACGTGTTGGTGTGGCGGGAGCGGTCGAGCCGGTACTCGAGTCCCTCCGCCGCGGCGAGGGCGCTGACCCGGGCGTTCATCTCGCGGGCGCCAGCGAGGCCGACCCCGAACTTCCGCGCCAGGTACTCCTCGGCGAGGCCACCGGCTCCCGGCTCGCCGAAGCGCGGCGCGTCAGGCGCGAGCTGGTAGGAGCGCCAGACGACCTCGACCGGTTCGGGGGCCAGCGCCTCGATCGCGCGCTCCAGCCGGCGCTTGCCGATGTAGCACCACGGGCACGCGACGTCGACCCAGACGTCGACCCTCATCACGCGACCCCCGAAAGCTCGGCCTCGCGTCCGGCGTCGCGGCGCTCGGCCGCGCGCGGCAGCCGCCAAAGGACGTCGGAGCCCGCGATCTCGCCGATGACGCGGCCCTGCTCCGCCAGCTCCGCCAGCCTCTTCGCAACTCCCGGGATGTCGGTCTCCGCCAAGTCGCTGCGCAGCAGGACAGCCGCGACCTCGGCGGTCGAGAGCTCGTACGGGAACTCCTCGAGCACCTCGAGCGCATCCTCGGGCGCGGGCCGGCGCTCGAGGTCGGGGTCGAGGTTGGCGAGCGCGGTGTCGTACGCCTCGAACGGCTGGAAGCCGCCCACCAGAAGGCTCGTACCGTTGGGCCGCTCGAAGAAGACCGTGGGCGCGGTGTAACGCTCGCCCTCCGGCGCGGTCGCCGTCCGCCCCTGGGCCGCCGCGCCGGTGCCGGCCGCCGAGCGCGCCGCGGCGCGGTCGGCCTCGTACGCTGCGACGACGTCGTCGTCGTCGATCCGCGCCACGACCGCCCCGGCGTCCAGCCCCGGGACGCGCTCGAGCGCCGCACGCAGATCATCGTCGCTGTCGAGCAGGCCGGCAGTCGTGAACGCCAGGTGCTGCAGGGCGCGCAGGGCCCGTTCGCCCAGGCGCGGGTCCAGCTCGCGCGCGGCGATCACCGCGCGGCACGCGCGTGAGGTGCTCGGCACGCGGGGCTTCACCGCGAACGCGAACGGCATGCCGTAGCGGCGCGCGAATTCGCGGTTGGAGTTGGCGACCATCGCCGGGGTGAACCCGCGCTCCGCGTACTCCTCGGCGCTCTCGCTCAGCCCGATCATGCGCAGCCGCCACTCGATCTGATCGCCGAAGCGCCAGCGCAGCCGCGCCTCGGCGGGCCGGAACGAGTAGGCGAACGGGCACCCCGGATCCGTGAAGAGCGTTGCTGTGATGCGCGGCGCCAAAGGGCGTACCTGCCTTCCCGGAAAAGTAGTTGCGTGTACACACACATCGTAACTAGCCGGATAACCGCTGTCCCCTTCCGAGCGACACCCGCGCAGACCCACTCCCCGCCGAACGCCTCTCGCCGACACCGCACGGCGCGCGCCAAGCGCCCACCCACCGCGCCGAGCGTGCGAAAACGTTTCGCATAGCAGCGGAATCGCACGGTCGGCGGGGCTGCCTGGCGGGCCATAGCACGGGGGTGAGCCGGCGCGCCGTCGCGCCTCGCTCGGGCGCGGGATTAGTGTTCGCGGCGTGGACTTCTCCCTGACCCCGCGCGTCGAGGAGCTGCGCGAGCGCGTGCGCGCCTTCATGGACGAGCACGTCTACCCGGTCGAGATGGAGGCCCTGCGCGCGCTCGACGAGGAGGTCCGCCCCGGCAGGGACGTCGCCTACCCGGAGATCCTGCGCGAGCTGCGCGCGCGGGCGAAGGCCGAGGGCCTGTGGAACCTGTTCATGCCCGACGAGCGCTACGGGCCGGGGCTCACCAACTGGGAGTACGGGGTGCTCTGCGAGGAGATGGGCCGCTCGCCCGCGGTCGCCCCGATGGTCTTCAACTGCGCGGCCCCGGACACGGGCAACATGGAGATCCTCGCCGAGCACGGCACCGACGAGCAGCGCGAGCGCTGGCTCGAGCCCCTGCTCGAGGGCGAGATCCGCTCGTGCTTTTCGATGACCGAGCCCGAGGTCTCAGGCTCCGACCCGACGTCCATCCAGGCGCGCGCCGAGCTGGTCGGCGACGAGTGGGTGATCAACGGCCACAAGTGGTTCACGTCGGGTGCCGTCGGCGCCGCCTTCGCGATCGCGATGGTCGTGACCGACCCCGAGGCGCCTCCCTACGCGCGCGCCTCGATGATCATCGTCCCCACCGACGCGCCGGGCTTCAACCTGGTGCGGCCGATCCCGGTGATGGGCCACGACGGCGGGCCCGGCCACTGCGAGATCCGCTACGAGGACTGCCGCGTGCCGGCGGGCAACCTGCTCGGCCCGCGCCAGGCGGGCTTCGTGATCGCCCAGGACCGCCTCGGCCCCGGGCGCATCCACCACTGCATGCGCGCGATCGGCACCGCCGAGCGCGCGCTGGAGCTGATGTGCAGACGCGCCAACGAGCGGGAGGCGTTCGGCGGCAAGCTCGCCGACAAGCAGTTCGTGCAGGACATGGTCGCGCGCTCGCGCATGGAGATCGAGCAGGCCCGGCTGCTCACCATGAAGGCGGCCTGGAAGATCGACGCCGAGGGGAAGAAGGCCGCCCGCCGCGAGATCTCGATGATCAAGGTCGTGGCCGCGAACGTCGTCATGGACGTGCTCGACCGGGCGATCCAGGTCCACGGCTCGCTCGGCATGTCCGACGACACCCCGCTCGCGGGCATGTGGCGCTACAGCCGCATGCTGCGCATCGCCGACGGTCCCGACGAGGTCCACAAGATGGTCGTCGCCCGCCGCGAGCTCAACCACTGGGCCAAGCGGGCCGCGGAGGCCGGCGGCACCGCGCCCACCGCCCCCCGGACCGGCTCACGACCCGATTAGGGCAGCTTGCGGACGTCGCTCTTGGTCGCCTTGCAGACGGCTCGCTTGCCGATCTTCTTCTTCGGGACGCGCACGAAGTAGCGGCCCGGCTTCTGCGGCTTGGCGAACTCAAGCTCGAACCGGTTGTCGATCAGGTTCCCGGTCCGCACGGCGCCCAGCCGCTTGTTCCTGCCCCCCTTCTGCTTCCTGAAGATGACAACCCTGCGCTTCTCCTCGCAGGGCTTCTTCCTCTGCGAAGCCTCGACCCACCCGAAGATGCTGCGGATCCTGCCGTTCTCGTTCTCGCCGTACCCCCAGGAAACGTACGTGTTGTAGGTCTTGCCCGCATGCGCCACGCCGATGCAAAGCACCAGCGCGAACGCGCAGAACGCCGCGATCGCTGCCGTCTTTCGCATCCATCCCCCGATCTGGGTAGTTGACAAGGCGCGCGATCGCATAGGCAGGCCGCGCCCGCGTCACCGGGCCATTTGACCCAAGTCGCACCTACGGCAGCCGGTCGACCGCTTCGCTGGCCGCCTCCGCCAGGCGCTCCACGGTGCGCGCGAACTGCGCCAGCGCCTCCTGGGCCGCGGCATCGGCCCCGTACTGCCCCGCCGAGTAGCGCGCGTAGACGCCCTCGAGGATGATCGCGAGCTTCCAGTAGGCGAGCGCGACGTAGAAGTCGATCTCGCCGAGGTCGCGCCCGGAGCGCTCCGCGTAGCGCCGCTTCACCTGCTCGCGCGAGGGGAACCCCGCCGCCATCGTGCCCGGCTCGGCGAGCGGCAGGAGCTCGTCGCCCTCCTCGGCCCAGTACACGATCAGCAGCCCCACGTCGGCGAGCGGGTCGCCCAGCGTGCAGAGCTCCCAATCGACGACCGCGGCCACCTCGCCCGCCGGCGAGAGGATCACGTTGTCCAGCCGGTAGTCCCCGTGGACGATCGTCGCCGGCCCCTGCTCGGGGATCCGCTCGGCCAGACGCCGGTGCGCCTCGTCGACCAGCGGCAGCTCACGCGTACGCGACTTCTCCCACTGCCCGCTCCAGCGCCGCAGGGTGCGCGCGACGTAGTCCTCCTTGCGGCCGAGGTCGCCAAGCCCCACCGCGTCCGGGTCGACCGCGTGGATCTCGACGAGCGTGTCGACGATGCGCTCGCCGATCGCCCGCCGCTGCGCCTCGTCGAAGCGCTCCTCCGCGTCCGCCTTTGTGCGCAGCACCGGCCCCTCGACGAACTCCATGACGTAGAACGGGGCGCCGTTCACCCCCTCGTCCGCACAGAACCCGGCGACCGGCGCGACGGGCACCGGCGTGTCCGCGAGCGCCGAAACAACCCGGTGCTCACGGCCCATGTCGTGCGCTGAGCCGAGCCGCTTGCCGAGCGGTGGACGCCGCAGGACCCAGCGCGCGCCGCGCGCGTCGGTCACCGCGTAGGTGAGGTTGGAGTGGCCGCCCGAGATCCGCTCGAACCGCAGCGGCGGCTCGGCGGCCGGGATCTCCCGCCGGAACCACGCCTCGACCCGCGGCCCGTCGATCCCCTCCGGCATCGCGGCCGCCGCGTCGTGGCTAGCCTGCTCCTCTCCCATGGCCGCGAACACTAATCCGCCGCGCGCGCTCCTCGTCGACTACGGCGGCGTGCTCACCACGAACATCTGGGAGTCCTTCGCCGCCTTCTGCCGGGGCGAGGGCCTCGACCCGGACGCCGTGCTCAAGCTCTTCCGAGAGGGCGGCGAGGCGCTCGCTCTGCTCCGGCAGCTCGAGACCGGCGCGATCTCGGACGAGGAGTTCGAGCGCCGATTTGCGCCGCTGCTCGGCACAACTCGCCACGAGGGCCTGATCGCGCGGATGTTCAGCGGCGTGCGACCCGACGAGGGGATGCTCGGCGCGGTGCGCGCAGCGCGCGCGGCCGGCGTGCGCACCGGCCTGATCACGAACTCGTGGGGGATGGGCATCTACGACCGCGCGCCGCTCGATCTCTTCGACGCCACCGTGATCTCCGGCGAGGTCGGCCTGCACAAGCCGCAGCCCGAGATCTACCGGCTCGCCTGCGAGCGCCTCGCGGTGGATCCGGGCGAAGCCGTCTTCGTCGACGATCTGCGCGAGAACGTCGAAGGCGCCGAGGCAGTGGGGATGACGGGGATCCTGCACCGCGACACGCAAGCGACGCTCGCGCGCCTCGAGGAGCTCTTCGGCCTCGGGCTCAGGCCGAGCACACCGCAGCGTCCCGCCGGGTGAGCGCGCGCCAGAGTCCCGCGAGCGAGAAGTCCGCCTCCGCCCGCAGCGGCCCGCGCTCCAGCTCCACCACGAGGCGGTCGCCGTCGGCGCGCACGCAGCCCTCCCCGGCGGTCACGCGCCAGTAGGGCGAGGGCGTGACGCGCACGACGTGCTCGCCCGGCGGCCCGGCGAGCTCGAACGAGTCGTCGCCGAGCTCCACCACGCGCGCGGGCGGGTCGGCGAGCGGGGCCGGGTCGTCCACCTCGTAGAGCTCCCAGCCCTCCGCCTCCCAGACGGCCTCGACCCCCGGCACGCCCGCGCGCAGGAGCTCGATCTCGTCCTCGGCGAGGTAGTCGGGCTCCGCGCGGGTGGGCACGGCGACGAAGCGCACCGCGTGCTCGCCGAGCCACTCCCGGTAGGCCTCAGGGGTGAGGTCGCCGTCCTGGAAGAGCTCGAAGTCATCGGCCTCTGCCTGGCGCAGCCAGCCGCGCGCGAGCGGGTACTCTCGCGCCACGTAGTTCGCCTCCCAGCGGTTGCGCGTGGGCGTCACGTGAACGCGGAAGGGGTCTGAGTCCGCGCGCCGGTCGAGCTCCTCCAGCAGCGGCTCGTAGTAGGTGCGCTCGACCGACGGCTCCCCCACCGCGTCGGTCAGGTCGCGCACCGGCGCCACCCACTGCCAGTAGACGAGCGGCACGAGCGCCGCGGCCACGAGCAGCGCCGGCCGCCTGCCCCAGGCGAGCGCCACCAGCGGCGCCGCCGCGAGCGAGCCGAGCCGCGTCGCGTTGCCCCCGACCGGCGTGTCGATCGCAAACAGCGCGACGCACATCGCCAGGTAGAGCAGGGCGCCCAGCCGCAGCGTGCGCTCCTCCCGCGGCAGCACCAGGAAAACCAGCAGGCAGCCCGGGACGATCAGCGTGAACGTGTTGGCGACGAACGGCTCGACGCCGCCGGTCGGGAAGCCGAAGGCCGCCACCCCGATCGCGGCGGCCGCGGGCACGGCGAGGATCGGGCCCTGCCTGCGGTGGCCCGCGAGGAACAGCACGCCTCCGGCGAAGACGACGAAGAGCCCGGCGACCGGGCTGCCGAACGTGCTCAGCGCGGCGAGCACGCCGGCGGCAACCTCGCGCCGCCGGTCGAGCGCGAGCAGCGCCGCGATCGCGAGCGCCAGCCCGAGCGCGAACGTCAGCCGGCCGGTGAACAGGTTGGCGGCAGCGCCAGCGCCGAAGAGCCACGCGGCGAGGCGGGCGCGATCGCCGTAGCGAGGGCGCACCAGCCGCTCGAAGCACCACGCCGTCGCGACCACGGCGAGCGCGCCGGTGACGCGCTCACCGAGCAGCGCGGCGAGCGGCGTGAACAGCAGGCTGTAACCGGGCAGGTGGATCCCCGAGTACCAAGCGTTGGTCCACACCTCGAAGCCGTGCTCGGCGAACACGTGGGTGCGGAAAGCCTGCGCCGCGAGGTCGGCGCTCGGCGGCGCCCAGACGAGGTAGACGACCGCGAGGACGAGGGCGGGCACCATGGCGCGCGCAAGCTTATGGCGGCGCGCGGGCGCCCTGGGCGCTACAGCCCGCCGATCCGGTCCAGCGGCCAGTACGCGAGGAACGCGCGGCCGATGATCCACTCCTTCGGGACGGGCCCCCAGGCGCGGCTGTCAAGGCTCGCGCCGCGGTTGTCGCCCAGCATGAAGTAGTGGCCCTCGGGGATCACGATCTCGCTGGGGAGATCGCAGTCCGGCGCGCCGCCGCACCCGCGCACGAAGTCCTCCTCGGCCGCGACGCCGTTCACCACCGGGTGCCCGTCGCGGATCGCGAGCCGGTCGCCGGGCCCCGCGACGATGCGCTTGATGAACGGCACGCCGTCGGAGCGCTCGGGCCACGCCTTCGGGCAAGCCTGCCCCGGTTCGCGCGCCACCGCGCAGGCGCGGCCCGCGTGCGAAGGCTCGGCGCCCACCGGCGGCTGGAAGACCACGATGTCTCCGATCTCGGGCTCGCTGAACCGGTAGCTCACCCGGTCGACGATCACGCGCTCGCCCACCTCCAGGGTCGGCACCATCGACTCCGACGGGATCTTGTACGGCTTGGCGACCGCCGCTTGGATGCCGACCGCGAGGCCGATCGCGAGCGCGACGACGAAGACTGTCTCGAACAGCGAGCGCGCCCGGCTGCGGCGCGGCTTGTCCGTGGATGCGGCGACGGTCACGCGCGCGAGGATGACACGGATGGCTTAACCGCCCCTAACGAAGCGCGCCGCGTGGGCGGGCGCCTTCAGCTCCGCGCGTACTCGACGCGGATCTGCTTGCCCTTGAGCTTGGTGCCGTCGAGGCGCTCGACCGCGAGCTCGGCGTGCTCGGGGGGAAGCTCGACGAACGAGAAGCGATCGAGCACCTCGATGCGCTTGATCGCGTCGCCGGGGACGACGGCGCCCTCCTCGAGCGCCCAGCGCACGTCGTCCGGGTCGATCCCGCTGCGCTTGCCCCGGTTGACGAACAGCTTCGCCACGCCGTTGCGCTCGGCGCTTTCGGGCCGCCGTTCCTCGCGCTCGTGGTCGCGCCGGCGCGGACGCGGGGCGTGCTCGATGCGCTCCTCGGGCGGCTCCCACTCGCCGATCGTCGTCTTCGCCTCCTTGGCGATTCGCCGCAGGTCGCGCTCCTGGTCGGGCGTGATGAACGTGATCGCGCGGCCCGTCCGGCCGACGCGCCCGGTGCGGCCGATGCGGTGCACGTAGGTCTCCGTCGAGCCCGGGATGTCGTAGTTGATCACGTGCGTGACGTGCTCGATGTCGAGCCCGCGCGCGGCGACGTCGGTCGCGACCAGCAGGGGCAGCTTGTGCTCCTTGAACTGGATCATCACCCCGTCGCGCTGGCCCTGGCTCATGTCGCCGTGGAGCGCCTTGCAGCGCAGGCCCGCGGCGCGCAGCTGCTCGTCGAGGCGCGCCGCGCCGACCTTCGTGCGGCAGAAGATGATCGCCTGTTCGGGGTCCTCGGCCCGCAGCACCTCGCGCAGCCGCTTGACCTTGTCGCGCGCCGACGTGACCACGTACGCCTGCTCGATCGCGTCGACCGTGAGCTGCTTCGGGGTGACCTTGATCGTCACCGGGTGGAACATGTGCCGCTCGGCGAGCCGCGCGATCGGGGCTGGCATCGTGGCCGAGAACAGCGCAGTCTGGCGGCCGGCGGGGCACATCCGCAGGATCTTCTCGACGTCCTCGATGAACCCGAGGTCGAGCATCTCGTCGGCCTCGTCGAGGACCACGAAGCGGGCCGCCGTGAGCACGATGATGTGGCGCGAGATCAAATCCATCATGCGCCCGACCGTCGCGACGACCACCTGCGCGCCCGCGCGCAGCCGCGGCGCCTGCTGAGCGATCGGCTGCCCGCCGAAGACCGCGACGATCTCGATGTCGAGGTGCTCGGCGTAGGAGCGCAGCGCCTGCGTCACCTGGATGCAGAGCTCGCGCGTGGGCGTCAGCACGATCGCCTGCAGCTCGTCGGAGCTGGGGTCCACGTACTGGAGCAGCGGCAGCCCGAACGCGGCCGTCTTGCCGGTGCCGGTCTGCGCCTGGCCGATCACGTCATAGCCCTGCAGGAGCGGAGGGATCGCGCGCTCCTGGATCGGCGTGGGCTCCTCGAAGCCCAGCTCGTCGAGTGCGGTCAGGATCTGCTCGTTGAGGCCAAGCTCACGGAATGAGCTCATCGGAAGTTCGTTTCTGTTGGAGGTTCGCCGTCAAGCGTCTGGATCGAGGAGGAGCTCGCCCTCGGTTCGCCGGGCGGCGGTGTCGTAGGGCTCGACGCGCCTCGGACGGCAGATAGCGCCGCCGATCACGATCTCGAGCTTCCCTGAGGCTACAGCGTCGGGCGGATCAGCGGCCGGTTCCGGCGCGTTCCGGCACGCGGAGCGCTACGCTGCCGCGCCGTGTCCCTTACCGTCGTCGGGAGCATCGCCTTCGACACCGTCCGCACGCCGTTCGGCGAGCGCGAGCGCATGCTCGGCGGGTCCGCGGTGCACTTCGCCCTGGCGGCGAGCTTCTTCACCGACGTGCACGTCGTCGGCCCGGTCGGCGACGACTTCGGCGAGGAGCACACGGAGCTGCTCGAGTCGCGAGGCATCGACACCAGTGCGATCGAGCGGATCGAGGGCGGCCGGACCTTCTTCTGGCGCGGCCACTATGAGCACGACCTGAACGTCGCCCACACCGACGACACCCAGCTCGGGGTGTTCGCCGACTTCGAGCCGAAGCTCAACGACGGTGCCGCCCAGGCCGACGTCCTCTTCCTCGGGAACATCCAGCCGGAGCTGCAGCGCCAGGTGCGCGCCCAGTGCGCCGGGGCGCGCTTCGCCGCGCTCGACTCGATGAACCTCTGGATCGACACGGCGCGCGACTCGCTGGTCGCCGCGATCGGCGAGGTCGACTGCGTGATCCTCAACGACGCCGAGATCCGGATGCTCACCGGCGAGCCCAACCTGGCGCGCGCCGCCAAGGCGGTCATGGCGATGGGCCCGCGGATCGTCGTCGCCAAGCAGGGCGAGTACGGCGCGGCGCTGTTCACGGAGGACGGGTTCTTCGGCCTGCCGGGCATCCCGCTCGAGGACGTGCGCGACCCGACCGGCGCGGGCGACAGCTTCGCCGGCGGGTTCCTCGGCTACCTCGACGGCCATGGCAGCGAGCTGACCACCGCCGAGCTGCGGCGCGCGATGGCCTACGGGACGGTCGTCGCGTCGTTCAACGTCGAGCGCTTCGGCACCGAGCGCGTGCGCGAGCTCACCGCGGCGGAGATCGAGGAGCGCTTCCGCGAGCTGCTCGAGATCACGCAGTTCGAGGAGCGCCCCATCGAGCTCCGGGCGTAGCCCGGCGCGCTTTTCCTACAGTCAGGCGGAGCAAGCCCGACACGCCAGCCCCGCCGCCGGCGGCTTCCCGGCGCGCGCGGGGGGTAGCTGCGAGAATCACCGCGAGGGATAGAAGAAGGAGAACCAAGACTTGAGTGACCAGAACACCCAGCAAGAGGCGGGAGACGTCGCGGTAGCCGACGGCAAGAACACGCTGACGATCACGGACAACCGCACCGGCCGCTCCTACGAGGTCGAGATCACCGACGAGACGATCCGCGCCATGGATCTGCGGCAAATCAAGGTGAACGAGGACGACTTCGGGTTGATGGCCTACGACCCGGCGTTCACCAACACGGCCTCGTGCCGCTCCTCGATCACCTACATCGACGGCGAGGCGGGGATCCTGCAGCACCGCGGCATCCCGATCGAGCAGCTCTGCGAGAAGTCGACCTTCCTCGAGGTCGCGTTCCTCCTCATCTACGGTGAGCTGCCGACGAAGCCGCAGCTGGAGCGGTGGGTACACGACATCACGCACCACACGTTCGTACACGAGAACCTCAAGGTCTTCGTCGAGGGCTTCCGCTACGACGCGCACCCGATGGGCATGCTGCTCGCGACCGTCGGCGCGCTCTCGACGTTCTACCCCGGGGCGAAGAACATCGACGACCCCGAGGAGCGCTACATGGCGGCCGTCCGGCTGATCGCCAAGATGCCGACGCTCGCCGCCTTCGCCTACCGGCACAACCGCGGCCTGCCGTACGTCTATCCGGACAACGACCTCTCCTACACGGAGAACTTCCTCTCGATGATGTTCAAGATGACCGAGCTCAAGTACGAGCCGGACCCGCGGCTCGCACGCGCACTCGACGTCTTGTTCATCCTCCACGCCGACCACGAGCAGAACTGCTCGACGAACGCGGTCCGCGTGGTCGGCTCCTCGCAGGTCGACCCCTACTCGGCGGTCGCCGCCGGCGTCGCCGCGCTCTACGGCCCGCTGCACGGCGGGGCGAACGAGGCGGTCCTGCGGATGCTGCGCCGCATCGAGAAGGTCGAGAACGTCCCGGACTTCCTCGAGCGCGTGAAGAACCGCGAGGAGCGGCTCATGGGCTTCGGCCACCGCGTCTACAAGAACTACGACCCGCGCGCGCGGATCATCCGCAAGCACGTCGACGAGGTGCTCGACGCCACGCAGCCGAACCCGCTGCTCGACATCGCCACCGAGCTCGAGAAGCGGGCTCTCGACGACGAGTACTTCACCTCGCGCAAGCTCTACCCGAACGTCGACTTCTACTCGGGCCTGATCTACGAGGCGCTCGGCATCCCGACCGAGATGTTC